>JALSTG010000089.1 GCA_026983875.1 Campylobacteraceae bacterium
GAGTCTTTCCCTTGACGTTGGCCCGGTAGCCGACCCCGTTGATCTCCAGGGATTTTTTGAATCCCTGATCCAGGCCGATGACGATGTTGTTGAACAAAGAGCGGTAGGTCCCCCAAAAGGCGGAGGACTCTTTGGAGTCATCCTTTCGGGTAAAGACCACCTCGTTGTCTTTGACCTCTACATTGACGCGTCCGTGCGTCTCCAAGCGCTTCTCCAGGTTGCCTTTTTTGGCGACCAACTCGGTTCCTTCGATCTTCACCTCGATTCCGGAGGGAACGGTGACGGGTACTTTTCCTACGCGTGACATGTTTCCTCCTTACCAGATGCTGCAGATGACTTCGCCACCGCGACCCTGCTTGTAGGCTTCATCATTGGGAAGCACGCCGGCACTGGTGGATACGATCAACGTTCCATATCCATTCTTGAAACGCTTGATCTCCTCTTTGCCCTTGTAGATACGACGACCGGGCTTGGAGATCTTTTTGATCTCGTTGATCACGCTCTGACCGTTGTCGTCATACTTGAGCACTACTTTGATGGTCTTTTTGTTGCCATCTTCTTCGACCGAATAACTCTCCAGATAACCCTTCTCAACAAGGATCGCAACGATGGACTCAATCATCTTGGAGTGGAGAAGTTCGGTCGTCTCCAGCCTGCGTTGAGCTGCGTTTCTGATCCGAGTAAGAGAGTCTGCAATAATGTCTGTCATCATCTTTTACTCCTTGTTTACCAGCTAGCTTTACGCATGCCGGGAATCTGACCTTCAGAGGCCATCTTTCTCAGACAAATCCGGCAGATCCCGAAATCTCTGTATACAGAGTGGGGACGGCCGCAAATGTTACAGCGGGTGTATGCCTGAACCGCAAACTTGGGCTTGCGCTTCTGCTTGGCGATCATAGACTTCTTTGCCATTACTTTCTCCCTTTCGCAAACGGCATGCCCAGCTTCTCCAGCAGGACGAATGCCTCTTTGTCGTCGTCGGTGCTGGTGACGATCGTGATGTTCATACCGTGGGTCTTCATAATATTGTCATAGACCACTTCGGGAAACATCAGCTGCTCGTCGAGACCGAAGTTGTAGTTGCCGCGTCCATCAAATCCTTTGCGGGGCACACCCCGGAAGTCCTTCACCCGGGGAAGGGCGATGGAGATCAGTTTGTCCAGGAAATTATACATGTTTTCGCCCCGGAGCGTGACCTTGATGCCGCTGGGAGCCCCTTCACGGGCCTTGAATCCGGCGACGGATTTCTTAGCCAGGGTGATGACGGCGTGCTGTCCGGCGATCAGGCTGATGGTATCGGCCATATTCTGGATCAGCTTGCTGTCCTTGCCCTCTTCCCCGGCACCGACGCTGATGACGATCTTTTCCAGCTTGGGCGTCTGCATGACGTTCTGGATCCCCAGCTCTTCCCGAAGTGCGGGAACGATGCTTGCATATTTCTCTTTCATCCGGCTCATCTTCAGCCCTCCACTTTCTTGACGTTGGAGATGTGGATGGGCATCTCTTTGGTGATAAAGCCCCCCTCTTTGTTCTCCTCGCTGGGCTTGACCGCCTTACGAACGGTCTTGCAACCTGCGACGATGACAGCGTCTTTCTTGGGCAGGACCCGAAGGACCTCGCCGGTCTTGCCTTTGTCATCACCGGCGATGATCATCACCTGATCACCCTTTTTGATCTTTAATTTCTTTGCCATTACCATACCTCCGGTGCGAGCGATACGATCTTCATGAAGCCCGCATAGCGTGTCTCACGGCTGACGGGCCCGAAGATCCGGGTGCCGATGGGCTCTTTCTTGTCGTCGATAATCACGGCCGCGTTGTCGTCGAAACGGATCAGGGACCCGTTTTCACGCTGGATCTCTTTTTTGGTCCGCACGACTACGGCCTTGACGACCTTACCTTTCTTGACCTTTCCGTTGGGAAGCGCTTTTTTGACGGAAGCGACGATCACGTCTCCGACGCTGGCATAACGCCGCTTCGATCCCCCCAGAACCTTGATGCACATAATCTCTTTTGCGCCGCTGTTGTCCGCGACGTTCAGACGGGTGAAACTCTGGATCATCAGCCCTCTCCTCTCTCAACGATTTCGAGAAGTCGGAACGCTTTGTTCTTCGACAGCGGTCGGCACTCGATGGCGCTGACGGTATCTCCGACATTGCTTTCGTTCTTCTCGTCGTGTACCAGATATTTTTTGAAACGCTTAACAGTCTTGTGGTAACGAGGGTGCAGAACCTTCCGCTCTACAAGTACCGTGGCGGTTTTGTCTCCGGCCTTCTTGATGACCGTTCCTGAAATGACTCTTTTCGGCATGCTCTACCCTTTACTTGGATCTTGCGGCACTCAACGCCGTCATGATTCTTGCGACATCTTTTTTAGCCGCTCTCAGCTCGCTGGTATTGGTCAGCTGCATTGTCTTGAGCTTCGCCCGAAGGGTGAAAACTTCCAGCTTTTTCTCTTTGAGCAGCGTCTCCAGCTCTTGGACGCTCTTATCTTGCAAATCAGTATATTTCATTGCTCTCTTCCCTTGAAATGATTTTCGTCTTGAAAGGAAGCTTATGGCAAGCCAGAGTCAGAGCTTCCCGAGCCAACGCTTCGGGGACACCCGCCATCTCGAAGATGATCCGGCCGGGCTTGATATTCATGACCCACTTCTCGACGGCTCCCTTACCTTTACCCATCCGGGTCTCCAAAGGTTTCTTGGTCAAAGGCTTGTCGGGGAAAACCCGGATCCAGGTTTTCCCGGTCCGGCTGACCCGACGGGTCATGGCAATACGGGCCGACTCGATCTGCCGAGAGTCGATACGCCCTGCTTCCGTTGCTTTGATGGCAAATTCGCCAAACTCAATTCTATTTCCACGGAAGGATTTACCGCGGTTGCGGCCCTTCTGCTGCTTTCTCCACTTGGTTCTTTTGGGCATCAGCATGATTATTCACCTCTTCTTCTGGGTTTACGGCTGCGGCGCTCTTCCTTGGGCTCGGCCTGGATTCCTTTCTGAAGCACTTCGCCTTTGAAGATCCAGACTTTGACGCCGATGTTGCCATAGGTGGTCAGTGCCTCGGCAAAACCGTAGTCGATTTTTGCCCGCAGGGTATGCAGAGGAACGCGGCCCTCGAGATACCACTCGGTACGCGCCATTTCGGCTCCGCCGAGACGGCCGGCGACCTGGACCTTGATTCCTTTGGCTCCCGACTTGAGAGCACCCTGAATCGCCTTTTTCATCGCACGACGGAAGGCGACGCGGCGCTCCAGCTGGGTCGCGATGTTCTCGGCCGCCAGTTGAGCAGAGGCCTGGGGGCGTTTCTCTTCTTTGATATTGATGGCAACCTCTTTGCCCAGCATCTTCTGGAGATTTGCCTTGAGTTTCTCGATGTCCGCACCGCGCTTGCCGATGATAATCCCGGGACGGGCGGTAACGATGGTGATACGGATCTTTTTCACCGTCCGCTCGATGATGATATTGCTCACCCCCGCATAGAAAAGCTCCTTTTTCAGGAACTTACGAATTTTGTAGTCTTCGGCGACAAAAGAGGGAGCGCGGTCCTTGGCGGGATACCATCGAGACTCCCAGTTGCGGTTAATTCCCAGTCTAAGACCGATAGGATTGACTTTCTGACCCATTTACGCTTCCTTTGTATTGAGGATATTTTTGGCATCGGCTACCGACTCTTTGAAATCGCCCTTGAAGCTATACTTCTCCTCCATCATGGCGATCTGCTCTTCGCTCATATTGGCAACATCTTCATAGGTGTAGATGCCTTCATCGTTGAGCTTTTGCTGGTAGGCTTTGCCGATTCCTTTGATCTTGGTCAGATCGTCGCCCTTCTTTTCGGTCGCTTTGACCGCTTCCTTGGCTGCGGCTTTGGCCGCCGTCTCGGCGGGAGCTTCCTTCTTCGTGGACGTTCCCTTCTTCGCGGCCTTTTTTGCAGGCTTCTTCTCGGCTTTGGGAGCTTCGGCTCCGGCTTCCGCTACCTCCACGATAATGTGGGAGGTGGGTTTGAGAATGCGTGTCGCGGTTCCGCGAGCCCGGGGACGCCAACGTTTCATCACGGCGGCTTTGTCAACGCGGCAAGAGGTGATCACCACCTCTTCAGGCTCGTAGTCACCGTTGGCCACGGCACTGGCGATGACTTTGGAAATGATTCCGGCAGCCTTGTTGGGCATGAAATCAAGAGCGGCCAGGGCCAGCTCTGCGTTCATCCCTTGGACTTCCCGGGCAACCAGCCGCGCTTTAGTCGGAGAGACGCGGACATATCTGAGTACTGCTCTGCTCATGATCAACCTACCTTCTTCTGGACACTACCTTTGTGTCCTTTGAATGTGCGGGTGGGGGCAAATTCACCCAATTTGTAGCCGACATGGTTCTCCGTGATATAGACGGGAACAAATTGTCGCCCGTTGTGGACGTTGATGGTCAGGCCGATCATCTCGGGGAAGATGACCGAGCGGCGTGACCAGGTTTTGATGGGCTTGTTGGAACCCTCCTCTTTTGCTTTGAGGACCTTTTTCATCAGATGGTCGTCGATAAACGGACCTTTTTTCAGTGATCGTGCCATACTTATCCCTTACTTTTTCTTCTTGCGTGAGATGATCAGCTTGTCGCTGGCCTTCTTGCGGCGGGTCTTGTAGCCTTTGGTCGGCATACCCCAAGGAGAGACGGGATGACGACCGGAGTTGGTCTTCCCTTCACCACCTCCGTGGGGGTGGTCGATGGGGTTCATCGCCGAACCGCGGGTCTGGGGGCGGATACCGCGGTGACGGTTCCGTCCGGCTTTTCCGATGACCATGTTGGCGAAGTCTTCGTTGCCGATGGTGCCGACAGTCGCCATACACTCACCAAGAATGTAGCGCATCTCACCGGAAGGCAGGCGCAGAGAGACGTACTTGCCGTCCCGACCCATAATCTGGGCATATCCTCCGGCGCTCCGGGCGATTTTCCCGCCCTGACCGGGATTCATTTCGATGTTGTGGACCAGGGTACCGACGGGGATGTTCTTAAGCCTCATGGCATTGCCGGGCTTAATATCCAAGCCTGCTTCGGCCGCCATAACGACATCACCCACTTTGACGCCCTTGGGCTGGAGGATGTAGCGCTTCTCGCCGTCAATATAGTTGACGAGACAGATCCGGCAGTTACGATAGGGATCATACTCGACGGTGGCGATGCGACCCTCGACGCCAAACTTGTTACGCTTGAAATCGATGATCCGATAGAGCTTTTTAGCTCCGGCTTCCTTGTGGCGGGAAGTGATCCGGCCATTATTGTTGCGGCCCGCTTTGCGGGGGAGTTTTTTCAGCAGAGAGCGCACACTCGCCTTGGCGGTGATATCGCTGCTGTCCAGGACCGTCATAAAACGACGGGAAGGTGTGGTCGGTTTGAATGTTTTAATTGCCATCGCTATCCCCTTATACCGCTAGGCTTTCGATCTTGGCGTCTTCAGGGAGCTTGACGTAAAACTTTTTGCTGTCGGCACGCTTGCCTTCTACTCCCTTAAACCGCTTGACTTTCCCGTTGACCCGCATGGAGTTGACCTTGAGGGGCTTGATGCCGAAATACTCTTTGAAGACCTCTTTGAGGCCATTCTTGGTCATTCGGGGCGTCGTCTGAACGACAATCACGCCTTCCTCCTGCAGACCCAGGGTCTTTTCCGTATAGATAATTGCTTTGATGTCTGTAATATCTGCCATGCCTTAACCCTCGTTTGTCAGTTTGTCCCAGACGGCTTTTTCAATCACGATGGCGTGATATGCCGCGGCCAGGTATCCGTTGAGCTCGTTCTCTTCGATGAGATAGCTCTGCTGCAGGTTGCGGAATGCCAGGAAGGTCTTGTCGTCGATCATCTCTTTGACTACCAGCAGATCACGCTGATCAAAAGAGTCGACGAAAGCCTTGGCATCCTTGGTTTTGCCACTCTCGATGGCAACAGTGTCAACGACGAAAAGTTTCTCGTTGGCTGCTTTTTCCGCCAGAGCGTGCATTAGCGCCAGACGCTTCTGCTTTTTATTGACCTTCTGGATGTAGTTCCGATCCGTACTGGGACCGAAAACGACCCCGCCGCCCCGGAAGTGGGGAGCTCTGATGGAGCCTTGCCGTGCCCGTCCGCCGCCTTTTTGGGCGAAGGGCTTCTTGCCACCGCCGCTGACGGCGGAGCGGTTCTTGGTCTGAGCCGTATTGGCACGCAGGTTCGCCGCGTAGGCTTTGCAGTAGAGATAGAGGTTATGAGGATGTACCTCCAGGAAGGCCTGGGGCAGATCCGTTGTTTTGATCACAGTTGCGTTACTCATTTGACAATCCTTACTACTCCACGGGCACCCTTGTGGCCGGGTACGGCTCCTTTGAGCACCAGGATGCCGTTCTCGGCATCGAAGGAGATCACTTCGTTTTTGACGGTCGTTTTTTTGTTCCCGTACTGGCCGGGCATCTTTTGACCGGGCTGAACCCGACCGGGCCATTCACACATACCGATAGATCCGGGAGCCCGGTGGAAGCGGCTTCCGTGGGCACCGGGGCCTCCGGCGAAGTTGTGGCGCTTCATGACTCCGCTGAATCCGCGGCCCTTGCTGTTGAAGGAGGCCTTGACGACGCTGGCGTTGGCCAGAGGCTCAGTACTCAAGTCACCGGGCTCGGTGCCCTCGGCAACCTTGAGGGTCATAAATTTATTGAACTCTTTGGCGATGTCGTATTTCTTCTGCTGTCCTTCGACCGCCTTGTTGATCTTCTTGCCGCTATGATAGGCGACCAGTGCTTTACCGTCTTCGCGAACTTCACACACTTTCGCTTCAACGACTTTCAGGAGCGTCACGGGAACGCTGGGAACATCAACGGTACGGCTCATGCCGATTTTTTCTACGATAAATTCCATCCCTTACTCCTTACTTATCCATCGACCGGATTTCGACTTCCACTTCGGGAGCCAGATCCAGTTTCATCAGTGAATCGATCGTCTCGCTGGTAGCGGAGACGATATCGATCATCCGGGCGTGAATGCGAATCTCAAACTGCTCGCGGCTATCCTTATTGATGTGAGGAGAGCGAAGCACCGTATAGCGCTTGATCTTCGTGGGCATAGGGATAGGCCCCCGAAGCTCGGCGCCCGTACGGCGTACGGCATCCACGATGGAAGCCACGGAGCGGTCCAGAACACGGTGATCGTAAGCCTTAAGCTTCAATCGAATCTTTTCCATTTTTTTCCTTATCTAAAGAACTCGCCGGTCGCCCGACATATTTTTTTGGGAACGTGATTATACAGAAGACCGGGCTCTTTTTCCTTTATTTTCAGTGCAAAAGCGCTATAGTTTTCAAAAATGTTTCCTTCATAAAAGGAAAAAATATGGAAATCCTCGATTCGTTTTACGATCAGAAGCCTCAAAACGATCTGTTTTACCCTCGTAAACTCCAGCTACCCGAGCGCGGCCCTTTCGCCATTTTCGGTGCCCGGGCGACAGGGAAAAGCGCACTTATCCTGGACTGGCTCAAGGTTCGGCCGCCGGAGAGTTGGCTCTACCTTGACGCTCAGGATCCGGTTTTTGCCTTTGAGGACATCGATGCGGATATGCTTGAGGAGTATTTGACCGAGGAGAAGATTCCTACGTTGATTATCGATCACTGGTTTGAAGGTTTTCTCGATCGTCTGCCAAGGGCGGAGGAGCTTATCCTCGTCTCCCGTGCTTTTCCGGCGGATATGCCGTTGCCCCGATACGAACTTTTCCCCCTGGATTACGAAGAGTTTCTCGGCTTTGACCGGGGCCACTCCCCTACTCAGACCTTTAACCGGTTCCTGAGGCTCGGGACCCTTCCTTCCATCTCCCGCACGACTCCGCCGTCGTCACTTTTGAAACTTCGTGAACTCTTTTATGAGAAATACGATGATCAGGAGAGCCGCTTGCTTCTGATCCTGGCTCGTTTTCAGGGGCGGCGAGCCACCACCCATCAGATCTATACCGCCGCTCGGGAGTATTTTCGCATTTCGAAAGATTGGACATACCGTACCATTCGCCGTTTCGAAGAGGAGAAGATTCTCTATTTCATCCCGGAATCTCAGGGGACGGGTCGCAAATTGATCCTATACGATTTTCTCCTCAGCCGCTATCTGAACAAACGCCAACCCTTCCCCGTCACTTTCGACGCCATGGTGGCCCTGGCTCTGATCAAACACGGATTCCCGTTTTACGCTCTGGAGAATCTTGGATACCATATCGAGACGGGCGAAGAGATTATTCTTCCCGCACCTTTTGAAAATGAAGAGCAGTTCTGGAAGCGGGCCCAGCAACACTACGGGGCCTTCAAAAAGAGCGGCGCACGGTTTGTAACAGTAGTAAGCGTCTCCAATCGTTTTCGTTTTCGCATCGGAATGATCGACTTTGAGGCCTTGCCATTTTATGAATGGAGCATACTGAATGAATAGGGAATAGGGAATAGGGAATAGGGAATAGGGAATAGGGAATTGTATGGATTGAGGATGAAAGTGTCAAGAAATAATGTTTGCTTTTTCGCTCGAATACCTTCCCCAGATGACTGCGGCACACGGGAGCGGGAGGTGGGCTGCTATGTTCCCATCCTGACCCGGTGTCTCCCAAACCCGTTGCACAGGTCTGGGGAAGGCGCGTAAATTATAGCCAAAACTTCCCGTTGAAGCAATATTGCTTTTTTAGCCCGGTTCCGCTATAATGGCGCCCTCCAAAAGATAGAGGGGTGTCCGAGCGGTCGAAGGAGCACGCCTGGAACGCGTGTGTAGCGCAAGCTACCGTGGGTTCGAATCCCATCCCCTCTGCCACTCTCATTTTCCTTACTTTATCAATGTTCTATTTGTTTTTCAATCAATTCTCTGATCTCAATATTCTCCCGATAGCAATAGGGACGGATTTTGGGGGGAATTTTTGCTTCTCTACACTGCTCCCTAAAACTTTTCGGAACCTTCGTCTCGGGAATATACGGAGCGATATAGAGATACTCATCACGGCGCTCCACCGCCCAGCTTCTTCCGGCTACCAGGGATTCGCCTCGGTCGATTCGCTCCCGATCCGCCGCACTAAGGAGATAGCCCAGCGCTTTGAGCCCTTCGGCGGCAGCCCTGGAGGCACAAGCCGGATCTTCCAATCGATAAACCCTCAACGCTCTGGAAGCAAAGAGCAGATCCCGCCCCTCCTCCAGGGCCCGGCGATCCGCATCCAAGTATCGGAAACTTCGACAGATCCCCTCCCGATTCGTCTCGATATAATCCCGACAAAGCCTTCGGATGCCCGCTCGCTCATTCTTTGTGCCTTCATTGCTCTCGTCGATGAAGTACTGATAAGCTCTATGGTCAAGAAAAGTCAGTAACTGCTGACGACTCACTTCGAGCAGAGGGCGTACGAGGCGATAACGCTTCCCTCCAGGCGTGCAACGATCCTCGACGGGCCGCATCCCAGCCAACTCTACCGTTCCCGCTCCCCGGGCCAGACGCATCATCAGCCACTCCAATCGGTCGTTGAGCTGATGGGCCGTCATCAGAGTACGATACCCCTCTTGCTCAATGATCTCTTCGAAAAATCGGTAGCGGTACGCCCGGGCATGACGCTCGAAGCCGCTCTTCCAGCGCGGGGCCCGGGCGACAAATATCCGAAGCCCGTAATCCTCGGCCAACTTCCGGGCCGCGGCCTCCTCTCGATCCGCCTGAACTCTCACACCGTAATGAACAAAAGCCAAGTCGCAACGAATCCCCTTCTCACTGAGAAGATAAAAAAGTGCCGTAGAATCCACCCCATGGGAAAAGGCCAAGAGATAAGGTGCATCCGTCAGTAACGAAAGATCGATAGGAGGTTCATACTCGGGAAAAATGGGCATAAGAGCTTATCTTTACTCTAAAATGAGGTATTGGTGTGATTGTAGCATACCTGATAGATAAGTGATGCGTGTGAAGGAAAAAATAAGAGCGGCCATGAAGGCCTGCCCTCTCTTGGGGAGAGAATTAGGAGAGAATCTCTTCGAGAGTGATATAGTCTCCGACGCGGCCGGTCATGGGCTCGACGTCGGTGTTGACGGGCAGAGTCTTCTTGCCGGGTCTCCAGCCTGCGGGGCAGACCTCGCCGGTCTTGTAGGCATGCTGATGCGCACGGATCTGGCGGATAAACTCCTCCACATTCCGGCCGACCGGGGGAGCCTGAACTTCCTGGGCAACAATCACGCCGTCGGGATTGATCAGGAAGCGTCCGCGCAGAGCCAGCCCGGCATCCTCGATCAGTACGCCGAATTTGCGGGCGACCTCCGTGGTAGGATCGGCACCGATAGTCAGCTTGAGGCCTTCAAGCAGTGGCTCGGTCTCTACAAAGCGCTTGTGGCTGAACTTCGTGTCGGTGGAGATCGCCAGGACCTCGCAGCCCAGCTCACCCTTGATCGTATCGAGATGGGCGTTCATCGCCGCGATCTCGGTGGGGCAGACGAAGGTGAAGTCTGCGGGATAGAAGCAGACGATGGTCCACTTGCCTTTGTAATCTTCGCTGCTCACTTCGGTGTAGTGCCCGGTCTCGGCATTGAAAGCCTCCATCTTGAACTCGGGCATATTTTTCAGTACCAGGACTCCTGCCTGTGTTGCGGTGTTCTCTTCCATTGTTACCTCCTCGGTAGTGGTATTGTTTTGGGTTTCGGTTGCTTCAGTCGGTTTGTCGCAAGCCATAGTTACTCCTTTTCTCTTGCCGGTAAATCTTTTTGCATCTCTCCGGCTCAAGAGATGGCGTTATGATAGCACATGGGGGAAATAAAAGTCAAGTATTTTTCTGTAAAAATAATAATTATCCTTTAAATGTTTTGAAACTCCACTCCGCCAGCAAAAAGATATAGACGAGAAATACCACGGAAGTGGCAAAGGTCAGAAAGGCAACCTGATCGGGAACCCAGGCCCCCGGCACCGGCAAAGCCAAAAGCGGAATCACGAGGAACTTGATCCCGGAGACAAAACCCTCCATCGGCTGCAGGAGATAGATCGAGAGCAGCACCGGGGAGCACTCGTCAAGGCGTTCGGCAAAGCGGCGTTTCCCCTTCCTCACGAATCTCCCAGGAGAATAAAAAGACAGATACCGGCCAGAGAGAGTGCGAGTTCCACTGAAAAGCTCCTGTGCTATAATCCCGGCCCAGATTGTATCCAAAGGAGTCCCATGGCCGTCGCCGAAGATATCGGATGTCGCAACGAAAGCTGCATCAAACACAACGAATGCAACCGAGCAAAAATCGCCAAAGAAGGGGAAGCCCGCGAAGTCAAAAGCTTCGGCGGCACCCCCGAGAAAGGCTGCGGGAAGTTTCTCCCCATCAAAGAGTAGTTTTCATTGACTTTTTAGGTGCGTTAGGCTAATATTGCACTCCTTTTTCAGGAAACCGGAGTGTAGCGCAGCCTGGTAGCGCACCTGCTTTGGGAGCAGGGGGTCGAAGGTTCGAATCCTTTCACTCCGACCATACTCCAGTCTCCTGGAATTGATGGTGGGTATAGCTCAGTTGGTTAGAGCGCCAGATTGTGGCTCTGGAGGTCGTGGGTTCGAGACCCATTACCCACCCCATCTTTCATCGACATCATACTTTCAAACGCGCCAGTAGCTCAATTGGATAGAGCATCAGACTTCGGATCTGAGGGCTAGGGGTTCGACTCCTCTCTGGCGCACCACCTTCCCAATGCGCTCGTAGCTCAGCTGGATAGAGCACTCGCCTTCTAAGCGAGCGGTCTCAGGTTCGAATCCTGACGGGCGTACCACCTGCCCCGCGGACGTGGTGGAATTGGTAGACACGCTGGATTTAGGATCCAGTGCTTCGGCGTGAGAGTTCGAGTCTCTCCGTCCGCACCATCACCTTCTCTTTTTAGTTGATTACTCCATCTCCAGACTCATCAAATACATCTCTTCTCCGTCGACGATCGATGTTTCGAGACTTTCACAACGGGGACAGGCAAGATTGAGCTCTTCGAGGGTGCTCTCTTTTTTGCAGCGGCGGCAGTAGATCACGATCTTTTGCAGATGGATTACGAACTCTGCCTCCTCGCAGATCGTCCCCTCCTTGAAGGTATCGAAGGCCGTCTGCAGCAAGTCGGGTTCGACGCCGCTGAGGACGCCGATTTTAGTGACGACTTTGAGGATCTTTTTCGCGTCGTGGGCCGCGGCATGCTCTTCACACTGATCGAGGAGTGCCTGGACGATGGAGTATTCGTGCATCAGCAGATCCTGGGCAGCAGTTCGCCGGTGGGCAGCTCGAGAAAGCGGCTTGTGCCCCATTGGCTCTGCAAAACGACCCGGCCGGGGTAGCGATCGCCCACTTCGCCGATGACGGCGGCGGATTCGTTGCCTTCGAATCGGCGCAGCACCTCCAGGGCTCGGGGCGCCTCTTGGGGAGGAAGCGCCAGGAGGAAGGTGCCTTCGTTGGCCAGGGCCGTCGCCTCGAAGCCCAGCATTTCACAGATCCCCGCGACCTCGTCGCTGACGGGCAGGGCTCCTTCGTCGATGAGGGGGCAGACGGCGCTGGAAGCGGCCCATTCGTTGAGCGCGGCGGCGACGCCTCCTCGGGTGGCGTCGCGCATAGCGTGGGGGGTGATACCCGCTTCCAGCAGCGCCTCGACCATGGGCCAGAGCGATGCACAGTCGCTCTCGACGGCACTGGAGAGTTCGATCCCCTCCCGCCCGGCGAAGATCGCTGCGCCGTGACGGCCGATATCCCGACTCACGAGGATCGCATCTCCTAGGCGGACGTTCGAAGCGCTGATACCCGGTACGAGGATCTCTCCGATACCGGAGGTATTGAGAAAGATCCCGTCCACGCTGCCTTTGGGGACCACTTTGGTATCCCCGGCGACGACCGACGCGCCGTTTCGAGCCAGCTCTCGGCTCAGGCTCTCCACGATACGCCGCAACTGTTCGATCTCGAAGCCCTCTTCGAGGATGACGCCTAGAGTGAGATACTTGGGCCGCGCTCCCATCATCGCCAGATCGTTGCAGGTGCCGCAGACGCTGAGCTTGCCGATGTCACCCCCGGGAAAAAAGAGCGGGCTGACGGTGAAACTGTCGGTGGTGAAGGCGAGTCGCCCTCCCTCGATCACCGCCGCATCCTCGGCGCGCTCCAGGATTTCGTTGGCCAAGGGTTTGAAAAAGAGCTCGGAGATCAGATCCCGGTTCTCCTCTCCTCCGTTGCCCTGGGCCAGGGTGATACTTTCGTTCATGCTTCGCTCCTTCGCGCTTCGTGGAGTAACTCTCCGTATTTATAGTAGGCGGCGCAGGCCCCCTCGCTGCTGACCATGCAACTGCCCAGAGGCGAGGAGGGTTTGCAAGCCTTGCCGAAGACTTTGCACTCATAGGGCTGGGCCATGCCCCGTAGGATTTCGCCGCAGATGCAGAGCTTGTGGTCGTCGATGGGCTCGTCGGGAAGGATCTCGGCATAGATCTTCTCCGCGTCGATCTGGGCATACTCCTCTTTGAGCCGCAGGGCGCTGCGGGGGATCTCCCCCAGGCCCCGCCACCGGAAGTTTTCGCGACGCTCGAAATATTTCTCGATCAGGCGTTGGGCGGAGAGGTTGCCCTCCATGGTGACGCTGCGTTTGTACTGGATCTCCAGTTCGCTGCGCCCCTGGATGAACTGGCGCACCAGCATCAGCACCCCCTCCATCACGTCCACCGGTTCGAATCCGCTGACGACCACGGGGCGGCCGTAACGCTCCGGGAAGGGACGGTAGATCTTGGCTCCGGCGATAACGCTGACGTGGCTGGGGCCGATGAACGCGTCGATACGGCTCTTCTCTCCCGACTCTTGCGCTTCGCGTCGGTCGCCCAAGAGCATCTCCATGGGTTCGGGCACGGTGACGTGGTTGATGTGATAGAGCAGATTGTCGATGCCCGCTTTGCGCGCCTGCTCGATGAGCGCGGCGGTCATGGGGGTGGTGGTCTCGAAGCCGATGGCGAAATAGACCACCTTTTTGTCGGGATTTTCCCGGGCGATCTTGAGCAGGTCCAGAGGCGAATAGACGAAACGCACGTCCGCACCCCGGCTGCGGGCATCCTGGAGACTGCCCTTCGATCCCGGGACTTTGATCATGTCCCCCAGCGTCGCCAGGATCACCTCCGGTTGCATCGCCAGGGCGTAGGCGTGATCGATACGCTCCTTTGGCATGATGCAGACTGGGCAGCCCGGACCGTGGATGAAGCGGATCGACTCGGGCAGGAGCTGTTTGAGGCCGTATTTCATGATGGTGTGGGTATGGCCGCCGCAGACCTCCATGATGTTGATCGGCCGCTTGAGTCCGGCGGCCTCTCGATGGATCAGTTCCGAAAGAGCCTGGAGGGTCGCCGGGTCGCGGAAACGCTCGTAAAGATCCCGCAGCTGAAGTTCGCGCATCTCAGCCCCCTTCGCAACGATCGGCGTCGCGGATCGCCCGTTCCCGCTCCTCGGCGTCCATGAGCTCCAGGATCTCCCGGTAGGTTTCGATGGAGGCGAGGGCTTCCTCTTCGCTGATGATGTTCATGGCAAAGCCGATATGGATCAGCACGTAATCGCCGAGCTTGACCTCATCTTCGATGAAGTCGATGCCCACTTCCCGCTGCACGCCCATGGTATCCACGACGGCGGTGGCCTTTTCCTTGTCGATGCTGACGACTTTGCTGGGGATGGAGAGACACATGTTTCTTCCTTCTCTTATTGAAATTTTCGCTTGTACTCGATCCACTCGATCACTCGATCGATACTCTCGGGATCTTTGCTGCTGACTTCCAGGATGTCCACCCCGGGTTTGATGCGTCTGGCTTGCTCTTTTTCATGCTCGATGTCGTAGTCGAAATAGGGCAGCAGATCGGTTTTGGTGATCAGCACCAGATCGGCCTGTCGAAACATCACCGGGTACTTCTCGATCTTGTCGCCCCCTTCGGGCACCGAGACCAGTACGATGTTCAGGTGGGTCCCTACGTCGTAGCTGGCGGGGCAGACCAGGTTGCCCACATTTTCGACGAAGCAGACCTCCAGGTCGTCAAGGGGCATTTCGTGCAATCCCTTGTGGACCATGAAGGCATCCAGGTGGCAGGCGCTGCCGGTGGTGATCTGATAGGCGGGGATGTCTCGCTCGCGAATCCGGTCGGCGTCGCGATTGGTCTCCAGGTCCCCTTCGATCACGCCGAAACGAAAGGGCGCGCGCTCGGCCATCTGCTCCAGCAGCGTCGTCTTGCCACTGCCGGGACTGCTCATGAGGTTGATCGCCAGGACGCCGTGGGCATCGAAGTGGGCCCGGTTGTGGGCCGCTTCGTGGTCGTTTTTGTCCAGGATCTTGCTGATGACTTCGATGGTCTTGCTGTCGTTGAGCTGCGGGTTGTGATGCAGCGTTTCATGGGCGGCCTGATGGGTATGGCTGTGATGATCGTGGTCGTGATGATGGTGATGCTCGGTGATCGAACATCCGCAATCTTTACACATGGCTAGACTCCTTTGTCAAATTTAGCTCCAGTCGTGGAGATGGTAGTGGCTGTGCTCCACCTCGCCGTGGCGATGGCGATGCCGATGCAGCAGATTCGCCTCCAGCAGCAAACGCTCGTCGGCCAGCAGCTCGGCAACGGGCCCGTCGTAGAGCAGGCGGTGATCTTCGCCCAGGACGAGGGCCCGATCCCCGAGCTCGGGGGCCAGAGAGAGGTTGTGAGTCGTCACCAGGGTCGTCGCCTCCTGCTCCTGCAAAAAGTCCACCAGCCAGCCGCTGCTGCGGGGATCCATGTTGGCCATGGGCTCATCCAGCAGCAGGAGTCGGGGGCCTACGGCGAAGATCGCGGCGAAGGCGACCCGCTGCTTTTCGCCTCCGCTGAGCTTGAGGGGGGAGCGCTCCAGCAGATGGGCGATGCCGAAAAGCTCCGCGATGGCGCGCACCCTCTCGTCGACCGCTTCCGCGTCGATCTCCTGAAGACCGAAGGCGATCTCTTCGTAGACGCTGGGGTTGAAGAGCATGGTATCGGGATTTTGAAAGAGAATCCCGATCTCCCTGCGCAGAGCTCGCTCTTGCTCCTTTTGCATCTTTCGAGTGACCTCTCGGCCCCGATAGCGGTAGCTTCCCACGACGGGAAACTCCAGCGCCGCCAGGATCTTGAGCAGGGTGCTTTTGCCGCAGCCGTTGACCCCCAGCAGCACGGCACGCTCCCCCTCCTCGAGGCGGAAGCTAAGATCTTGCAAAACCGGATGCTCTGCGTAAGAGAAGGCGACATGCTCAAGCTCGATCAAAGAATCCCCTCGCTTTCAGCGCCGCGGTGCGCTCGGTAGCGTTGTGCATCGATTTGACGGCGAAGTAGTGGAGCATCGCACGGAGAAAGTCGTAACGTTTGCGCTCTCTCATGGGCTTGAGGGTGCGGCTTTTGAGCGCCAGCATGAAGTCCCGATAGCTTGCCCGATAGCTCTCGATCTGCGAAAGCGCCGCGGTATAGAGAAACTGCAGCGTCGGCGAAAAGGCGAAGACCCGGGAGAGATTGAGCGAGCGTACCGTATAGAGCGTCAAAAAGGTGACGACGAAGACCCGCAGATTGAGCGTCAGCAGGTAGCCCCAATCCACCGGCGGCATCCACAGCGCACGCAGGAGATAGGCCAGAGTGACGCCGAGAGTGAAGAAGATCTCGGCCAAAAGCGCCCTCTTTGCCAGAGCGGGATCGACGAGGAGAAAGAGCAGCGCCGAGAAAGCGAGCACCCTGAAATCATGCAGCGACACGAGGGCAAAGGCCAGCAAGAGATAGAAGAGGAAAAACCCCCGCTCCAGGCGTGAAAGAGTGCGTAGGCTCATGCGTCGCGCTTCCGGCTTCGGCTCATCAGCCAAAAGACCCCGTAGATCGCCGCCACGCCGACCAGTGCGCTGAGGTAGTACCCCGCGACGCTGCTGAAGCCGTGAAGCGCATAATCCGGCAGAGGGGCGTGCCAATGCAGAGCGTTTTTGATCCCGTGGGGAATGTATCCCAGGGCCTTTTGGTAGTAGCTCTCTTCCCATTCGCCCCATGCCGAGGCGTCGGTGAGCAGTCCCAGGGGGGTCAGCAGCACCGCGGCGCCGAGCAGCATCCAGAGTCTTCTCTTTTTGTTCATCGTGCCTCCTCGGCGAAGAGTTCGGGGTCCGTCTTTTTCAAAAAGGCGTAGCCCAGCTGAGTGAAGATCCCCTCGACCACGCCGAAAAAGAGCAGATGCGCTCCCGTCAGCGCCGTGATCGTCGTCGTCAGGCCAAAGGGAAAATAGAGCGCTTTGCCTGCCGCATCGACGGCGATATGGGGCTGAATCCCCAAAAAGATCGACGCCAGGAACGAAGCGGCCACGAGACCGAGCCAGCCGGCGAGGAACGGAGCGTAGCGGTAGCGCCGAAGCGCTTGAAAGGTCCACCAGGCGACGAAAGAGCCCGCCGCCGCCATATCCAGGGCGTTGGCGGCGAAGGTAGTGATCCCCCCGTCGCCGAAGAGCAGAGCCTGGATCAGCAGCGCCAGGGAGACGGCGACAAAGGCGATCCAGGGCCCGAAGAGGATCGCCAGCAGCGCCGCGCCTACGGCATGGCCGCTGGTGCCTCCCGGGATGGGGATGTTGAACATCATGATGACGAAGCTCAGGGCCGTCAGCGAAGCCAGCAGGGGTAGGCTCCGCTCGTCGAGACGCTCCCGGACCTTTTTGAACCCCACCGCCCAGAGAGGGACGGCGACGGCGTAGGCCGCCACGCAGGTGGCCGGAGAGAGGTATCCGTCGGGGATGTGCATGAGTCGATCCTTTCTCTTCCCAAGATCATCGGTGAATGACTATTCAGTTTATCTTCAATTATACGGCGCTAAGATGATAAGAAGTTGAAAAAGAGGAGTTCTGCCATCGAAAACGGACCGGAAAGCCTATGGAGCCGATGCCTATGGTGCGGCGCGCCCCTCTATCGGCTGGGAGACGGACGGGTCAAATGCTCCGCCTGTGCCCGCCGCTATGCCCCGGCGAAGATCGGCCGCCGGCTCTGCCTGGCGGAGGCCTTTTGCCGCGATGAGAGCGCCCGAGGTGCGGCGAGGGGGTGCGGATGCTCGGTCCTGACGGCTCAGAAGGGCTACGCCGAGTTTCGCCGAGTGCTGCTGCCCTGGCTCGAAGCCCGCTACGAAGCCCACCGGCATCAGGTGCGCGAATACGACGAAGCCCTCTACCTCCCCGCCGCCAAACGCCGCAAGAGAGGCGCCATCTTCGATGCCCACAACTACCTGATCTTCGACTACGGCGCCGGGGTCTATACCCTGCTGATGCCTTCGCTTGCGCGCTACAAGGAGCAGTTTCTCGCCGACGGGATGGAGGATCTCTACGCCCGGGAGTTCGCCCGCTTCCTGCGCCGCCACCGCGTCGCCCGCCTGGAGAGTATCGACAACACCCTCGATCGCTTCCGCTACTTCGTCGAAGCGCAGCTGCGCCGCTACCGGGGCATCCCTCCCGAGCAGTTCATCGACTATCTCAAAGAGGCGGAATTCAAGTTCAATCTCTCCGATCCCTCGAGTCGCTACGAACTGCTGCGCACTCTTCTGCTGGAAGCGTAGCAATGCCGTCAGAGCGTAAAAGATCGCCGGCTTCTTCGAGCTGTTTTTTAGGAGTCTTGTGGGTATTGTGGCTTGACGGCGATGAAGTCATCGCGGATGGGAACTGGCGGTAGGGGGTTTGATAACGTTGGAGCTCACTGGTTTTTTACGAAGCGCAGCGGAGTAAAAAATCCAATGCAGCGATTTGTTATGCATTTTTCTTTTTCAATGAGATCAATTTATTTTCAACCTCATTCTCTAGCTGAAGAGACTTAGATATGAAATCATCAAACCCTCTAAGAGTGATTACAAACACATACGCCATGGTTGGTTGTTTATTGCGATAATAGTTGACAACTAATATAGATGAATTGACCTTC
This sequence comes from Campylobacteraceae bacterium, assembly GCA_026983875.1. Classification (GTDB taxonomy): domain Bacteria; phylum Campylobacterota; class Campylobacteria; order Campylobacterales; family Sulfurovaceae; genus Nitratifractor. The sequence continues at coordinate 18,846 of JALSTG010000089.1, forward strand.
TTCAGTTCTCCATCTTTTAACTCATATAAATCATCTTTGATTAAAAGGACTGGCATATACAGAAAATGTCTTAGGTATCTCTCCGGATTTACTTCAATATCCTCATTATCTTGTCCCCACCTCTCAACACACTCATCACAATATTGTATTAATTTTGCAAGACTGGTATGGATGTTTTCAGGATGCAACGCCATTAGCTCATCGTTTTGTTTCTTTTTGTGGAAAGAGCAATACTGACTAAAAATATGACCCTTGTTTGTATTAATAAGAGAATCATAAAAATTTTCATATTGGTCATATTTGACATTATCGGGCGAGGTGATTATTTCTTTTAGGCCAAGCCAGTCTTCTACCCTAGGGCTAAAATCAAATTCGTTAAGCAAAACCAATGGGAACAAGTTATTTTTCACTTCAAAAACAAACTCAATCTTCGCTTTAACCTTCAGTTCACTTAATGGAGCATTCCAGTCATAATATTCAGCTACTATGTCGATCTCTCTACTTTTCCCAGATATAGGATCCTCGATGACAATGTTTGTCTCTACAAAAAAACTTAAATCAGATAACTTTTTCGCGATTTCCGCTTCAAGCAAATAACCTGACCTGGATAGTGCTTTAAGCATTTCATCAGTAGTAATTTTCGCATTTTCATTCATGGCTTTTTTTTGCATAACAACTTATTGAACACCAGATTCTGCACATTTATCAGCTCCTCGAGCAAAATCATCACGAAAATGCTAGATTTTTCCCTGCTTTGTGATAAACACACGAAACCACCCATTTCACTCTCTGCCAACCAGATAATATGATACCACAACTTGCCAATAGCTTCTCGGCTCTCTTTGCAATATTCCCCACCACGCTTGCCAGGGCAACAGCCATGTCATTAGGCTATGTTCGATTCCTACGATCTTGGATCCAATTTGCTTGCCATCTCATGTATGACGTTTTCAAACGCTTCAAAGTCTTCATCTATGGTATCCCATAGACCCCTGTCATCGACTCCAAAGTAGTGATGGGTCAATACATCTCTCATTTTCGCGATTTCACTCCAAGGAATCTGCGGATACTCCTTCGTAAGTTCATCTGGAATATTTTTAACTGCTTCGCCGATGTTTTCAAAAGCCTTGGCAACCGCATAAACTTTTTCTAAATTTTGAGTAAACTCATCGCAGGTGATGTTTTCGACAAATCTTCTTATATTTTTACATTCATAAGCCATATCTTCAAGATGAGATTATAGTCTCTATCGCTTTTAAACATAGCTGATATCCTTCTGGATATGGCTTTTTATTTGCGGCTTCAACTTCTCGTATCTTACCAAGTCTATTTTTTTATCGAAAAAATCTTCAAGTTCTTTATTTATCTTGAGATAATTAAAGATCGATAACTTTCTATCCTTTTCAATTTTGTACAAAATGTCAATATCACTACTTTCATTCGCTTCATCTCTGGAGAATGAACCGAATATTCCGACAAACTCTACTCCAAATTGTTTGCGATAATAGTCTTGATGAGATTTTAGATAATGTAAAATATCATGCTTTTGCATCATCTTATCCTCTCTTCTTGCTTCAGAGGTGTAGATTTTCACAGAAACAGACGACTTGACTCTTGATGTGATCAGCATGCAAAGTCATCCATATCTCCCCCGCTCCGCTTCCTAATATCATAGCATAAGCGGCTACGGTTCTCTCGATTCTCCTTGCAAGATCCCCCACCACGCCTGCCCCAGGGCGACGGCGGCGTCGTTGGGCGGGAGGCGGCGGGGTAGGAGGAGGCGATCTCGTAGCGTGCCCCGCTCCAGACGTTCGCTGAGGGTGCGGTTTTGGAAGACGCCTCCGGTGAGGATGACGGGGAGCTCGGGGTGCTCGGAGGCGAGGGATTCGATACTGCGGGCGAGCCCTTCGATGAGCGCCGCGGCGACGGGCGGACCGCCTGCGAGGATGCGGCGCAGGGCGGGTTCCCAGTCGAGGAGCCCTTCGCGCAGGGGAAACGCCAAAGCTTCGGATGAGGGCTCCCGCTCTGCGGCGGCTTCAAGGAGCAGGCCGCTTTGGCCCTCGTAGCTCTGGTGTTGACACAGACCCACCAGGGAGGCTGCGGCGTCGAAGAGGCGGCCCATGGAGCTGCTGATCGGGGCGTTGAGTCCCCGCTCCCATGCCTGGTGCAGCACTCGGATCTCTTCAGGGTCGAAGGCTTGCACCGTGGGGGAGTCTAGCGACAGGAGCTCTTCGAGCTCCATGATCTCAAAGAGCATCGCCAGGGCGACGCGGCGGGGTTCGCGCACGGCCCGCTCTCCTCCCAGGAGACGAAAGGGGCGCAAAGAGGCGATGCGTTCGTATCTGCGCCCCTCGATCAGGAAGGTCTCTCCTCCCCAGATCGTGCCGTCGTCTCCGTAGCCCGTGCCGTCCCAGACGAAGGCGAGGCACTTGCGATCCCGCAGGCCGTGCTCCGCCGTCACCGCCAGGGCGTGGGCGTGGTGATGCTGGAGGCTCTCGATTTTGAGGGCTTGGTTCTTCGCATTTTGCTCCTTGCTCCACAGGGTGGTGGCGTAGGCCGGGTGCTTGTCGTGGACGATCGTCTCGGGTTCGAAGTCGTAAAATCGGCGAAAGGTCTCCACCGTGCGCTCGAAATACTCCATCGCCTCGATGGAGTGCAGATCCCCGATGTGGGGGCTGAGGATGATTTTGTCCTGCCGGACCAGGGCGATGGTGCTCTTTTGCTGCGCGCCGACGGCGAGGATCGAGCGAGAGGAGGGCTCCGGCAGCAGGAGGCTCAGGGGAGCGACGCCCCGGGCCAGGCGGAGCCACTGGGTGCGATCGCCGATGCACTGGGCGACGCTGTCGTCGCAGGCGTTGAGGATGGGGCGGTCGTGATCGAGGATCGCATCGACCACGCTCCCCAGCTTGGCCTCCAGCTCCTCACACTCCCGGATGATCGGCTCGTCGGAGAGATTGGCGCTGGTAGCCACCAGGGGGAAGTCCAAAAGATCGAAGAGCAGATAGTGCAGCGGCGTATAGGGGAGCATCAGGCCGATGCGGTCGATCCCGGGGGCCACGGAGGGAGCGAGTGCAATCTCCTTCGAGGAGTCGTTTTTTGCCTTTTTGAGCAAAACGATGGGGCGCTCTTTGGAGCGAAGCAGCCTCTCTTCGGCTTCGCTCATGCGTGCCAGCGCCCTGGCCGTCTCCGGGTCTTTGACCATCAGGGCGAAGGGTTTGGCGGGGCGGTGTTTGCGCTCTCGCAGGAGCCGCACCGCCGCATCGTCGGTGGCGTCGCACATGAGGTGAAAGCCCCCCAGGCCCTTGACGGCGACGATTTTGCCTGCTCGAAGGAGCTCGGCGGTATCGCGGATCGAGGCGTCGCCCCGGGACGTCTCTCGAAACTGCGCTCTTTCGCCAGTCGTTTGAGGGCTCTTGCGCCGGAGGCTCAGCGTCGGCCCGCACTCCGGGCAGGCGATGGGCTGGGCATGGTAGCGTCTGTCAAGAGGGTCGTCATATTCGGCTTGACACTTTGGGCACATGGCGAAGGAGGCCATGGAAGTGTTGGGCCGGTCGTAGGGGACGCTGCGGATGATGCTGTAGCGGGGGCCGCAGCCGGTGCAGGTAATGAAGGGGTGGCGATAGCGGCGGTTGGTGGGATCGCGCATCTCCCGCAAGCAGGCGTCGCAAAGCGCCATATCGGGGCTGACGGCGACGCTTTTGCTACCTCCTTCGGAGTGGAGAATGCGAAAGTCCCGCTCACCCGCGGGAGGAAGCGGCGCTTTTTGGATCGCGTCGATGCGGGCAAGAGGGGGCAACTCCCGGGACAACCGATCTTCGAAAGCCTCCAGGGCGTCGGGGCTCCCTTCGATCTCGATCTCCACCCCTTCGGCGTCGTTGAAGACGAAGCCCGCCAATGCCAAATCGTGCGCCAGGCGATAGACGAAGGGGCGAAAGCCCACCCCCTGGACGATCCCGGTGATTTTCAAGCGACGGCGGTGAGTCTCGTTTTTCATGAAGCGATTATAGCGTCATCCAAAGGTGCGGAGAGGGCCGGGGGCTATTCCCCGTCCAGGGCGAGCCGGGTCGAGATATAGGGGGTGGAAATTTGAAATTTGCTCAAGATCCGGCTCAAAAGCACCGGGTTACCCAGGAGGTCGCCCAGGAGGATGAAACGGTCGATCTTGAACTCCCTCTTGAGCTGGCCCAGGACCGAGACCACCATATCTCCGTAGGCTTCGAAGACGCTGTAGGCGAGGTAGTGAGGTTCGGTTTCCGCGAGGCGGAAGCTCATGATCGAGCCGAGCATTGCCGCGTAGTCGAAGCCCTCTTTGCTGAAGTTCATGTCGATCTTGAGCCCGCCGTTGCCGTGAAACTCCAATGCCTTCTCCAGCAGTGTCTCATAGGCGGCCTCTTCGAGCCCCAGGATTGCGGCGATGGATTCGAAAAGCCCCAGATCCTCCTCGGCCAGGCGCACGGCGGTCTCGGGGAACTTGGCGGCGAAGTTCTCCAGCAGCCGTCGGCGCGTGGGATCCTCCATCATCTCCTCGAGGGTCGCCTCCCGGTCGAAAGGAGCGAAGGCGAGCGCTTTGCGTAGATCGTCGGAGGAGAGGATCGGAAAGCAGATGCCGTGCTTCAGGCTAAGTGCCGCGCCGAGGGCTTCGTCGTAGCCCGCTTCGGCGGTGACATTGAGAAAGCGGTTGAGCAGCGGATCATCGTGCAGCTTCTCCAAAGCGACGCTGATGCGGTTGTCCCGGAGCATGTAGCGGCGCTCCTGCACCAGCACCAGCTCCGGCTCGTGAGGGCGTTCGTCGAAAAAGAGGGTCTCGATGCCGCTCTCTTTGGCGTTGAGGGCGGCCAGGACGCTTTTGACGTTGTAGGGGGCCTTGACGCGGAGAAACTTTTTGCCCGTCAGCGCCTGAAGCTCAGGGGCTTTGACCGTGACGCGCAGAGTGGGCTTTTCGACGGAGAAGAGTGCCCGGAGCTCTTCGTCGGTCAGCAAAAAGAGATCCCTGGCCTTGCTCGCGTCGGTCAGCAGGACCGTATCGTTGCCGGTGTAGTGGGGAGAGAACCAAGTCGGATCTTCGTCGCGGTAGATCTCCTCGTTGGCGTAGTGGGTGCAAGCGACAGTATCGTCGAGGTAGCGGTCGCTGGCGGGGTCGGTAATCTCCTCGAGGCAGAGGGGGCAAGGGGCGATAGGATAGGCGCCGCTGACGAAACGCTCTTTGGTAGGTTCGCGCTCTTGACGCTGAGTTTCGATCTTGCCGAGAAAGAAGGAGTGGGGCAGATACTTTTGGGCAAAGAGGCTGAAGCGCTCCAACGCCTCGGGATCTTCCTCCGAGAGGATCAGCGTAATCGTGCCCTTGTGTTGCTTCACGCTGCCGCGCACGCCGCTCTCATCGATGGCATGCTGGAGAAAGCCCGCGAAGTAGCGGTGCTCTACGGGGTATTCGATGGTCTGGACGATGGCCATAGGGCCTCCTTCGGATAGGGATGGGTGTCGGCGTTTAGCCCGAGATCAGGCTTTTGCACTCGCTCTGGGGATTCTCGTAACTTTCGAGGATCTCTTCCAAGCTCATGCCTTCGGCTTTGGGCTTGACGGCGACGCCGCTGCGCTCGAGCTCGGCGATCGCCTCGGCTACGAAATCGGGAAAAGCGCTGCGGAGGGTTTCGCTGAGGCCGACTTTGACGCTGAGGATATCCTCGGGGACGATGCCGATGATATGCACGTCTCCCAGATTGCCGTTGAGCGCGGCGATTTCGAGCATCTCGACGATCTCCACTTCGTGGGCGGTCTGCTTGTAGCTCCCCAAACCCAGAAGCTCTTCGCCGGGGATATTGAAGAGGGCACCGGGAGGCTCCTCTTTCATAGTGATGGTATCGAGGATGATCACCTTGTCGTAATCGGTGTAGTAGGTCATGAGCTGAAAGCCCAAAACCCCGCCGTCGACCAGCGTCACATCGCCGTCAAATTCGTAATGCTCTGCCAGATATCGCTGGGCATAGACCCCGACTCCCTCGTCGCGGAAGATGATCGTGCCTGCGCCTACCACTGCAATTTTCATGTCAACCTTTGCCGCTTGTTTCGAAAAATCAAGACAGAAGAGTCAAAGTCTCTTCCCCCTTCATTCTTCGTCGATCACTCACTCCGCCGAGGCGGAGGGAGACTACTTCTCTTTGACGAATTTGCTTCCGCCGAAGACGATGGCGATGTCGCCCTCTTGCCAGAAGATGGTACGCCATACCTGGTAGTAGATGTGAAACATCACCCAGACGATGATGAAATACATCGTCGTATGGTGGCTGATGCGCACGTCCATGTTGGTCCCTCCGGTGAAGGGAATCGTCCAGTCAGTGACCAGATGCAGCATCGCCGGCCACCAGTCGCCGATGGAGCTGTGTCCGCTCTCGAGCCCCTGCACATAGAGCTGCAACCCCGTCAGGAGCATCCATACCAGCATCAGGTGGAAGATGAAGAAATAGACCGTGTTGAAGCTGTCGCTGTGGCTGGAGTCGAACTTTTTGACCCGGTTGAAGGTGATCAAGTTGACGAAAACGGCGATAAATTCACGGATATTCTTCGGCGTCGGCAGCAGCTTTTTATAGGGCTTTTCGAAGCGGCTGAAAAAGTAGAGATAGGCGATGACCACGGAGCTGACGTCGAAGATGATCGCCGCCATCAGGTGGATCCAGCGGTTCCAAGCCATCACATATTTGTCCACCGCCGGCTCTGCGATGAGCGTCTGATAGTAGGGGTGTCCGATATAGAGACCCGTCGCCACGGCGGCGACCATGCAGATTGCCACCACCCAGTGGTTGATCCGCATAAAGGCGGTCATGCGTTTGACGCGTTTGTAACCCGGTTTCATGGCATCCTCCTTTTAGACGGAGCAGCTGGTGCTGACCTTGAAGCTGCCCAGCTCCTTGCCTTTGGTGTCGACGATATGCACGGCACAGGCGATGCAGGGGTCGAAGCTATGCACGGTGCGCAGGATCTCCAAAGGCTGCTCGGGATCGGCGACCTTGGTACCGATGAGGGCGGCTTCGTAGGCACCCATGCGTCCTTTGCCGTCGCGGGGTGCGGCGTTCCAGGTGGAGGGGACGACGGCCTGGTAGTTTTCGATCTTGCCCTCTTTGATCTTGACCCAGTGGCCCAGGGCGCCCCGGGGAGCCTCCTCCAGACCGTAGCCTTTGGCATCCTTGCTGACGCTGTCGAAGTCAAACTCGGTCCAGGTGCTACGATCTCCCGCGGCGACGTTGGCCGCCAATTCATCGATCCACTCCATCATCACGTCGGCCATCATCCCACTCTCGATCGCCCGTGCCGCCGTGCGGCCTACGGTGGAGAAGAGCACGCCGGCGGGAGCGGCTTTGTTGAGTCCGAGATGTCCGCCCAGCTTCTCCAGGAAGCCCATGACATATTTGGTGATCCGTTCGTCTTTGGAAGCGACCCCCACGACCATCCGTGCCAGTGGCCCCACTTCGACCCGATGGTCGTCGTAGATGGGGGATTTGATCCAGCTGTATTTCTCCTGAGTTTTGAGGTAGGCGTAACCGTCGGCCTTTTTCTCCAGCCCCGTATAGTGGGGGTTGGTGGTGCCGTCGAAGGGGTGCTGAGGAGCGGGGGCATCGTACCAGGAGTGGGTGACGTCCTCGGTAACCTTGGCCTGATCGAAAGGATAGACTTTGCTCAAATCTCCGCCCAGGACCACTCCGCCGGGGAAGAGCAACGACGCTTTGTAAAAGTCGTTGTCATCCAGGCGGAATCCGCCGTAGGCCATGTAGTTTTTGAGCCCCGCACCCGTCCCGTCGAGAGCTTCGTCCGAATAGACGGTCCCGGCCATCGCCACATCGGCGAGGTAGGCATTTTTGATGAAATCGCGCGCTTTTTTGAGGATACTCTTGAACTCTTCGTTGCGGGCGGGGTTTTGGATATCCTGGACGCAGGTGACTCCGCCGACGACGATGCTTTGGGGATGGGGCATCTTGCCGCCGTAGATCGCCATGAGTTTGGACATATCCCTCTGCATATCCAGGGCCTGGAGATAGTGGGCGACGCCGATAAGGTTCTGCTCGGGAGTGAGCTTGTAGTGTTTGTTGCCCCAGTAACCGTTGGCGAAGAGCCCCAGGCGTCCCTGCTTGACAAATTTGTTTAGCCGTTCTTGGACTTTACGCAATTCACCTACGCCGGTTCCGTAAGGAGTCTCGGTCCACTTGAGCGCTTCCTGGGAGGCTTTGACGGGATCGGCCTTGAGCGCGGAGGTAATGTCGATCCAGTCGAGTCCGTGGAGGTGATAGAAATGTACGGTATGGTCGTGGATGTAGAGGGCGCCTTGCATCAGGTTGCGCACCAGGCGGGCGTTTTTGGGGATCTTGACGCCGAAGGCGTGCTCCACCGCCTCGATGGAGCGCTGATAGTGGGTCCCGGTACAGACGCCGCAGATGCGCATGGCAAGCAGTCCCGCATCCCGGGGATCCCGTCCTTTGAGAATCGTCTCGATGCCCCGGAACATGGTAGAGCTGGCGTAGGCGTCCTTGATAACGTTGTTTTCGTCGATGACCGCTTCGATGCGGAGGTGTCCTTCGATCCGGGTGATGGGATCTACGATAATGTGTTTGCTGCTCATCTTCTTACTCCTCGTCTTTTTTGCCTGCTGTTGCGCTGATCGCCGCATGCACGGCGATGCCGATGCCCGCTGCGGTCAAGAGCCCGAGACCGAACTGATCGACGCTCTTCTCTACGCCGCCGGTGGGCGCTTTGAACTCCGTATCGGCCATGGGGCGCTCTTGAGCATACTTGTCCCAGAATTGGGGCTCGGAGCAGCCGATACAGCCGTGGCCGGCGCCGATAGGCCAGTTGGTGCCGCTGTTGTAGCGGACGATGGAGCAGTTGTTGAAGGTCATGGGGCCTTTGCAGCCCATCTTGTAGAGACACCAGTTGTTCTGGGCCCCCTCGTCGCCCCACTCTTCGACGAACTCGCCCGCATCGAAGTGCGCCCGGCGCTCGCAGTTGTCGTGGATGCGGTATCCGAAGGCGAACTTGGGCCGGTTGAGATGGTCCAGCTCCGGGATCTGACCCGTCAGGACAAAATGGAGGATCGTTCCGGTGATGTTGGCCGGGTTGGCGGGGCAGGCGGGGATGTTGATGATGGGCTTGCCCTTGACGATATCCTGTACGCCCACGGCCCCCGTGGGGTTGGGTGCCGCGGCGGGAACTCCGCCGAAGGTGGCGCAGGTTCCCACGGCGACCACTGCGGCAGCGCTGCCGGCGACGCGCTGAAGATGCTCTTCGAAAGTCTCGCCCTTGGCACCGATGGTACACCACTCTTTGCCCGCACCGACGGGGACGGAGCCTTCGACGACGCAGAGGTATTTACCCTTGAAGGTCTCCATCGCTTCGTCCAGATGGGATTCGGCCTGGTGTCCCGCCGCCGCCATCAAGGTTTCGTTGAACTCCAGGTCGATGGTCTCCAGGATCAGTTCGTCGATGGTCGGGGCATCGGATCGCAGGATCGCCTCGGAGTTGCCCGCGCAGTCTTGCAGCTCGATCCAGATCACGGGGACCCGGTTCATCAGCTCCGCCGCCTCCGCCACCAACGGGGTGAAGGGTGCGGGAAGCATCAGCATCGCCGTAATGGCGCTGGCCCATTTCATGAAATCCCTCCGGCTCAGCCCTTCGGCCTCCAAAACCTTGTGGATATCCATCTTCGTCGCCGCCGGAGCGTTGCGCAGCTCCGAGAGGCGACGCTCCATCGTCTCTCTCAAGCGCTTGTAGTAGGCCTCACCCCGATTGGTGTCGACCCGGACCCCTTTGGCGCTGAACATCTTCGCCAATGCATCCCGTCTGTCCATGATTCACCTCCAAAATGAATAGTCATTCATAGTTTAGCGGCCCGATGCTTGACGAAACAAGAGATTTTGGAACTTTTTGCTTAAAATTTTGTAAAAAAAATTTTTTCTGCCATCGTTTTCGGACCTAAATGCGCACCTGAAGGCAAAGAGATACTTTCGTGGGAGTCAGTGGGTCGTGCAGACGCTGCAAACGTCGAAGGATTTGAAGATCAGCTCGGCCTGATCGTCGCGATGCAATCCGATCAGGGCCTTCTGGGCGACGCCGGGGCGATCGGCGGGTCCGCTGCCCAGGTTCCACTGAGTGGGAGTGACGATGCGATACTCCGCGATCTTGCCTTCTCGAACTTCGACGGTGTGGATCAGGGAGCCCCGGGCCGCTTCGACGATGCCCGTGCCTTGGGCTTGGGCAGGTAGAGGCCCCGGATCGATCCAGGCGGGTGCATCCATATCCAGGTCGCGGGTCAATTGCATCGCATACTGCAAAAGGTGAGGGATTTCGCAAACCCTTGCCATGATCCGCGTCGGCAACGAATCTCCCCAGCGGCGATGGGCTTCGCGAATCAGCGGTGTTTTACGCAGCATGGCCCGTGCCAGGGGGCCTGTTTCGTAGACCTTGCCCCGATAAAGAACGTGGAGGGCCAGGGAGCCTTCGACGGGCTCTTCGCGCAGATGGCGCAAATCCAAGGAATGGGTGATCCGCGTCGCCAAAGATTTTCCGGAAACGAAGAGCCCGTTGCTTCCGAAGGCGATAAAGCGGTCGTGGCTGCATCCCAGACGCTCCCAACCCCGATCGAGGATCTCTCGAAGGATGCGCGGGAAATCCCCTTCCTTTCGCTGAAGCTCTTCGATCCGGTCGCAGCGGAGGAAGGCTTGCATCTGCACATCGGCAATCTCCCGGCGGAAGATCTCCCACAGCCGCTCCAGCCGATCCGCAACGCCCAGACGTTCCAACGGCGTGATCTCTCCGACGATGCCTCCGGGTATGGCGTAGGAGTTGTGGGGATACTGCCCCGCCAGCAGAGCGATCGCCTCCGCCGCGATTCGTGAGGGTTCGACCGCCTTCATCGTCACCGATTCCCGGGGGAAAAGCAGCGGCCAGATCGTCAGATAAAGCCATTTGAAGTGGTTTTGCAGCAACTCCAGCGTCAGGGTCAGCTCCCGCACCGCCTCGGCTTTGGGCGAGATCCGAAGCTCGGGATAACACGCTTCCAGCGCCCGAACCGTGGCAATGAGGTGGGCATGACCGCAAATCCCGCAGACCCGGGGGGTGATCGCCAAGGCATCGAGAGGTGGACGGCCGGTGAGTATCGATTCGATCCCCCGTCCGCTGAGGAAGCGAATCTGAGCATCGACGGTCCGATCTCCCTCGTAGGTATAGGATACCTCCGCCTCCCCTTCGATCTTTTCGATCAACTCCACCCGCTTTCTCACTCCTGCTCCTTCATCGGGTCGTAACGCTCGACGGGATCGAGAATCGGCCGACGGAATCGTTCGATATGAAAAGCCTTGGCGACCCCGGCAAGACTCAGATAGGCCCGCTTGGGGATGCCGGCGGGCAAGCGTGCTGGTATTCCCATGTGTTTGCGGGTCTCCCAGAGTCCCGTCGTGGGGAAATCGGGCTCGGTACATCCCATGCAGGGTTGGCCGATGCGGGTTTTGGAGTTCACGTTGTTCCAGAGGATGCGGTTGCAACTGCCGTGGGTGTAGGTCCCCTGGCAGCCGTGCTCGTAAAACATGCACCCCTCCATCTCTCCGAAGCGGTGTTCGTCGATCTTGTATTCGAAATATTCGTTGCGAGTGCAGCCGTTGTGAACGGTCGTGCCGTAGAAGAGCAGAGGACGGCGGTAGACATCCAGATCCAGAGGAGTCTCTTGGGCGAGCATCTCCAGGGTGGAAGCGAGAATCTCGGGCTGCACGGGACAGCCCGGCAGGGAGATGCTCTTCTCCCAGAGCGCATCATAAGCATCCCGACGCTCCCCACGGCGAAAGTGCAATCCCGAGCGCCCTTCGCCGCCCTCGAGAAAGATGCCCCCAAACGTCGCGCAGCTGCCTACCGTCACGACCGCCCGGGCGGCGGGGGCGAAGATCTCGATCCACTCCGTAAGATCCTTGCCCGCTTTTGAAAAGTTGGAATCCAGGGTCCCTTCCAAAATCAAGATGTCGCATTCAGGCTGCTGAGCAAGCAGCTCCCCAAGAGAAAAACGCGACGGCAGCAGCGGATGGTAGAGCCACTCGAAACGGTGCTGCCAATGCTCCAAATCCGGGTAGTTGAGCAGGGCGTGGGCATTGCCGTTGCACGTCAGTGCCGAGAGCCAGAGCAGACGAACGGGAGAGTTCACGAAGCCTCCGGCGTCTTGAGGGCCCGGTAGATATTTTCCGAGACTTCGTCTACGTATTCGGGCAGAGGCTTGGGAAGCATCTGTTCGCCTCCGAGAAAGACCATGCCGCCCAAGTAGCCCATAAAAAGGCCAAAGGCGCTGAAGAACTCCTGATTGCGCAGATCGCCCCGGGCGACGCCTTCGTCGAAGAAGATCATGATTTCGGTGACGAATTCGTTGACGCAGACCATCCCTTCGCATCCTTCGCGAAAGACTTCACGATTGCTCAGGTAGATACGCAGGAAAAAGTCGATCATCTCCGGCTCTCGCAGCGCCGTTTCAAAGTAAAGGCCCACGATACTGCGAATCTTTTCTCTCGTCGGAAGATCGCTCTCGTTGACATAGCGGATACGCCTCCCCAGATACGAAGAGACCGAACGCAGGATCTCTTGGGCCAGCAACTCCTTGGAGCGGAAATAGTTGTAGAGATTTCCGGCACTCATTCCCAAGGATCGGGCAATATCCGGTATAGTCGTAGTATAAAATCCCTTTCGGGCAAAAAGCTTCAACGCTCCGGCGATGATCTGCTGCCTGCGTTGCTCTTTTTTCGAAGGTTGTTCCTCTTCTCTCATCACCTCAACGCTACCTTAATCTTTGCAAATCCCAGGGCCACAATGTATCGCCCTGCTAAAAGACATCTTTTTCCACCGTGATGTTCCGCTCCGCCGGTCCCTCCGGCATCTGAGGTTTGACAGGAACCATCTTCTTGATGTAGGCCTTGATATAACCTGGAGTTTTATCGTTGACCCGATAACCTGCTTTGACCAGATCGTAATAGACAAAGGGGAGATAGTGCTCCCGTGTCACCACCACCCGGGTCTTGTGGGTCGCCCATTTAAACATAGTATCGGCCCCCTTTTTGCCAACATGGATACAGCCGTGGCTCATGGCGTTGGTGTTGCCCATATGCAGGGCGTGGCCCTGGTTGGTAAAAAAGAGGGAGAAGTCCATATTGTTGATCCCTCGGGGATCGGGATGGGACTTGGACATATAGTAGCGCTCCTTACGAATCACCGGAAAGATCCCCGAGGGGGTCTCGTGCCCCTTGGCACCGGAGGAGATCGAAGCCGCCCACCAGACCACCCCGTCTCGATCAACGGCATAGGCCAGTCCGTCGGCCCCCTTTTCCCTCAAAGAGACCACGATAAAATCCTTACCTTTGAGATCGACGACCTTCTCTTTCCCCGATTTGTCGACGACGGCGAAACGTGTTTTACTCAGGGGGAAGACACGACTGGCGGAGTCGGCAGCGACCGCTATGACGCTGAGTATAACCGACAACCATACCATGCTCCAAATCTTTTGCATATTTCCACCTTTTTTAAATCTGTTTTTATTCTTGATTATACCTCTTCAATCCTTTTGCCCTTCAGGTTCTGTTACAATCTGCTCTATAAAATATTTCGCTAATCAATTAGGAGTGATGGATGGGAAAACAAATCAAAATTCTCATGCTGGGAAGTTTCTTGGTTTTGGGGCTCGGCGGCTGTATGGGGATCGGTTCTACCCCCGTTCCCGCCGCTCCGGTCAACAACGACCCCAATTTCCGAACCGGCTACCAAGACGGCTGCACCACCGCCCACGGAGAGTACAAGAAAGACAGCAAACTCTTCAATGCCGACAAGAACTACTATGACGGCTGGTTCGCCGGCCGGAGTGCTTGCCAGCCCAAATAGACCTCAACGGTCGGATCACTGGCAGCCGACGCACTCCATGCTGCGATCTTCGACGCCGTCTTCGGCGGCAACAGCTTCGGGAGACTGACTGCGAAGATAGTAGGTGGACTTGAGTCCAAATTTCCACGCTTCCATGTAGATATCGTTGAGATAGCGGCCGCTGGCCTTGTCGAGACTGATAAAGATATTGAGGCTCTGGCCCTGATCGATCCACTTCTGGCGCACGGCACCGGTACGGATCAGCAGACGCTGGTCCAGCTCGTAACTGGGCGTATAGTAGGGCCAGGTATCGGGGTTGAGGTTGGGAACGACGACGGGAATCATCCCTGAGAGGTTCTCTTCGTACCATTTGCGCTTGTAGACCGGCTCGATTGCCTGGGTCGTTCCGGTCAGGATGGAGATCGAGCTCGTCGGAGCGATCGCCATCAGATAGCCGTTGCGCATGCCGTCCTTTTTGACCTTCTCTTTGAGAGCGGCCCAGTCGTGGGTGTAGCCGAAGAGCCCTCCCCTATCAACCAGTTTACAGGCTTCAGGATTGGCCTTGTCAACGGGGAAGATCCCTTTGGACCAATCGGAGCCTTCGAAATTGGGATAACAACCCTTCTCCAAGGCCAGGTCGCTGGAGGCCTTGATCGCATAGTAGCTGATCGACTCCATCACTTCGTCGATCTTGTTAAAATGATTACTGCTGCCCCATTCGATGCCCGCTTCCGCCAGCATCTGCGCTTCTCCCATTACACCCAGGCCGATGGATCGGCTTTTGAGATTGGTCTTTTTGACCTTGGAGAGGGGGTAGAAGTTCAGATCGATCACATTGTCAAGCATCCGAATGGCCGTGGGAACGACGCGGGCAATATCTTCGGGCGTGTTGATCTTGGAGAGGTTGACGGAGGCGAGGTTGCACACCGCTGTCTCTCCGTCGACCGCTTCCTTCTCCACCATCCAAATCTGGCGTCCGTTCAGGCTGTCAAGGGCAGTGATCTTCTTGGCAGGCTTTGTCATTCCGTTGTCAACCGTGACCATCTCCTCCTCTTCGAAATAGTGCACGCTCTGATCTTCGAAAATCACCTTGATTCGGTAGTGATTGGGGGAGGTGTTCTGGAAAATCTCCGTACAAAGGTTGGAGCTGCGAATCACTCCGGCATGACGGTTGGGATTGGCACGGTTGGCAGCGTCCTTGAAGCAGAGAAAGGGGTTGCCGGTTTCGAAATAACTGCGGAGCACCTCTTTCCACAGCTGTTTGGCAGAGATGATTTCCTTGGTAATTCCTTCGGTCTTCTCCAGCTCAAGGTAGCGCTTCTCAAACTCTTCTCCGTAAAGTTCCGTCAAATCCTTGACTTCGTAGGGATCGAAGAGGGTCCAGGTACCGTCCTCGGAAACCCGTTTCATAAAGAGATCATTGATCCAGAGTGCGGGAAAGAGATCGTGAGCCCTGCGGCGCTCTTCTCCGGAATTCTTCTTCAGGTCCAGAAAATCGCGTATGTCGATGTGCCAGGGCTCGATGTAGACCGCAATGGCTCCTTTGCGGGTCCCCAGCTGATCGACGGCGATGGCCACGTCGTTGGCGATCTTGAGAAAAGGGACAATCCCCCCTGCTGCATGCTTGTGTCCGTCGATGTAGGATCCCATTCCCCGCACCTGGGTCCAGTCCCAACCGATACCGCCGCCAAATTTCGAAAGCAGCGCCATCTCCTTGTAGCCGTCGAAGATCCCTTCGATATTGTCCGGTGTCGAGCCGATGTAACAGGAGCTGAGCTGGTGACGAGGCGTGCGGGCATTCGAAAGCGTCGGCGTGGCTGCCATCACTTCAAACTTGCTCAAAATGTCGTAGAATTTTTTGGCCCACCCCTGACAATCCAACTCGTTCTGCGCCAAAAACATCGCCACCGCCATAAAGAGATGCTGCGGCAGCTCGATGGGTTGGCCTTCTCTATCTTTGATCAGATATCGGTCATAGAGAGTCCGGATCCCAAGATAGGTAAACTGCAAATCCCGCTCCGGCCTGATATAGTCATTGAGATCATCCAGGTCATATTTTTCCTTCAGCCCCAGGAGAATACGTCCCTCCTGTTCCCCTCGCTCGAAATACTCCCGCAGATGGTTATAGCCGGTAAAACCCGAAACTTTGTGATAGAGATCGTAAAGGAAAAGTCTGGCGGCCACGAAAGTCCAGTTAGGACGGTCGATATCGATTTTGTCCACGGCGGTTTTGATCAACTGCGCCTGAATATCCTCAGTCTTCATCATGTCCTGGAAGTGCAGTTGCGCATCCACCTCCAGCTCGCTCTGACTGACGCCTTCAAGGCCTTTGACCGCGGCGGAAGTGTACTTCTGGATCTTGCTGACATCGAGAGTCTCTACCCTGCCGTTTCGCTTGACCACTCTAATCATTTTCGCTCCTGGATAAAAGAGATATTCCCACAGAAAATCCCATATTATGGAGATTTTAGAAGGACAAAAAGTCTGAAAATTACTCGAGATTCCCTCAGGACTTTTATGAGTGATTTTACTCAAAGTTGCCTTGGGCTTTGGTGAGATTTCTCCGTAAATCGGAGAAATTTTGTATTAATTTATCTTATCTTGCTCTGGACGCCTCGAGGTATGAATTACCCCTCCTCTCCAAAAACCCGTTTAAAAATTTTTTCCACATTTTTCGTATAATAATCGTAGTCGAAAGCTTCCCGGATCTGCTCTTCACTAAGCTTGCTGCGGAGCTCTTCGTCGGCCAGGAGATACTGGAGGAAAAGGCTTTCTCCCTTTTCGTTGACGGGGGGCTTGCCATACTGGAGAGCCTCCCAGACCTTCATAGCGTTTCTCTGAACAATTTTATAGGCCTCTTCGCGGCTGACTCCCGCCTTGGGAAGCTCCAGGAGGATCCGCTGACTGAAGACCAAACCCCCGGTTAGATTGAGGTTTTTGAGCATATTTTCGGGCATCACCGTCAGGTTAGCGATAACATTATTGAAACGATGGAGCATAAAATCCGAGGTGATGAAACTGTCGGGCAGCCAGAAGCGTTCCGTAGAGCTATGGGAGATATCCCGCTCGTGCCATAAGGCAACGTTCTCCATCGCCGGAATCACATAGGCGCGGATGATCCGGGCCAGACCGGTGATATTTTCGGTGAGAATGGGATTGCGTTTATGAGGCATAGCCGAGGAGCCCTTTTGCCCCTTGGCGAAGTACTCCTCAGCTTCGTAGACTTCAGTCCGCTGCCAGTGGCGCACCTGCACGGCAAACTTCTCGATGGAGCTCGCCAGAAGCGCTAGGGCGGAAGCCAAACGGGCGTAACGGTCCCGCTGAATCACCTGATTGGAGACAGGTGCGGGCTTGAGACCCAGCTCTTGACAGGCGATCTCCTCAAGCTCCAAAGGAGCATGGGCGAAATTGCCCATGGCTCCGCTGATCTGCCCAACGGCGATAATCTCCAGGGTCTGCTCCAGATTCTCCAGATGTCGGCGCAGCTCGTCGTACCAGACCGCCAGGACCAGACCAAAAGTGATCGGCTCGCCGTGGATCCCGTGGCTGCGTCCGACCATCAAGGTATATTTGTGCTCCATGGCGCGCTTTTTGACCGACTCCATGACCATCTTGACGTCTTCAATGATCAGTTCCAGAGAAGACTTCATCTGAAGCGCCACGGCAGTATCGACCGTATCGGAGCTGGTCATACCGTAGTGAAACCAGCGGCTCTCCTCCCCCAGGCTCTCGGCGACACTGGTAGTAAAAGCGATGAGATCATGCCGGGTTTCCGCTTCGATCTCGTCGATACGCTCGACGTCGAAGCTGGCATTTTTTACAATCTTTTCCGCATCCGCGTCCGGGATCAGCCCCAGTTTGTTCCAGGCTTTGACCACCGCTTTCTCTACTTCAAGCCAGGCCGCATATCTGGCATGTTGGGTCCACTTCTCTTTCATCTCTTTTCGAGCATATCGTTCGACCATACTTTTCCTTTGAAAGGGTTGCGACCTCTGCACCTTTGTCCCCGGTAGCAGTAGTAAAATTCTAGTCGGCAACCGAAGTTTTTTGGATAGTATTCTACTTAAATCCCGGTCAAGGAGTCCTGATTGCCTTTCGTGCTAAAGCGCTTTAAACTCGAGGAAGAGCCTCTCGCTTTTGTCTGGCTTATGCGGACTTTTGGCGTCACCCAAGGAGAGGCCCAACGCATCATCGATCGGGGGCGCCTACTCTGCAACGGCCAGCCGCTGCCGGATAAATCGGCCCGAATCTCCGGTAAGGTGGAGGTCGTGATCTTCGAGCCTGAAAGCCGTGGCAATGTTCCGATCTTCACGACACCTGACTTCTACCTCTTTGACAAACCCAGCGGGGTTCTCGTCCACCCAAAAAAAATGACCACTCCCTACTCCATGCTGGACGAGGTGCGCCACTGGGGCGGACAGTTTGCCAACGCTGCGCACCGAATCGACAAGGAAACCTCCGGGCTGCTCCTGGCAAGCCGACACAAAGCTGCTGAACGCTTTCTCAAAGGGGCCTTCGAACACAAAGCAATCCAAAAGAGTTACCGTGCCTGGGTGACGGGCCGAATCGACAAGGCCTTCAGCGTCGATGCTCCGATCTTGCTCAATCAGGACTACGGCCCGACCAAACACAAAGTCTTTATTGACCCCAAAGGCAAAAGAGCCTATACCAGCTTCTACCCCCTCCGATACGATGAACACCTCGATGCCACGTTGCTGGAGTGCATTCCCCATACCGGCCGGACTCACCAGATTCGCATTCATTTGTTTCACGTGAAACATCCCATCCTCGGCGACCCGATCTACGGCACAGATTACCCAACGGCCGAGGCCTACCTCGAAGAGCGACTTAGTCCCGCACAGCGGCGTATACATACCGGGGCTTCCCGTCTCATGCTCCATGCCTACTCCGTAAGGTTTAACTACGGAGCCGACTACTACCTTATCAGCCGGAATGATTTTTCCGCCGTAACAGAGGAGATAGGAGAATCTGGGAAAAGAGACTTCGGCTCCTACTCAGGATGGAGAGAAGAGAAAAGAGATGACGATTGATAGAGCCGATTTCGCTATTAGATTTAGAGCTTGTCTTTCCAGACTGCATAGATAAAGCCACCGACGCCCACAATCACCACTCCCAAGATAATGATATAAAGAGTCAAATCCATCACTGTCATCGTCCGAGCCCCTCACTGAGTTTTTGTTCCCGCAACTGACCGCATGCAGCGGAAATATCGAGCCCCTTGGACTCACGAATCGTGCAGAGGACCCCTTTGGAGAGCAGATACTCCTGAAAACGTCGCATATCGTCAGGCTCAGGTCGTCGGAACTCCGTACCAGGATAGGGATTGAAGTAAATCAAATTTACTTTGGCTTTGATACCGTTGAGAAGCTTGACTAGTTTCTTCGCGGCGGAGATGTCATCATTGACATCTTTGATGACAAGATACTCGAAAAGGACCTTTTTCCGCTGGTTGACAGGGAAGTTGCGTACCGCCTCCATAATTGAGGCGATATTGTAGGCTTTGTTGATCGGCATCAGTCGTTCCCGCAGCGCATCGTCCACGGCATGTAAGGAGATGGCCAGATTGATCCCCAGGTCTAACTTCCCCAACTTTTCGATCTTGGAGCTGAGCCCAGAGGTGGAGATTGTCTGACGGTTCGGCGATATGCTCATGCCATCCATATCCGAGAAGATCCGGACCGCTTTGGCGACTTTGTCGAGATTGTCAAGGGGCTCACCCATTCCCATATAGACAAGGTTGACGCGGTGATTGGAAGGTATTCCCTGGTCTTTGTAAATCTCCAATACCTGAGCGACAATCTCTCCGGCACTGAGATTGCGGATGAATCCCCCTTTGGCCGTCAGACAAAAGGCGCAGCCGACTTTGCAGCCGACCTGGGAGGAGATGCAGACCGTGTATCGGCGATGATGCTTGAGAGTCCCGTCTTCGTGATACTGAGCCTCCCGCATGAGAAGGAGCACGGCTTCTACGGTATGACCGTCGTGAAGGCGAAAAAGATACTTGATGCTCCCGTCGCGGCTCTCCTGCTTGGAGACACACTCCAAAGGACGAAGCGTATACTCTTGATCCATTTGCATCCGAAGTGCTTTAGGCAGATTCTCCATCTCGCCAAAAGAATCGGCGTGCCGATGATAGACCCAGTTATAGATCTGCTTGGCACGAAAAGCCGGTTTGATGGCTTCAGCCAACTCTTCTTTAGTATAATCGTGAATAATTTTTTTCATATCCATTTGGGGTTCCTCGGAATGTCATTAGCGAAGGTTTTGAGTTTTTCATGACCCGGGACCTATCAACCTTTCCCCAATACCCCCTTTTTTTGCAGATACTCTTCGAGCAGATCCATCGCCTTAGATTGGTTGCGGATAAAATCCTCATGGGCCTTTTTGTTACAGTAGTTAGTAACGCAAAAGACTCCCCCCGCGGGAATATCGAACTCTTTGGCCACCGCCATGACAGAGAAAAACTCCATATTTTCAAGTTCAAGACGCTTGGCAAGGAATCGCTCAGCCATCCCTTCATCGGTGGTAATGTAGTTGGAAGAGTTGACGATGGTTTCACGTGAAACATCTTCTGCCGCGGAGATGACGTTCTCGATCGGTGTATAGGCACTGCCAATGAGTAGACTCTGTTCCACATTGGCCGCCGTCTTGGATTCGACGATCTCGAAGATCTCTTTTCTCCCGTAGCTTCCGGCAGTCCCGACGAAGAGGAGAAATTCAGGCGGGCTCATGAGCACCGCCCGAGTCAGATTGATGGCCGAACGTACCATCCCCACTCCGATCGGTACGGCAAAGGGAAAGCGCTCCGAGTCCCCGGCACAAAGAATCATTCTTCCAACCTTACGGGTATCCCTCTGGATTTGAGGTAGTGCTTGAGTTCCATGATATCGATCTCTCTGAAATGAAAAATACTCGCCGCCAAAGCCGCATCGGCATGCCCTACGGTAAAAGCCTCTTCAATATGCTTCATCGTCCCCGCTCCTCCGCTGGCAATGATCGGGATGGGAGCGACTTCACCAATACGACGATTGAGCTCGTTGTCGAAGCCTGCTTTGGTCCCATCGGCATCCATCGAGGTCACCAGCAGCTCGCCGGCTCCTCTTTCATAGGCTTCTTTGGCCCACTCGATCGCATCGATACCCGTATCCTTGCGGCCCCCGTGGGTGAAGATATGCCATCGCCCCTCCTCCACCCGTTTGGCATCGATAGCGACGACGATACACTGGGAACCGAAACGCCGGGCCCCCTCTTCAATGAAGGCAGGTCGGCGAATCGCAGCGGAATTAATGCTGACCTTGTCGCAGCCCGCATCGAGAAGTCGGTAGATATCATCAAGCTCCCGAATCCCTCCTCCAACCGTCAGGGGGATGAAGACCTCCTTGGCCACCTGCCGCACTACATCCACAATAGTTCCCCTCTCCTCATGCGTCGCCGTAATATCGAGAAAGGTCAGTTCGTCCGCCCCCTCTTCGTTGTAGCGCCTCGCCACCTCTACCGGATCGCCCGCATCCCGTAGATCGACAAAGTTAACCCCCTTGACGACCCGGCCTGCATTGACGTCAAGGCATGGTATAATTCGCTTGGCAAAAGTCTCCATGTTTCTCCTGATTCCTTCCGGATATAGCCGGAATTCTAAGTGGGGAGATTATATCAAAAACCAATCGCCGAGGGCTCTTGTCAATTTAAGTACAAAAGAGTATAATGAAAAATTATAGGCCAAATGCCTCGGAATTTGCCGAAAAGAGATACGGCCAAAACTTTTTGGAAGACCGAAGCATTATAGAGCAAATCATCCAAGCGATGCCCGAAGACGATCTTCCAATCGTGGAAATCGGGCCTGGCTTAGGTGATTTAACCAAAGAGCTTGTCCACATTCGTCGTGTCACGGCGTATGAGATAGACCCAAGGTCGTGCGACTATCTGGCGAATACATTTGCCGGAGAGATCGCCGACGGCAGACTCCGACTGGAGTGTGGGGATGTCTTGGAACAGTGGAACGGGAGGAGCCTGAGCGACCGGCCTTACAGGCTAGTCGCCAATCTTCCCTATTACATTGCGACCACGATCATTCTCAAGGCATTGCGGGACCCTTTATGCAAGTCCACGCTTACCATGGTCCAGAAAGAGGTCGCCGAAAAGTTCGCCGCCCGAGAGGGTGATCGCAACTTCTCGGCCCTCTCGGTCCTGGCCCGGACGGCCGGGGAGGCTTCCATCCGTCTCCTCGTCCCCCCGGAAGCCTTCTCCCCGCCCCCCAAAGTCGATTCAGCCGTTCTGGAGATCCGCAAGGAGCACAGCCTGGCGGATGAGGCTTTTGAAGATTTTCTCAGGCAGGCTTTCCGTCAGCCGAGAAAAACGCTCTTCAAAAACCTCACAGCCGCTTTCCCCAAAGGGAAGATTGAGTCCGTCTATACATCGCTGGGGCTGGAACGAACTCTCAGACCCCATCAGGTCGGGACAAGCCTTTATCATCGACTATACCATGTATTGACAAAGGAAACCGACCATGGAAAAGAATCAGAATACCCCCAACGAAAACAAGCAAAACAACCCCAACAGCCGTAACGGCCGGCGAAGGCCCAATCCATTCCGTAACAATCGAAACAGCGAGAGCAAGCAAGGCTCCCAAGACAGCCAAGAAAACCGGGGAAAAAGCGAACAGACCCAAAGCGGCGACAAAAAACGCAACGACAACAATCGTCGCAACGGCAATGCAAACCGCAGCCGTTCCAACGACGCCAACCGTAATCGATCCCAAAAATCCGGTCGCAACAACAGCGGAGGCGGACGCGGACGCGGCGGGCGCCGCCCCAAGATCGACACCACCATCCCCCCCGAGATGAAAGAGGCGATTCTTGAGAACGAGCGCGTTCAGCAGGAGCGGATGAACCCCTGGAGACAGATCGACATGAGCGCCAAAGGGAAGCTGCGCTTTACCCCCCTGGGAGGCCTGGGCGAAATCGGAGGCAATATGGCCGTCCTAGAGAGCGAGAAGGATGCGTTCATCATCGACGTGGGGATGAGCTTCCCCGACGAGACGATGCACGGCGTCGATATCCTCGTCCCGGATTTCAGCTATCTCCATGCCATCAAAGACAAAATCCGCGCCATTATCATTACCCATGCCCACGAAGACCATATCGGTGCCGTCCCCTATCTCTTCAAAGAGCTCAAATTCCCTATCTACGGCACCCCGCTGGCCCTGGCGATGATCGGCAACAAATTCGACGAACACGGCCTTCAAGCGGACAAAAAATACTTCCGTTACGTCGTCAAGCGAAAGCCGTATGAGATCGGAACCGATTTCAAGGTGGAGTGGATGCACATGACCCACTCCATTATCGACGCCTGTTCTCTGGCGATCCAAACCCCTATCGGCAACATCATCCACACCGCCGACTTCAAGATCGACCACACCCCCATCGACGGCTATACCGCCGACCTCCACCGCTTCGCCCATTATGGAGCCCAGGGAGTGCTCTGCCTCTTCTCCGACTCCACCAACAGTCACAACCCCGGCTATACCAAGAGCGAGCGCGTCGTCGGCAAGACCTTCGACAACCTCTTCGAAATGGCCAAAGGACGGGTCATCATGTCGACCTTCAGCTCCAACGCCCACCGGATCTTCCAGGCCATTGAGCGAGGGGTCAAGCATGGCCGTAAGATCTGCGTCATCGGCCGCTCCATGGAGCGAAATATCGAAACGGTCCGTCGCCTGGGATATATCGATGTGGACGAGAAACATTTCATCGAAGCCCATGAAGTCAACAAATACAAAGACAACGAAATCCTCGTCGTTACCACCGGAAGCCAGGGGGAGACCATGGCCGCCCTCTCCCGGATGGCCACCGACGAACACCGCCATATCAAGCTCAAACCTACCGATACCGTCATCATCTCCGCCAGCGCCATCCCCGGCAACGAAGCGAGCGTCTCCAAACTGCTCAATCTCCTGCTCAAAGCCGGTGTCACCGTCCGCTACAAAGAGTGCAGCGACATTCACGTCTCCGGCCACGCCTCCCAGGAAGAGCAGAAGCTCATCCTGCGCCTCGTTCAGCCGAAGTTCTTCCTCCCCGTCCACGGAGAATACAACCATATCGCCGCACACGCTCGCACCGCCGTCAGCTGCGATATCGACGAGCGCAACATCCTCCTCATGAGCGACGGCGATCAGATCGAAATCACTACCAAATACATCAAGAAAGTCAAAACAGTCCGCTCCGGAAAGCGCTATATCGACAATCAGAACAACCAAGAGATCTTTGCCGATGTGGTCGATGACCGACAGAAGCTCTCCACCGAAGGCATCGTCAACATCGTCGTACGTATCTCCACCCAGAGCGGGCAGATGGTCGACAAGCCGATCGTTACCTCCCACGGCCTCGTCCCCGATCGGGAAGACAAAAAATTCGCCGCAGAGATCGAAAAGCTCCTGGAGCAATATCTGGCCACCTCCAAGGTCGAAAAATCCGCCAACCCCAAGGTGATCGAAGATGATATTCGGGGTGTCGTACGCAAGCACATTCTCAAGCGCTTCAAGAAGTATCCCATCATTCTCCCCGTGGTCTTCCTGGTCTAAAAGCGTACGCAGGCCCTTCGCCTGTGCTATAATCACTCTCCATGAATCACTCTGACACGACTATTCAAGCTGCTATCGATACATTGGAGATAGAAGCCCGTACTCTGGAGCAGGCCGCTAAGCATATCGACGGACGCTTTGTCCAGGCCGTCGAGACTATTCTCGGGCTCAAAGGCAAACTCATCGTCACCGGCATCGGCAAATCAGGCCTCGTCGGGGCCAAAATCGCCGCGACGCTAGCGAGCACCGGGACCCCCAGCTTCTTCCTCCATCCCAGCGAGGCGCTCCACGGAGACCTTGGAATGATCGGATCCGATGACGGGGTCCTAGCTATCAGCTACAGCGGCGAGAGTGAAGAGCTCTCCAATATCCTGCCCCATATCCGGCGCTTTGAGGTCCCCCTACTGGCGATGACCGCCGATTCCGGCTCTACGCTGGCAAGCTATGCCGATGTGCTCCTCGATATCTCCGTGGAGCGGGAGGCTTGCCCGCTCGGAGCCGCACCGACCTCCAGCACGACCCTGACAATGGCCCTGGGCGATGCTCTGGCGGTCGCATTGATGAAGCGGAGAGACTTCAAAGAGGAGGATTTCGCCTCCTTCCATCCCGGAGGCAGCCTGGGGCGCCGGCTCTACCTCAAGCTCGCCGAGATCGCCCGCACCGAACGCCTCCCCATCGTCGATGCACAGACTCCCCTCAAAGAGGCGATCGTCGTCATGAGCGAAGGAAAGCTCGGCAATGTACTGGTCACCGAAGAAGGTCGCCTGGCGGCCATTATGAGCGACGGAGACCTCCGTCGGGCCCTAATGAAAGCAGATTTTGATATGGAGCGTCCCGTGATCGACTATGCCACCCGCGACCCCCGGAGTCTGAACGATCTGGAGATGCTTGCCAGCAACGCTTTGACTCAAATGGAAGAGGCCAAGATCCAACTGATGCCGATCGTCAATGAAGCGGGAGAGATCCTCGGAGTTGTCCATCTCCACGATCTGGTCAGTGCAGGAATCAAGACAGGAAAAAAATGAGACTCAACAAATACATCGCCCACAACAGCCGTTACTCCCGACGGGAAGCCGACCGGCTCATCCAAGAGGGACTCGTGACCGTCAACCGGATACCTCTCGCCGACTACTCCTACAAGGTGCAACCCGACGACAAAGTCGCAGTCAAGGGCCAACTGATCCAGCCGAAAAAACGGGGCGAAGTCACCATGGTGGTCTACCACAAGCCCCGAGGGGTACTGGTCACCAAAAAAGATGACCGGGGTCGAACGACGATCTACCACAAGCTCCCCGGGAAGTTCCGCCATTTCATTCCCGTGGGACGACTGGACTACGCCAGCGAGGGCCTCCTGCTCCTGACGGACAACTCCGAAGTCGCCGAACGCCTTATGCGCAGCGACCTTCCCCGCAGCTATAATCTCAAAATCGACAAGCCCCTGACACCGGAGATGGTCGAAGCAATGGAGCGGGGGCTGACCTTGGAGGATGCCCGTGCAGGAGGACACGATCGGAGCGAAATCACCCGAATGGAGTTCGCCCCTTTCTCCGGGTATGCCCTTCGGGGCCAAAGTGGCAAAAATACCAAGCTGCGAGTCACCATCACCGAGGGGAAAAACCGGGAACTCCGGCGATTTTTTGCCCACTTCGGCGCCAAAGTCCTCGATCTCAAACGGGTGGCCTACGGCTGGATCGAACTCAACAACCTGCCGGTAGACAAAACCCGCTATCTCAGTCGTAAAGAGTATGAACTGCTACATCAATTTCTCAAGGAGGGACGCACCGATGACAAAGATCACGCTTGACACCAACTACAAAACCGAAATGATCGACATTACCGAGGAGGTTGCCCATGAAGTGATGAAACTGGGCATACGAGACGGTCTCTGCACCGTCTTCACGCCTCACACCACCGCCTCCGTCGTCCTATTTGAACGGACGGACCCCAAGCTGCGCCGGGATTTTCTCGCCTCCCTCAGCCGAATCGCCCCGGCAGACATGAACTACGAGAGCGAGGGGGACAATACCCCGGCCCATATCAAGTCCACCCTCTGTGGCCCCCGGATCGTCGTTCCGGTCAAGGATGGGCAACTCTATCTGGGAGAGTGGCAGGCGATCTTCTTCTGTGAATTCGACGGCCCGAGAGAGGCTCGAGAGTACATCGTTCAGGTCATCCAATAGCTCCCGTGCCCCGACTCGACCTTGCATACCGCCCCAAAAGTCTCGATGAAATGGTGGGGCAAAGCCATCTCCTGGCGCCGGGAGCCCCCTTTCGCAAACTGGTAGAAGCCGATGCACTGCCCCACAGCCTCCTCTTCGGTCCTCCCGGCTGCGGCAAAACCACCCTGGCCCGAATCCTTGCAAACACCCTCGACCGCCCCTTCCACGAATTCAACGCCACGACCCTGAAGATCGACGAGCTGCGCAAACTTTTCAAAAGCTATGCCAACGCCCTCCAGAAGCCTCTCGTCTTCATCGATGAAGTCCACCGCCTCAGCAAAACCCAGCAGGAGGTCTTGCTGCCCTATATGGAGGATCGGCTCTTCCTTCTCGTCGGTGCCTCGACCCAAAATCCCTATTATGCCCTGACCGCCGCCATCCGCTCACGTTCGACCCTTTTCGAGCTCAAAGCTCTGGACGATAACGCCATGGCGACCATGCTCGATCGGGTCATCGTGCAGGAGGGCATCACTCTGGAGCCCGAGGCGCGGGAGTATCTGATCCGCTCCAGCAGCGGAGATTTGCGGGCGATGCTGGGCCTTCTGGAGAGCGCCGCTGCCGTGGAGAATCCCGTCAGCTATCCCACGCTTCGCTCCCTCCGCCCCCAGGCGATCCGCGCCGGATCCTCGGAGGCAGACAGCCACTACGATCTGGCCTCGGCTATGATCAAAAGCGTCCGCGGCAGCGATATCGACGCCGGACTCTACTGGCTCGCCCGCCTCATCGAAGGCGGAGAACCGCCGGAATTTCTCGCCCGTCGTCTGGCGATCCTCGCCGCCGAAGATATTGGAAACGCCAACCCCCACGCGCTCAATCTTGCCGCATCTACCCTGACGATCGTCGAACACATCGGTTATCCGGAAGCCCGAATTCCTTTGGCTCAACTCCTGATCTATTTGGCATCTTCTCCCAAGTCAAACCGGGCCTATCAAGCGATCAATAGTGCACAAAAAGCGATTCGTGAAGGGCTGATACTTCCCGTGCCCGAGACGATAAAAACCCATTCAAAAAGCTACAAATACCCCCATAACTACGGCGGATGGATCGAACAAGACTACCTGGGGAGCGACGTAAAGTTCTATCCGGGAAAACAGCCGATAGGCTATGAAATGACTCTACAGGAGTGGCATGACAAAATCACGAAGGATAAAAAGCATTAAAGATCGGTCAAAATCTTTTTGGCTTTCTGTGAGTCGATAGTCCCGGAAAAATAGTCACTCTCTACCTCTTCAAGTCTTTTGAGAAAATATCGTTTAAATTCACTATCGACAAGCAGTTGATCCGTCAACTGACGCATCAGATCAAACTGGGGGAAGTTATCCAAAATTTCCCGTCGAATCGGGCTTTCTCTCCAAACCTCCTTTGCTTTCGCTATCGAGACACCGTGGAAATCCAGTACTCGCCCGCCCGAGGCATCGCTTTTATAGTATTTCGCAAACTCTTTTGCTTTCCGTTCATCTTTACTGATCAGCGTATTGGGGTCTTCGCCCTCTACGTCGCTAACAAAATTGAAGACGAAGTAGGTGAACAACCCTCCGACCGCCAGTAGAATAATAAAACCTTTAAACATTTTTTCTGTACTCCCATTCTTCTTCTTTACAAACATTATATCAGAAGCAAAAATCGACAAAATCATTCAAGAAAAAACACAAGAGCTGAGCTATAATCTGTATAATCCATCTCATCCATGCAAAGGAATGTTTCCAAATGGCCATAGATAAAACCATTTACGAAAAAGCCGGACTTTTCTATCTGGGTAGGGATGTAGATCCCCAGACCATGGAACCGACCGACATTCTGACGCTACTGAAAAACAAAAACCTCACGACCCATGCCGCCATCATCGGGATGACCGGCAGCGGGAAAACGGGACTGGGAATCGGCCTGATTGAAGAGGCGGCCATTGACAACATCCCGGCTATCGTCATCGACCCCAAGGGCGACATGGGGGATCTTCTACTCACAGACCCCGATTTCCGCCCCGAGAGCTTCCTCCCCTGGGTTGAAGAGGAGGCCAAAGCCAAAGACGAAGATCCGATGACCCTGGCGAAAAAGACTGCCGAAACCTGGAAAAAGGGGATAGAAAGCTGGGGGCAGGACAAGGAGCGTGTCGCCAGATTTCAGGCCGTAGCCAAGACGATCTATACTCCCGGCAGCCAGGCGGGTATCCCCATCAATCTGATGAGTTCCCTCGAGCTTCCCCCCGAAGCGATCCTCCAAGACGGTGACGATTACGCCGCCTATCTCAAGAGTACCGTCAGCGGACTTTTGGCTCTGCTGGATATCGAAGCCGATCCTCTCAACTCCAAGGAGTACATCCTCCTGGCTCAAATCATCTCCCATGCATGGAGCACCGGAGAGAGCCTCTCCCTGGAGAATCTTGTAGGGCAGATCGTCAATCCCCCCTTTAAAAAGATCGGTGTCCTACCGCTGGAGAGTTTCTGTCCCCAGAAAGAGCGCTTCGGCTTCGCCACCCGCTTCAATGCCGTCATCGCCTCTCCGGACTTTGTCAACTGGCTCAGCGGGGAGAGCCTCGACATTCAGCGGCTTCTATACGACGAGGAGGGCAAAGCGAAAATCGCCATCTTTACTCTCGCTCACCTCAGCGACGAGCAGCGCATGTTCTTCGTCACCCTGCTTCTGAACAAATATATCGCCTGGATGCGGATGCAAAGCGGCTCCACCCGCTTGAGAAACATTCTCTATATGGACGAAATCTACGGCTTCTTCCCCCCGGTAAAAAATCCTCCCTCCAAAGAGCCGATGATCCTTCTGCTCAAGCAGGCCCGTGCTTTCGGCACCGGCATCGTATTGAGTACCCAAAACCCCGTCGACCTGGACTACAAGGGACTCTCCAATATCGGGACCTGGTTCGTCGGCCGCCTCCAAACCCGCCAGGATATCGAGAGGGTCATCGACGGGCTGGGAGGCAAAAGCGACGAGGGTCTCTCCCGGGAGCAGATCGCCAAGCTCTTGGCCAATCTTCCCAAGCGGACCTTTTTCCTCAAAAGCGCCCACCTCGACTCCATCCGGCTTTTTGGCACACGCTGGGTCATGAGCTACCTCAAAGGCCCCCTGAAAAAAGCGGAGATCAGCCGTCTCATGGCCCCACTGAAAGAAGAGGAGGAGATCCCGGCCTCCGCACCGGCACGCCAAAAGTCCCGAGACGGTTTCGGGCCCGCACCGGTCCTGGATCCATCGATCATCCAGCACTTCGAACCCGACCCCACGGGAGCCCACCGGTATCGGCCGACCCTCGCCGCCCATGCCGAAGTAGAGTACCATGACCGGCGCAAAGGAATCGATCATAGCCGCCGTCTCTCGCTCTGGCTCCCCCTTGAAGCACAGATGCAGGAAGCAGATTGGCAGGAAGCTCAACACGAAGAGCTTCCCTTCGAGCGATGGCCTGCCAAAGCCCCCCGGGGCGCCCGCTTTGCGGCACTGCCCTCCTTCATCAGTACCGACCGGGCGCTCAAACGCTCCGCTGCGGCCTTGGTAGATACCCTCTACCGCGACGAGGCCCTGATCCTCTACCGTTGCCGTAAACTCAAGCTCGAATCGTCGCCGGAAGAGTTGGAAGCCGACTTTCTCGTCCGAGTCCGAAACGCCCTCGACGATCTCAAGGAGGAAGCGATCGAAGAGCTCAAGGAGCGCTACGGGAAAAAAGAAGCCCGTCTCCAGGAGCAGCTACGTCGGGCCCAGGAACGCATCGAGAAAGAGAAGACTGATCAGACCAGCTCCCTGATCAGCGTCGGCGCATCGATACTCGGGGCGCTCTTTGGGGGCAGGGGACTCTCGGCCTCCAAAATCGGCACCGCCATCAATCGCAGCGGCCGCGTCCTGAGAGAACGGGGAGATCTCACCAGAGCCGAGACCAAACTCCAGGAGATTCAAGAAAAAATCGAGGCCCTGGAAGAGGAACTGGCCGAGAAGATCGATGCCATTGACGAAAAGTACACCCTGGACAACTATCCCGTCGAGACCTTCTCCCTCCGCCCCAAAAAGAACGACATCTCCGTCGAAACGATTGCTCTGGCCTGGAGACCCGAGCTCTGAGCCGCCTTGATAGGCTCACTTCAGCTTCCTTCGGTATAATACCGTCCCATTTTCTATCTCTATAGGAATGAATGTCATTACGAAAGGACCAACGATGCCCAAAATGAAAAGCGTCAAGGGCGCCGTCAAACGCTTCAAGGTCAAGAAGAGCGGCAAGATCAAGCGGGGAACCGCCTACCGCAGCCACATCCTGACCAAAGTCGACGGCAAGCATCACCGCCAGATGCGCAAACCCAAATATGTGGACAAGGCCGACGCCAAGAACATCAAAGAGATGATCGCCTAAAGCGGCGATCCCGATATGCTCCCCCGATCAGGGGCAAGTTCGGGCAGAGAGAATGCCCGACACCGAAATTTGCAGAAAAATTTACGGTAAAGGAAAGCAACCATGCGTGTAAAAAACGGTATGACCCGGCATCGCCGGCACAAGAAACTCCTCAAGCAGGCCCGCGGTTTCTATAGCGGACGCCGCAAGCATTTCAGAAAGGCCAAAGAGCAACTTGAGCGCTCTTTGGTCTATGCCTATAGAGACAGAAGACAGCGCAAGCGCGACTTCCGCAAACTCTGGATCATCCGGATCAACGCGGCTGCCCGCCTGAACGATATGAACTACTCCCGCTTCATGCACGGCCTCAAACTCGCCGGCATTGAACTGGATCGCAAAATCCTGGCCGACATGGCCATGAATGATCCTGCTGCCTTCAGCAAGGTAGCAGAAGCTTCCAAAGCCGCTCTCGCCTCCTAGGCGGGATACCTTATTAAGGTCGTTCAAGCCCCTCAGGGCGTTTTGAGAGACTTTTCCAGCTCTTCTCCCAGAATTTTCATTGCCTCACCCCAAACTTTCAGAAAGTTTTTCGTCTTGTTCAGATCGATCTCCACCTTATCCTTCTCAATATGGATTCCGATATCTTTCACTCCCGACGTATGCTCTCTGGCCCGTTGTACTCCCCGATCTGCGCCGGCGTTAAGCTGGGCACCTATCGTCTGGAAAAACTCTCGGGTTTTTCGGGTATCGATGCGTATCTCTCCTTCTCCGACTTCGATACCCATCTGATCAAGTAGTTTTCTCTTAGAAGGAGGAGGAGCAGAGGAGGTGCTTGGAGGAGTCGCTGAGCCCGATGATGCCGTCCGCAGCAGCCTTGGAGTCGTCACGGGATGCGGCTCTTGCGACGGCGCAGCCGTCACGCCTTTTATACCGGGGGTCACCGTCCCCCGAAGAACCGATATCGCTTCTTGACCATTGTCTTGTCGATCCTTGCATCCAACCGACAGAACAAGCAACACAGGGAGCATAATCCCTATCCATCCACTCCTCATACCTCTCCTTTTCTCCTGTAGGTTTGTTCTATTTTACACTGCCGGTGATTATCGGAGGATTAACCCACTATTGATAGTTCGTTGACAAGATCATGATATAGTTTCGTCCCTCTGGCTCGACCACATACAAAGCCAAGCCAGTCACTATTGAAAAGCAAAACGTCTCTATGCTATACTTTGATGAGTAGTAATATTATTTAGTATTGACAAAGGGGCCAAGACGCAAAGGATAGAAAGAAAAATGAAACGATTACTGATAATCATAGCCCTGGCGGCAGGACCGATACTGCTAAATGCAGCGCATACACCGCAAAAAAGTAAAAATACTCTCTACGTAGTTAAGCCTGGCGATACCTTGTCCGGAATCGCACAAAAGTTCCATACCAGTATCACGGCCTTGAAAAAAGCAAACAAGCTGGCCGACGAAGCGCTGCTTCACCCGGGACAAAATCTAAAGATACCCGATCAGCCCCGCCGGGAAATAAAGATTGCCGCCAAGAAGAAAAAAGCTCAAAAGCCAAAGGTAAATCGACAAAGCAGACACTCAACGGAAGAGATCTACAAAGTCCATGCAGGCGACACCCTCTCATCTATCGCACTGGAGCAGGGCGTCAGCCTGCAAGCCCTTCTCGACACCAATAAAATCAAGGCCGATACCCCGATTCGAGTAGGTCAGGAGCTGAAGATTCCGGGCAAAAGTCGACGAAAAACTATCGAAAAGGTTTCGAGAGTCAAAAAGAAAAGCTCACCAAAAACGGAAAAAGCACAAACCGTTCACACCGTAGAATACGGAGACACTCTATTTTCCATTGCTCGGAAATATCACACCCCCCTCAAAGATCTCATGGCGCTCAACGGCATCGCCCCGACCGATGTGATTCACCCGGGAGAGAAGCTGAAAATCCCCGGAACCACCTACCAGGTCAAAAATAGCAAAACCGGCAATGGAGGAAAGGCAGCCGCCAAGAGAGTTGTCTCGAAGAAAAAGGCGGCTCCGGAGTCTCCCCGAGAAAAAGCGATGATCTATACCGTACGTCACGGAGATACCCTCTGGAAAATTGCCAAAAAACACAAAGTCACCATCGCCCAGATCCGTCGCCTCAATAAGCTGAAGCGAAAAGAGATGCTGCACACGGGGATGAAACTCCTCATCAAAGAGGGGAGCACACCGAAACTGGCGCAAAAAAGCAAAAAAGCTCCCATCAAAACAACCGCAAAAACATATACCGTTAAAAAAGGTGATACCCTTTGGGAGATCGCCAAGCGTCACAAAACAAGCGTCGCCCAATTAAGAAAACTCAACAAAATGGGACGCGGCGACATTATTCACACCGGGATGAAGCTCACCGTTGGCTACACAAAGGTCCCGCCCACCCGTATCGCCCAAAAGGCCCAAAAAGCCAAGGAGAAGAAAAAACTCGTCGCCGCCAAAAAAGCGAAGAAAAAAAGGGCCATGAAAGCCAAAACCCGCGTCGCGGCACACACCGTCAAAAAATCCAAAAGGGGCTCTCGAAAACGAAAAGCCGACCGGCGAATCAGCAGTGCCCTGGCGGCCCTCAATAGCAAAGGATCGAGCGGCCGCAGCGGGGGAGGGGACTACAATGTTATCCGCACCGCCAAACGCTACCTGGGTCGCCGCTATGTCTGGGGAGCAGAAGGGCCCAGCAGCTTCGACTGCTCCGGTTTCACCCAGTATGTCATGCGCAAGGCCAAGGGTGTCAAACTTCCCCGGGTTTCCCGCAAACAGGCCTATTACGGCAAATACGTCACCCGCAGCCAGCTCAAGCCGGGAGATCTGATCTTCTTCGATACCTCGCGTCGTCGACGAGGCTATGTCAACCATGTCGGGATCTATATAGGCAACAACAAGTTCATCCATGCCAGCAGTGCCCGTCACCGCGTCGTCATCACGAGTCTCAACCGTCCCTTCTACCGGGCACGTTTCAAATGGGGAAGAAGAGTCAACTAAGAGTTAAGAGTTAAGAGTTAAGAGTTAAGAGTTAAGAGTTAAGAGTTAAGAGTTAAGAGTTAAGAGTTAAGAGTTAAGAGTTAAGAGTTAAGAGTTAAGAGTTAAGAAATTTTACATGACTTGACAGTTTTGTCAAGTTGCAGAGCGTTGTTCTTCTTCATCCGGAGGAGGGCCGCCGGTAGTCAATCTGCGGTCAAGACCGCACCCCGGCTGGCGTTGGTCACCAGTGCACGGTACTGACGAAGCCAGCGACTCTCGAGGGGTTTGACCTTCGGCGTGAATTCGGCTCTGCGTCGGGCAATCTCCTCATCGCTCAGTCGCACCTCCAAGATATATCGGTCCACATCGATGTGAATCTCGTCTCCGTCCTGCAGCAGGCCGATCATGCCCCCCTCGGCCGCCTCGGGAGAGACATGACCGATGCTGGCCCCCCGAGTCGCCCCGCTGAAGCGACCGTCGGTAATCAGCGCCACTTTGTCCCCAAGACCCATACCCATAATGAGACTGGTCGGTGCAAGCATCTCCTGCATACCCGGTCCACCTCTGGGACCCTCGTAGCGGATCACCACCACGTGACCGGGCTTGACCTTGCCGGCGGTAATTCCCTCGATCGCCTCCTGCTGAGAGTCAAAGCAGATTGCTTTGCCGGTGAAGACCCGGTCTCCGACGATCCCGGCGGTCTTAATCACCGCTCCCTCTTCGGCGAGATTGCCGAAGAGGATCGCCAGACCGCCTACTTCGGAGTAGGGGTTCTCGATAGGATGAATGATCTCGGGATCAAGGATTCGCGCCTCGGCAATTCGTTCATAGAGGCTTTCCCCGGTCACGGTGGGATTATCGAGCAGGATATCCTCGCCCCGTTTTTTCATCTCATGCATCACCGCCGAAACCCCTCCGGCCTTGTTGATGTCCTCCATGTGGACCGTACTTAGAGAAGGGGAAATCTTGGCGATATGGCTGACCCGTTTACTGATACGGTTGATATCAGCGATATCAAACTTTACGCCGGCTTCGTCAGCGATAGCCAACATATGCAAAACGGTATTGGAGCTGCCTCCCATCGCCATATCGACGGCAAAGGCGTTATGGACCGCCTTGTCGTTGAGAATATTGCGGATATTGAAGCGCTCCGGTCGTTCACTGAGGGCGATCTCACAGATACGGCGGGCCGCTTTGCGGTAGAGCTCCTCACGCTCGGGAGTCAATGCCAGGATCGTCCCGTTGCCTGGCAGGGCGATTCCCATGGCTTCCATCAGAGTGTTCATACTGTTGGCGGTAAACATGCCGGAACAGCTTCCCCCGCTGGGGCAGGCGTTGCACTCGATCTCCGTGAGCTTCACTTCGTCAATCTCCCCGGCTTCATACTGTCCCACTGCCTCGAAAGCCGTCGCCAGATCGATGGGCGTTCCGTCGCTCAAATGCCCTGCCGCCATGGGACCGCCGCTGACGAAAACCGTCGGCACGTTGACCCGCAGGGCCCCCATGATCATTCCCGGCACGATCTTGTCGCAATTGGGAATAGCAATCATCGCATCAAGTTTGTGGGCATTCATCACCGTCTCGATAGAGTTGGCGATGATTTCCCGGCTAGGAAGTGAGTAGAGCATTCCATCATGTCCCATGGCAATACCGTCATCCACGCCGATGGTATTGAACTCAAAGGGCACACAGCCCGCCGCCCAGATCTCCTCCTTGATAATCTCGGCAACTTTGTTGAGAAAATAGTGTCCGGGAATCAGCTCGATGAAGGAGTTGGCTACTCCGATAAACGGCTTGTCAAAATCTTCATCCTTGAGCCCCGTCGCCCGAAGCAGACTTCGGTGAGGCGCGCGGTTATACCCTTTTTTTACTTCGTCACTGCGCATAGCGATCCTTTTTCAGCTTGTAATGATCGGATTATATCACAGGGCAGCTACTGAAAAGTCGCCGTCGTTGCTCTTTAAAAAAAACTTTGCTATAATCCCACTCCGCATTTAAGGTGCGGGAGTAGCTCAGGGGTAGAGCACGACCTTGCCAAGGTCGGGGTCGCGGGTTCGAATCCCGTCTCCCGCTCCATCAGAGCGATAAAAGATCTTTCATAAAGCGTATTGAATATCCTAATTTGGTCTTCTCGGAGCCCGGATGGTGAAATCGGTAGACACAGGGGACTTAAA
>JALSTG010000090.1 GCA_026983875.1 Campylobacteraceae bacterium
GCAGATACTTTTCAGGAAATTCTCGATGAGGCAGAGCATCGACTCCAAAAGGCACAGGATGGAGTAGAGGTCAACCGCATTGCGGAGAATCTCATCACAAAACTGACCGATGCAGAATTTGCGTCCCTGTGGATTTTTGACGAAGAGCAGGGTCTGCTTTTTCGCGAGCGTGACGATACATCGCTCAATGAGATATCGATTCTGGAACAACAGGGCATCATCGCTCGTTCGTTTTTGACAATGAGCGGCGGTATCTACAACTATCTGGCCAGTGAAAAAGAGTATGTGGCTCGTTTTGACAATCCCGACGGGATTCGTATCAAATCTAAAATTATCGTTCCGTTGGTAGACGGTGAACGGTTTCTCGGACTAGCGACCGCCTATACTTCGGTACGACGCATTCGTAACTTTACCGATGAGGATCTCAAAATTCTCGAAGCCCTGACTCCTTTTCTTTTCGAAGCGGTTTACAAAATTCGGCCGGATCTGCGGCCCAAAAGATCGAAATCTGATAAAAGTGCAAATAGATTAAAAGAGAAGACGGAGGAAGTCAGCCAAAGAGTCGAAACCCTCAAAGAGAGCAAAGAGGCTCCGGAAGAGCCCGATGCTCTGCTTGGCTTCCTAGCCAATACGGTGCATGATATCAGAACTCCGGCGAACAGTTTGGCCGGATTTCTCGAACTGCTGGAAGAGCGCATCGATGATGCCCGGATTCTTCAATTCGTACGTAATGCCCGGGAGAGTGCAGAGTTCATCAATGAACTGACCAGCTCCATTCTTGACAGGGTCGCTATGAAAGAGGGGAAGAGAGATCAACGGATCATCATTAATCCTATAAAGTTCTTCTCTGATATCGCTGCGGGCTTTTCCGCCGCTATGTTTGACAAAAGGGTGACCTTCAATATCTTTTTGGATCCGTCGCTTCCTGCAGAGATTCGTATCGATGCCTTTCGGCTCAAGCGGGTTTTGATGAATCTGCTCAGTAATGCTTTGAAATTTACCCCGAGGGGGAAATCTATTTCTCTGTCGGTTGAATATGATCCGTCAAATACGAGGATCTCCATCAGCGTCAGGGATCGAGGGATTGGCATTGCGGAAGAGAATCAGCAGAAGATTTTCGAAGCCTTTACCCAGGCAGAAGAGGATACGGCACTGCACTACGGCGGTACGGGTCTTGGCTTGAGTATTAGCGCACGGTATGTCAGCGAGCTCGGGGGAACGCTCCGCCTGAAGAGTAGGCTGGAAGAGGGAAGCAGATTTTATTTCGATATTCCCGTTGAAATCGTAGAGGAACTTCCGAGATTTCCGATTCTCGCGACGCTGCCCGAACATGTGGAGATCTTGATGGATGACTCCCACGGAGACATCGTCCGAAATATCAGGGCCTATTTTGAAAAATTTCGGCTCCATCCCGATAAGGTGAGGGAATTCAGAGCCTACAAGGCTTTGCCGGAGACCTTGACACATTTGATCGTCTTTTCATCACTGGCCGATTCCGATGAGCTCAATAGGCTGCGTGCTCAAGGCGTCGAGATCCTTATCATTGAAGAGGAGCTTTTTGCCCTCACAAAGGAACCGGCCTTTTCCGGCTATACCGTCGTCTCGCCCTATACGACTTATCTTTCCGAGCTATACGACTTTCTCTCCCGTAGCGGTATATGGAACGAAAAGGGTAAAGGATGTCCGCAGCGCAAAGCACTGGTAGTTGACGACAATCGGATCAATATCGAACTACTCCGGGCGATTTTAGAAGATGAGCTCTACCGTGTGGAGATGGCGACAAGCGGGGAAGAGGGCTTGGAGATGCTCCTGCAGGCATCGAGACAGGGAGAGCCTTTCTGTGTGGCGTTTGTCGATCGCCATCTTCCTGGGATGAGCGGAACGGAGATGATCGAGCGTTTTAGAAGCAGTGAAAAATTGCAGGAAGTGAAACTATATGCAGTTTCCATTACGGGTGATCCTCTGGAAGATTCCAAAGGTGCCGAGCTTTTCGATCAGGCGATGCATAAACCCTTCAAAAAACAAGAGGTCAAGGATATTCTGAGTAATATGAAACTCTAGAGAATTTCGTGCAGACAATCTTCACGATAAATTAAGATAACTGATGTACAATAGCTTCACATTCCATCCGTAAGGAGATGAATGAAAGCCTATCAGGTAATCATTGCGGATGATCATGATATCGTTAGAAGTGGTCTGGAGCTGATACTTTCTCACGAAGAAGACCTCGAGTTAATCGGTCGCGCCTCAAGTTTTGAAGAGCTAGTCGACCTTGTGAGCGGACAAGAGGAAAGTGACATTCTGATCCTGGATCTCAACCTGGGTGACCGCAATGGACTCGAGGCGATCAGGGAGATTCGAGCCCTTTGTCCGAACTTACGGATTTTGGTGCTTAGTATGTATCCCGAGGAGCTCTACGCCCTACAGGCCATCAAAGCCGGTGCCTCGGGCTATCTCAACAAAAGAGCGATTAGCGGTGAGTTGATAGACGCGATTCATGCTATTCTCTCCGGGAAGAAATACATCAGCGATTCCGTCCGAGATGAGATTCCCTACGGGACGGAGCTGGATGAAGAGGCTGCTCCCCGTATAACACTTTCTCAAAGAGAGATTGAAGTCCTTGCGTTATTGGCTGTAGGAAAAAGTGTCGGAGAGATCGGTGAAGCCCTCTCCATCAGTCCCAAAACCGTCTCCACCTACCGGGCACGTATGCTCGAAAAACTCCAGCTTGAAAATACCGCCCAACTGATCCAGTACGCCCTGCAAAACAACATCGTCGCCTAAACTCCCCAAGCCCCCGCAAGGGAGGCTATGATAAAATCTCGGTGACTTTCATAAATTTACTATCAAGGGAATTCGTATGGCAAAACGCACGATCAAAAAAGCGGTCCTGGCCTACTCGGGAGGCCTCGATACCAGTATCATTCTCAAGTGGCTCCAGGACGAGTACGGCTGCGAAGTCGTCACTTTTACCGCCGATCTGGGGCAGGGC
>JALSTG010000091.1 GCA_026983875.1 Campylobacteraceae bacterium
AAAGCGCGGCAGGGATTTCTTGGCCTCTTGAGCAAAATAGCCCTTGGCTTCGAGTCGTTTTTTGAGCTGCTCAAAAGCCAGTGCCAGGGCCCCTCGACCGTAGGGCTCGACGCTCACGGCGATGATCTGATACTCTCCCCGTGGCGTATAGACACCGACGGAACCCTCGATCACCACATGTTCTCCCTTTTCCAGGCGAAACTTCAACCGCGCAGCATTGCTTCGCCACATCACGCAGCGCATGGCGGAACGATCATCCTTGAGGGAGAAATAGAGATGACCGCTGGAGTGATAGGTCACCGAAGCGATCTCCCCCTCGACCCTAATATGCATGAAGGTCGCTTCCAGGAGGGATTTGATCTTTTCGTTGAGGGAGGAGACGGTCATCATCTGCATGGGAGACTCCATGCAGATGATCGAGTGAATAGTGAATAGTGAATAGTGAATAATTTCGGTATGCACGGTATTGCCGTGCTTTTATCAATACTTGAGACTTGCGTCTTGCGTCTGCGCCGCAGGCGCCCCCAATGACTGCGGGCGCAGCCCGCCAATGACCAATGACTAATGACCAAACTCACACCTTTTGCGCAACAAACAGCGTACTGATACCCATGGAAAAGGGTTTGACGTAGCGCATCGCAAATCCAGCCTCCTCCAGCTCCTGCATCAGCATCTCGGAAGTCAGAAACTCTTCGATAGAGTCGGGGAGATAGCGGTAGGCGGCGTAGTTTTTGCTCACCAGACCGCCCACGGCGGGGAGAATCCGCTTCATATAGAGATCTACCAGGGGGGCGGTAAGGCCCTTTTTCTCCTGCTTGGTAAACTCCAGGATCACGACGATGCCCCCGGGTTTGAGGGCCCGGTGAAACTCTCTTAGCGCTTCCTTGCGATCGACAACGTTGCGGATACCGTAGCTAATAGAGATGATCTCGGTGCTGGCATCCTCCAAAGGAAGCTCCTGAGCCTTGCCCTCGACAAACCGGGCGAAGTCCACCTTCTTACGCGCCACCTCCAGCATTCCCACCGAGGGATCGATACCGACGAACTCTTCCGCTTCGATCCCTTTGAGCTTCGCCCGCTCTCTCCAGTGCAGAAGCAGATCCCCGGTCCCCGTCGCCACGTCGGCGATGCGCTCGATACGCTTCTTGCCCAGAATCTCATAGGCTTTGTCGCAGCCCTTCTTACGCCACTGCACGTCGATGCCGAAGCTCAATACCCGATTGGCCAGGTCGTATGTCCCGGCGATCTCGTCGAACATCTCGACGATCTTTTCCTGTTTTTCTTTCCTATCCAAAACGGCTCCAGATCATGAGATCCGCACCCATACGACGCTGGTGCAGGTACTCCAATTTTTGATCGATATTATACGAAAGTTCATGCGTGCTGAGCTTGGGAGTCTGATAGAGCAGCAGCCAGTCGATCCGCGGAGAGAGGGCACGAAGCATCCCTTCGCCACCTTCGACCAGCAGAAAGCCCGGACGCTCCAGCAGCGGCTCCAGATCTTCGGTAATGCGCACCCGACGATCGGGAACTGAAAAGAGCGGGATTTGGGGATCGAAATCCTCTTCCCGGGAGTAGATCGTCACGTCGGGAGCCCGACCTCCCGTGAAGCGGCAGTCGAGGGTAGGACGATCCGCCCGGACGGTCCCGCCGCCGATAAGGAGTTCGTCGGCGGCTTCCCTGAGGCGATGCACATGCTCCAGAGATTCGGGACAGCTCAGATAGCCTCCCCCGATACGCCCATTGGCGGTCTGAGCAAGTTTGAAGAGGACAAAGGCTCGCTTCTGAGCGATAAGAAAGGGCGCGATCAGATCCTCCGCCTCCTCTTTGCATAGCCCCAATTCCGTCTCGATACCGCCGTTAAGAAGCAGCGCGGCTCCGCCGCCGTGGCCGGGAACCGGATCGGAATGGGCAATGAAAACTTTGTGCCACGAAAAGTGGCTCAGGACCCGGGCACAGGAGGGCGTCCGTCCCAGATGCGCACAGGGTTCCAGAGTCACGTAGAGCGTACATCCCCGAAAACTTTCGGGATCCAGCTCCATGAGAAAATCGTGCACGGCCCAGGCGTCGGCGGGATCGATCGCGACGCGACGTCCTTGTAATACTTCCCATGCCGCCAGAAGCGCCCGTAGCTCCGCATGGGACTCCCCTGCCTTTTGGTGGGCCTCAACGGCGAGAATCCGTCCCTCCTTGACCACGCAACATCCGACGGGAGGATTGGGATGGGTCAAGCCCTGATAGCGCCACGCCTCTGCCAATGCCAAACGCATATAGAAGCGATCATCAAGTTTCACTGCTCCTCCTTTTCATCGCTCAGGATTTTCCACTCGCCGAGGAGGGCCCTGAGTCGGCGGGCATCCCGGACTGCATTGCCTTCCAGGTCGTTGTTGAAATAGACGAAGACGCTACGGTGGTGAGCCGTATGCTCCCGGATCCTCTGTGCCCAAAGCCCCAAAGTCTCGTCATCGTAACTGCCTCGATAGTGCCCGTCGGGACCGTGGAGCCGGAAGTAGGCAAACTCCGCCGTGGCGACGTCGGGGACCCTTCTGCGTCCGTAATCGTGACAGACCATTGCCGCGTCGTGTCGGCGAAGCATCTCATAGACTCCTTCGTCGTACCAGCTCTCGTGGCGGAACTCCAGGGCATAGCGCCACCCGCCGCCGTGGGGGAGGGTCGCCAAAAAAGTTCCGAGAAGTTCATCGTCCCGATGCAGAGATGGGGGAAGCTGAAAAAGCAGGGAAGCGATTTGTGCTTTGAGGGGTTTGAGCAGATGCAAAAAACGCAGCACCTCCTCTCTGACATCCTGAAGCCTTTTGTAGTGGGTGATCCCCCGGGGAGCTTTGAAGCTGTAGAGAAAACCCTCCGGCGCCTTTTGGCTCCAATGCTCCACGGTCACAGCCTTGGGGAGATGGTAGAAGGTGCTGTTCATCTCCACCGTATCGAACTCCCGAGCGTAGATCTCGAACCAGTGG
>JALSTG010000092.1 GCA_026983875.1 Campylobacteraceae bacterium
GGTGCGAAAATCCGGCGGAGAGAGTCGGGCCGAAAGCCTGGAGGAGGAGGGGCGGATCCGGGAGATCGCCCGGATCGTCAGCGGAGAGGATGCCGATACGGAAGCGACGGCCTTCGCCGCAAAACTACGGGCTTCGGTCCGAGAAGGAGATCGCGACGATGAAACAGATTGAAATCCCGGGATTTGGCACACTGCATCTGAAACGGCTCCTGCTAGACTACAACGGCACCCTGGCCAAGGACGGCCGTCTCCTTCCCGGGGTCTCCGAGAGACTGAGCGCTCTCAGGGAGCAGGGGTGGGAACTTTTCGTCGTCACGGCCGACACCTTCGGAAGCGTCGCTTCCGAAATGGCGGGAAGCGGCGTCGAGGTGATCGTCCTTGAGAGTGACAAGCATACCGTGGAGAAACAGGGAGTCCTGGAACGCCTGGGACCCGATCATACCGTCGCCGTGGGCAACGGCAACAACGACGCGCTGATGCTCAAATACTCGATCCTGGGCATCGCGATCTTGAGCGAGGAGGGCTGTGCCCTGCCGTCGTTGCAGTCTGCGGAGCTCTGCTGCCGCAGTATCGGCGATGCGCTGGATCTCCTGCTTCATCCCAAACGCCTCATCGCGACGCTGCGGCGTTAGGCTTGGGATTATCCCTTTCGTGCTAAAATAGCGCCAATCATTTCAAAGGAGAGTATCGATGCTGATGCAGGGAAAAAAGGGGATCGTCCTGGGAATCGCCAACAAAAAGTCCATCGCCTACGGGATCGCAAAAGCGTGCCGGGAGCAGGGGGCCGAATTGGCGATTACCTATCTCAATGAGCGCTTCGAAAAGAAGCTCGCTCCCATCGCCGAAGAGCTGGGATGCGGCGGCCGTCTCTACCCCTGCGACGTCAGCCGTCCCGAAGAGATCGCAGCCCTCAAAGCGTCTCTCGAGCGGGATTTCGGACAGATCGACTTCATCGTCCATTCCATCGCCTTCGCCCCCAAAGAGGGGCTTAGCGGCCACTTCACCGACATTCCCAAAGAGGCCTTCAACATCGCCATGGAGATCTCCGTCTACTCCCTCATCGAAGTGACCCGGGCTCTCAAACCGATCATGAGGGATCGCTCGTCGGTCCTGACGCTCAGCTACTACGGCGGGGAGAAGTATATCCCCAACTATAACCTCATGGGCGTGGCCAAGGCGGCGCTGGAGATGACCGTCAAATATATGGCCGAAGATCTGGGCCGCGAGGGCATCCGGGTCAACGCCATCAGCGCCGGACCCATCAAGACCCTGGCGGCGGCAGGCATCGGAGACTTCTCCTTCATGCTAAAATGGAACGCCGCCCACGCGCCGCTGAAACGCAACATCACCATCGAGGAGGTGGGCGCCAGCGGCATGTATCTGCTCAGCGACCTCTCCAGCGCCGTCACCGGCGAGATCCACCACGTCGACGGCGGTTTCAACATCATGGGCATGCCCGCCGTCGAATTCGACGAAAACGGCAAACCCCACATCGCCTGGAATGGGGAGGACCGTTAGGCAGACGACACCTGCGTGTTGTCTGTAGGTCCGCACGGCGATCCGTATATGCGAA
The DNA here is from genome assembly GCA_026983875.1 of Campylobacteraceae bacterium. Lineage (GTDB taxonomy): Bacteria > Campylobacterota > Campylobacteria > Campylobacterales > Sulfurovaceae > Nitratifractor. Next base: position 1,574 of record JALSTG010000092.1, read on the forward strand.
CGGAGTGAGCATAGGATACGCCCGGAGAAGCTCCGTCAGGAGCGGGGATTGTTAAGCGAAGGCAAACTGCTTTGCCTTTGTAGGTCCGCACGGCGCGGCGTTTATGCGGGCTGAGCCTGCACAGCGGATTTCAACCTTCTCTTTTTCTCTTTGAGCCATTTTCTTTCGAACTCTTCGGGGGGAAGGGGAGGGTCGAAGAGGTAGCCTTGTGCATAGTTACAACCATACGCCTCCAAGTCTTTGAGCAATGATATAGTTTCGACACCCTCGGCGACACATTCCATCTGAAAGACTTTTGCCGTATGGATGATCATTTTGACCACCTCCTGATTACGACTTTCGAAAAATTCCAACAAAAAGCTTCGATCGATTTTAAGGACATCGACGGGGAGCTTGTTGAGATAATTCAACGAGGAGTATCCAGTGCCAAAATCGTCCATACTGAAGGTGATTCCCATTGCTTGAAAATGACGAATTACATCGATGGCGTAGTCGATGTTTCGTAATAATCCGTCTTCGACAATTTCGAGATCGAGTAGTTGAGGATCGATTCCGGAGCTTTTCAAGCTCTCTTCAAATTTACGGGAAAATGCGGGACGGTTGAACTCTTCAGTCGAGACATTCAGAGATGCTCTCAAATCAAAATTTTCATAGCGTTGCGTCCAGATTTTTAATTGTCGGAAGAGCTGTTTTTGGATCAGGGCGTGGAGCTTGCTTCCTAGTTGGCTTTCATGTACCACATCGAGAAATGCATCGGGGGTGAGGAGCCCTCTCACGGGGTGCCTCCAGCGTACGAGGGCTTCCATCCCGACGATTTTTTTTGTGGAGATTTGAATTTTTGGTTGGTAGTAGAGGATGAACTGTTCTGTTTTGATTCCCTCTTTGATCTCGTTTTGCAATTGGAGGAAACGATGGCTCTCCAAAGCCATCTCTTTCGTGAAAAGACGGTACTCCCCTTTGCCGCTTTGCTTGGCATGATACATTGCGATATCTGCATCGGGAACGATATCGGAACGCGTACGATCAGGTAGTGGAAAGATACGAATGCCCATACTCAGACCGATCTGGATATTCTTCCCGCGATACTTCACGGGTTTTTCCATGATTTCAAGAATAGCTTTAGCCTGTTTTTCCGCAAGGTTTTGAGCCTCTTCTGCACTGGAGGTTTCGAAAGGAACGATCAAGGCAAACTCATCTCCGGAGATTCGTCCGGGAATTGCGCCGGGAAACATCGATTTTTTCAATCGCCTTGCCGTCTGTCGGAGGATCTTGTCGCCTGCTCCGTGACCGTGATAATCGTTGATTTGTTTAAAGTCGTCAAGGTCGAAAAAGAAAAAAGCTCCATAGAGAGAGCGTATTTGCGTCTGACGATGGATCCGCTCAAGCTCCTCGATCAGTTTGTGGCGGTTGTAAAGGTCGGTCAAAGGATCATGGGTTGCACGATGTTCAGCCTCCTTCTGCGCGGCCTTCATTTCGCTGATATCGTAAAAGTGGGCGACATAATGGGTGATTTCTCCCTCTTGGCTTTTAACGGCGCTGATAGAAAGAAGCTCTGGGTAGACGACTCCATCTTTTCTTTTATTGTAAATCTCACCGCTCCAATGCCCTTCTTTATGGATCCTTTTCCACATCTCCTTGTAGAAGGTTTCATCATGGATTCCGGATTTAAGGATATTGGGCGTTTTCCCTACGACTTCTTCTTGACTATATCCCGTAATACGCATGAAAGCGTCGTTGATTTTGATGATCTTTCCTGACGCATCGGTAATTGTGATGGCTTCGTGGGATTGGAAAGTCTGTGCGGAGATGCGGAGTTCTTGGCGGAAGAGTTCTTCCGCTTGTTCCGCTTCGATCTTTTCAAATGCGTATCCCAAGGCTCTTGAGAGTTTTTTCAGGAGCAAAATTGTATCGGAGTGAAGAGGGCGTGCGTGTGTCCCTGCAGCAAAGATGACATATCGGCTCTCTCCTCGAATCGAGACGGGAAAAAGTCCAAAATGGCGGATTTCGTGAAAAAAAGGACGAGGATAGCTTCGTGGAGCTCGAAGAATGCGCATTTTCTTTTTGCGTTGGACGGCGCTAAGCCCTTTGGCAAGAAGGTCGTTTTTTTGAATCGAATAGGCCAGCTCTCTGTTGAACTCCGTAACAGGAAAGCCTCTGCTGCAAATTGCTCTGTATCCCTTTTGATCTTTTTCCAGAATGGAAAGATAGCGGAAAAACGAGCTCTCCTCCAGGATTGTGCATGTACTCAAAAGGATCTTTTGTGTCGAGAGTTGATCGTTGTAGATAAGGGTTTCAAGAAAACTGGAGAGGGTCTCATGTGCGAGACGAGTTTGGCGATTCTCTTCAAAAATTTTGCGCATCTTCCAGGTGAGCCAGCGCATGTAGCGCAAAATCAGCAAATGCAACACTCCGAGGAGCAGAATGATCGTCAGTGCGGAGAGGAGGATAAACAGAGATCGATGATGCTGGGCCTTTCTTGTGAGGTAGAGTTGATTCAGCAGCCATTTCTCCAGGAGATAATGGTGCTCTATCACTTCGGTTGCACAGTTCCACCAGGTAGACAATGAGACCTTTTCCCCGGCACTTGTAAGAATCTTCTTTTTTAAGTTCTGAAAATGGTCGATTTTTTCTCTCTCTTGTACCAACCACCCTTTGGGGAGTCGGTTCTCTTGGCGAATAAGGTGAAAGAGAAGTTTACGCTCGTGACGGATAAGGGCATCGTAACGCAGGAGAAGATTGTTCAGTTGACGGTTGTGCAAAAATTCGGGGTGGGTTAGAAGATATCCCAGGATCGCCCGTTCCCGGCCCAGATATTCGGAGAGTTCCAAGTCCTCACGGAGGATGGCAAGAAGTTGTCGGATCTTTCTATTTTGAAACGAAGAGGGATCGGGAAGGAGATGGAGAAGAAAGTTGTCGATTATTGTGCTGTAGGAGTTCATCAGTTCATTGAAGTTTATCTTTCCTTCATCATAGTTATGACGGAGGTTCTTTAGTGTTTCCCTCTCTTTATCAATCAGTCGTCGTATGCTTTGATAATCTCCTTCGGCACTTTGTAGCGGAACCGGAAGCATACGCAAAGAGCGGTAGATCTTATCCGTATCGTTCCTGGAACGTTGAACTGCCTGAAAGAAAGGACCTTGGTCTCTAGGATGATCGAGGGCGACGATACTTCTGCCCCGTTCTTTTTGGAGGGCGTTGACGAGTGAGAGGTCACGGTCGATCATTATAATCCGATTTTGGAGACGTTCACTCATAAGGAAGCGTGAGTATTGATCCAAGATGACCAATAAAGAGATCAGCAGTAATATAAGGGCAGGGATGAGGAAGAGTCGATGTAAGCGCTTACTGATCTCTTCTATAGAAAATGTATGGTCTCCCCATCGCTTTAAAAATTTGTATGTGAGAGGAGAGAAAAAAGATGCTATGGGCACGTAGGTATCCTTGTGTTTGCTCCAGGCAGGCGTCTATAGTGTATGGAATTCTATCAATTTTTCAGATGCTCCCGGGAGATGAAATGACGTTATTATTTGCTCCTAATCAAAAGGAGTGGATGAATTGATTATTTTTGGGGTGATAGGTCGATGGAAAGAGTGCCAGAATCCATTCCCATACAAGATAGAAGAAGGAGACTGGAGTCTCCTTCTTCATATTTAGCTCTCGGTGGTGAGCTGAACTCTGGGGGATCGTCCCGGAAAACATCAACAAAAAAAGTTCATCGTCTACGAGGTCATTAAAGCATTCCGGAAGCACAAGGACCGTGAAATGAGGGAAAGGGCTTTGCCCTACCGTTGAATAGAATCTGCCTCTTTACTAAGTTGCCCGTGATTTTTAGATAAGATATTTGTGAGGTATTTATACGACATAATAAAGGACAGGGCATGTCAAAAAAGAACGATGGTAACGGTAAACATACTCACCATGCAGGATGCGGCTGCACACCGACATTTTTTATGCAGATGATGGAGCAAGCGGCTCAAGAGCTCAGCCGCAGGGAGTTTCTCAAGGGCGCGTCGCTGGTGGGCGGGGCATTGGCGATGGGGGCGCTGGGCGGTTTGGCCGATGCGTCCGAAAATTCAGTTTCGGGCAATGAAGCCGATGTGATCTACTTCGGCGGGCCCATCCTTACGATGGTGGATGAAAAGGATCGCCCCGAAGCCCTGGCCGTCAAAAACGGAAAGATTCTCGCCTGGCCTATGTATAAAGGAGTCGACGACGCGCTCTTTCAGAAGACCGCCACTTCTCGCCATCTTCACAAACGATTGAAGCTGGGGGGAGTGAAACTCACCGTCGACGGCTCTATCCAGGGCTATACCGCATACTTGAGCCAACCCTACTACAAAAGAGCAAAAAACATCCTCCCCCACGGAGACAAGTGCAACGGCGAAATGGTCGAAGAGACGCTCGTCACCGGAGAGAAAAGCGCTTCGGATGAGACAGCTGTCGCCAAGAGTTCGGCTGCCGATGTCGGATATCCCAGTATGACCCAGGAGCAGGTCGACGGCTGGGTCAAGCGCTGCGACGAGCACAATGTGCCTTTGCAAGTACATACCAACGGGGACGCGGCGACGGATATGCTGCTTCAGGCGGTAGAGCACTCACGGGGCAAAAAGCCCCGTCCCGATCTGCGCACCACCATCATCCACGCCCAAATGATGCGCGACGACCAGCTCGACTTGGCGGCGAAGCACGGAATGACGCCTTCGTTTTTCCCGATCCATGTCTACTTCTGGGGCGATCGCCATCGCGATCTCTTCCTGGGACCCAAGCGCGCAGCCCGACTCAACCCTTCCCGTTCGGCGCTCGATCGCGGGCTCAAGATCACCCTGCATCACGATGCGCCCATCGCCGGCATCGAGATGCTCTCCGTCGCCGATGCGGCGGTCAACCGCATCACCACCAGCGGGAAGCTGCTAGGGGCACAAGAGCGCATCACGCCCTTTGAAGCCCTTCGCGCCATTACCGCCGATGCCGCGTGGCAGAACTTCGAAGAGAAACGCAAAGGCACCTTGGAGGCGGGCAAGCTGGCAGATATGGTCATCCTCTCGGAGAATCCTTTGACGGCCGATCCTAAAAAGATCAAAGAGATCAAAGTGCTGGAGACGATCAAAGAGGGGCGAAGCGTTTACAAAGCCGATATGCCGCCTGCGGCGTGAAAGTCGCTGGTTCCAAGTTGGGGTCTACTCGACACGAGGGCTGGCTGCCGGCACTGTAGGCGCTGATCGGCTATTGTGTGCATGCCTGCTTGATCAGGGCTTCGGCCAGGATCGAGCGGTAGCTGTTGCCGATGCAGAGGATCAGTACTTTTTTTATCTGCTTCCTTATGCAGCGCTAGGTTTGGCTCAAAACCGCGTTGAAGAGATAGCCGACGGCGATGATGCCAGCTGTGACGGTGCCGAAAAAGATGGCGATGAGTTTGGTAGAGAGGATCTTTTTGAGGATCATCGCTTCGGGCAGGCTCAAGGCGGTGATAGCCATCATGAAGCTCAGTGCCGTGCCCAGGAGCATTCCTTTTTCCGTGAGCACCTGGATCAGGGGCATGACCCCCGCGGCGTTGGAGTACATGGGGACTCCCAGCAGCGTAGCCAGAGGCACGGCGTACCAGGCGTCGCCCCCGGCGTAGCGGACGATGAGCTCCGAGGGGACGTAGCCGTGGATGAAGGCGCCCACACCCACGCCCAGCAGCACGTAGAGTCCCACCTTCTTGAGCAGATCGTAGGTATACCCCCACGCCTCTTTGAGCCGTTCTCTCAGAGGGATTTTGGGCAAGTCGATCTCCGGTGGAGGGGTGGCGGGGGGCTTAATGAGGACTTCCTCCTCCAGATCGAGGCGCCCGACGATCCAGCCCGAGACGATCGCCACGATCAGGCCAAGGCCGATATAAAGCGCCGTGATCTTCCAGCCGAAAAGGCTAAAGAGCATAGCGATGGCGATCTCATTGTTCAGCGGTGCGCTGACGAGATAGCTGAAGGTCACGCCCAGAGGGATGCGCGCCTGCAAAAATCCCAAAAAAAGGGGAATCGCCGAACAGGAGCAAAAGGGGGTAATGATCCCAAAGAGCGCCGCGGCTACATGGCCGACGAGGGGGTGTTTGCCCTCGAGCCAGTCTCGGACCTTCTCGGTAGGGAAAAAGCTGCGCAGGAAGGTCACCAGATAGATGATCACCGTCAGCAGAATAAGGATCTTGACCGTATCGAAGAGGAAAAAGTCCAGAGCGCTTCCCGCCGCGGAGTGGGGATCGAGCCCGAGATTGGCGTAGACGAAGCGATCGACGAGCCGCTGCCACCATTCAAACATAACCGTTTTCCTTTGGGGAACCGTAACGTGCGATCAGGGCTTTGATCTCTTTGGAGCAGCAGCGCTTGTTGGGATTTTTCTGCGCACACTCGTCTCCGGTGCAGGCACCGGTCGCACTTTTGATCTCTGAGAGCGTCGCGGCTCCTTCGTTGATGGCTTGGACGATCGTGGCTTTGTCCACGCCGATACACCAGCAGATCGTGTCCGTCTCTTCGAGCGTCTCAATATTGTCCCATCGCTTGGGGCGGGGAGAAAAACGCATTGCCCTAGCTTCCCATCAAGGAGACGATCTCGTCGGGGCTGAGGAGTTTGCCGACGCTGACGACTTTGCTGTCGATGACCAGGCCGGGAGTGCTCATGACGCCGTAGGCCATGATCTTGTTGAGGTCTTCGACCTTCTCGACCTGGGCGAATTTCCCGCTTTGGGCCAGGGCCTGCAGGACGTTTTTCTCCAGAGCTTTGCATTTGGCACATCCGGTGCCGAGGATTTCGATTTTCATGATCTTCCTTTCTTGTCCGTTTTGTCGTGCACAGTTTTCGTTTCAACCGCGCAACTCTGCGAAACTCTCTGCAGCGCGGGCAGCTCGAGCCCCAGGGTGCGGATCTCCTCCATGGCATAGAGGCGGAAGCGATCCAGGGGACTGCGCACGCTGTAGTAGGCCCAGCGTCCCCGGCGCTCGACCCGCAAAAAGCCCGCATCATGCAGGATCTTCAGATGCCGGGAGAGGCGCGACTGGATCATGCCGAAGCTCTCTTGCAGATCGCAGACGCAGAGCGGTCCGTGGCGATCGATGAAAGCCAGCAGCCGCACCCTCGTTTCGTCGTACAGCGCTCCCGTGGTGGAGAGAAAATCCTCCAGGGCATCTTCTCTGTGGGACACAGGATCACTCCCAATCGAGCTGGCGGTAGTAGTTGCCCGCATTGTGACGGTTGAGGATTTCGTGGTGCCCCAGCCGGTCGAAAGCGTGTAAATCGAGGTGCTTCATGAGTTCGCTCAGATCCACATCCTTGTCGTAAGCGGCTTTGACCTGCTTTTTGAGGCTCTTGAGATAGGCGAGGGTTGTTTCGTAGGCTTTGGGACCCATTTTGGCTCCATGGCCTCCCAGGACGATCTTGGGGTGCATGGCGGCGATCTTCTCCAGTGCGGCGATCCAGCCCTCAATGTTGCTGTTTTTGGTGTAGTTGAGCATCCGGTCGTTGAAGACGATGTTGCCGGCGAAGAGGAATTTGACGTCCGGCACCCAGACCACGATGTCGGAGTGCTCTTCGCTGACGGGGGAGAGCTTGAGCAGCTCCACATTGCGTTTGCTTCCCTTGACGACGTAACGATCTTTGAAAAGCGTGTCGGGGGTGACCAGGCGGGTCTTGGCGAACTCCGCTTTGTTCAGCAGTCGGGGAAGGCGTTGGAATTTCTGGGGATTGTTCTTGATGTCGCTAATGATGTTTTCGTGGGCGATAATCGGGATGTGCCGATTAGCGTAGTAGGAGGCGCCCAGGAGGCGGTCGTCGTGGTAGTTGGTGATGACCACGGCTTTGATGGGCTTGCCGGTGCGGGTGCGGGCGAGCTCGGCGAACTCTTTGGCGAACTCGTAAGTAGGGCCCGCATCGACGATGAGCAGGCTCTTGCCCAGGTCGATCCAGCAGACGTTGCTGACAAAGCCTTTGTTGGCTTTGGTCGGAGGATTGAAATCTCCGATGACGCACTCGATGCCGTCGGCGACTTTGACGGGATGGAGGGGATAAAGGTTTTTGGCACTCAAGCCTGCGAGTAGGAGAGTTGAGACAAAAAGGGATTTGAAAAGAGCCATCGGGTTCCTTTGGATGTACTTGGAAAAATTATATCAAAATATCTTGATCTATTGAAGTCTAGTTTTTGGAATTTCGTGCTATGAGGAGTTGTCCGAAACGCTCCGCGATCTCTTCGGCGGAGGGAAGCCCTTCGAGGAAGATCGCTCCGTCGAGCACCAGGGTGGGATCGGCACCGATGCCGGCTTCCAGCGCGGCGAGGGTGTCGTGCTCGTAGTGAAACTCCAGTCGCAGAGGCAGGCTGCGCAGGGCGCAAGCAAGGCGTTTGGAGAGTTTGGCGCATCGGGTCGGATCTCCGTAGATTAGGGCATGGAAGAGGGGATACTCCTCATGCTGAGCATGGAGCGTCTCTCCGGGCGCCATGACATGGCAGGCGTCGTACTCAGGAGCGCTCATCGTCGACGCGGCTTTCTCGCTGGAGGATCTCTTCGACCACTTCGACCACCCTATCGGGGGGCATATGGCCGTGGGTGTAGTGGTATTCGTCGTCGAAGCCGGTTTTCATCAATTTGGCCAGTTTGGAGTGCCAGGCCATATCGTGACCGCCGTGGTAGAGAGCATCGGAGAAAATGAGGGTGGCATCCATGCCGCCCATGTTCATGATGCAGAAGACTTCGGGATGGTAGGGAATTGCCTCTTCGTCACTGAGCCCTTCGGCGCGGAGGATGGCACTGACGGCCACGTCGGCCTGGTGGATGGCGATATGGCCCAGTTTGGGCTGGGAGAGGGCATTGAGGTCCCCGATCGCATAGATCTCGTCATAATCGAGATGTTTCATACTCCGGTCGGTGGGGATCCACCCCTTGTCGTCGCCCAAGCCGCTCTCGGCGACGAATTTTGGCGCCGCGTAGGGAGGGATGACGATCGCCAGATCGCAGGGGAATTCACTGCCATCTTCGAAGGTGACGCTCTCGGGTCCGATGGAGCGCAGGACCTTGTTAGTATAGAGGGAGATGTCGCGCTCTTTCATGATCTGGGCTACGGGTTCGCGGGCTTTGTCTCCCACGTCTTCGAAAAAGATCTCCGAGGGGCTGAAGACGGTGATGGAACTTTGGTCCCGGGTTCCCTTTTTTCTCAGTTCATGATCGAGCATGAACATGACCTCTCCGATGGGCCCTTCGCACGGGGCGTTGAGCCTGGGGGCCTCCACTCGGGTGCCGAACTGGCTCCGGGCGGCGCCGGTGACGATGCGGCCGTACTCGAAGCTTTTGAGGCGCTCATGCAGACGAAGCGCTTCGGTATCATCGCAGACGGAGTAGCCGTACTCCCGGTATCCAGGAATGGCGTCGTAATCCTTGACGGCACCCGCGGCGATGAGGAGATAGTCGTAGGGCAGTTCGCTGCCATCGTCGAGGAGGACTTTGCGTGCTTGGGGATCGATACGGGTCACTTCCCCCTGAACCCAGGCGGCATCGTGCCGACGAAGAACCGGAGGCAGCTCGATATGGACCTTCTCTACCGATTTTCCCTCGAGCGCCACCTCGGGCAGAGCCGGACGCTCCAGGGAGTAGTCGTGACGGTCCACCACCGTGATTTCGAAGTGGTAGTCGTAGTCGCTGAGTTTGTACAGCGCCCGCAATCCGGCGAATCCTCCGCCGATGATGAGCACTTTCTTTAATGGTTTCTCCATAATCGATCCTTTGATGATTGAGATAAGTTTATGATAGATCTTTGGAGTTTAAAAAAATGAAACTCCGGTTGCATATTTCAAATACGGCAACGCTTTTTTCGAATTTCGCGGATTTGCTCGATGCGATCGTGCAAATCTTTGAGCATGGCGTAGCGTTCGGAGTCGATCTCTCTTTTCTCTTCCAAGTGTGACAAAGGAGCGTCCAACCCGTGAAACGGGCTGGACGTCATCGATGCCGTTGGCATAGACGATGCGTCGTGCGAAGCGGCAGAAGCAAAGCAGTTTGCTTCCGCTAATCGCTTCTCCTGTTCGCGACTGCCAGAGTGCTTGACCCAAAGAACGGGGTTTTTCAGAGGCCACTATTATACCAATCGTTAAGTAAATAAACTTTAACGCCGTCGGGAACATGGTAGAATCCTTCTCATGAAAAACAAAGATCACTCCCCCGACTCCCGAGCCTATCGCCAGAAAAAGGCCTTTTACGACCGGGTCTTGACCCTCTACGGGCGCAATCCGGTCCTCGAAGCCCTCAAGGATCCCTCCTTGACGATCCACCGTCTGCATCTGAGCCGTAGCAACAAACCCTCCAAAGAGTTGGAGGAGATGAAGCGACGGGCACGGGAGAGAGGAGTAGAGATTCTTGAGCATGACAAAGCCAAGCTTTCGCGCATTTCACGCAATGCCCGGCAGGATCAGGGGGTAGCCCTGGATATCATCGCAAAAAATATCATGAGCCCCGATGAGTTCATATCAAACAATATGAACTACCGTCTCTTGGCTCTCGATCGCATCACCAACCCCCAAAACGTGGGGATGATCCTACGCTCCGCCGCGGCGGGACGGATCGACGGCGTGCTGATCCCCGCCAAAGGCACGGCGCCGGTAGTCTCGCCCCTGACGGTCAAAGCCAGTGCGGGGACGCTCTTTCGCCTGCCGATTCTTCGCTGCGATCGGCTTTCTCACGCCTTGGCGAGTTTTAGAGAAGCCGGAGCGAAACTCTATACCCTCGATTCCCATGCTTCGAAAAACTATGATGAAATCGATTATCCGTCCAAATGCATCTTCGTGCTCGGTAACGAGAGCGACGGGGTCGCCCCCGAGATCGTGACCCTGTGCGACGAACGCATCGCCATTCCTATGAACCGGGGAGTGGAGTCTCTCAATGTCGCCGTGACGGCGGCGCTTCTGGCATTTTGCACCGATAAATGAGGGCGGGGGCTGCGATCAGGGACGCAGTTCCGATCGCATCCTCTCGTAGAGATCTCTGGGGTCGAAGCGGGCGATACTCTCACCGGTGAAGCGGTGGGGAATGTATTCGAAGAGGAACCAAAATCCCCAGATCATGGGGTAGAAGACTTTGTACTCACGGGAGAAGGCCCGAAAGGTATAGCGCTCGCGAAACCAGCGTACGGCGCTTTCGACGCCGTTGTGATACAACAGCAACTGAATGGCAAACACCAATCCCCAAACCAAGTAGGTCATGACGACGACCATCACGCCGGCTTCGACGCCGTAGAGAGAGACTGCCATCGCCAGAAAGAGGGCCATGAAGAGGGCGAAAGAGTGAAAGCCCATAGCCGCGACTACCACCACGACGGAGAAGACGAAGAGGAGGGCGCCGAGCATGACGATCGCCTCGATGTAGCTTTGCTCTTCGGCAAAGGTGGGGCTGGTCCATGCCCCGGCGATCAAGAGCAAAAAGGCGGCGACCACCGCGCCGATGAAGTAGAGATGTTCCCGCTTCATCGGAGGGGCTCCGATGAAAGGGATGGAAGATCTCGATTTCCAAGAGCTTTCTTGCGACTTGCGACTTGCGATCTACGACTGACTCTTCTCATGCTTCGATCCCGTAGAGCTTGGTCAATGATTCGAGGCGGGGTTTGCGGCCGAGCCACTGCTGGTAGAGGGTGCTCATCTCTTCACTGCCTCCCTTTTCGAGGATGTGGCGGCGGTAACCTTGGGCTTTTTCCGGGACAAAAGAGCCCTCGTCGTCAATGCAGGCGAAAAAGGCGTCGGCGCTGAGGACTTCGGCCCACTTGTAGCTGTAGTATCCTGCCGCATAACCCCCGGCGAAGATATGGGCGAATCCATGCTGGAAACGGTTGTACTCGGGGGGCTGGAGGACGGAGACTTGGCTTCGCACTTCGTCCAGGAGCTTTTGGACCTCCTCGCCCTGGTAGAGCCGCTGATGGAGCCGGAAGTCGAAGAGGGCGAACTCCAGCTGCCGGAGCATTCCCATAGCCGACTGGAAGTTTTTGGCCGCTTTGATCCGGGCCAGGAGCG
>JALSTG010000093.1 GCA_026983875.1 Campylobacteraceae bacterium
CATTTTTGGTAGCGAATCGGCTCGTTTTTAGGAAGATTTCCCCGCATGGGAAAGTCGGTTTTGGGTAGCAGCAGCGTCTCTTTATAATCCATTATTGCATATCCTTGGGGGTTCTGAAATTGGGGCGATTATATCCAAAGGGGGTTTAGTGTTTCGTTATAATCTTCATCAATAGGATCCTCTAAAAATTACCAAGAAGTTCTTTGGGTCAAGTGCGACAAAGGAGCGCTCAACCCGTGAAACGGGCGCTTGCGTTCGCGACTGCCAGAGTACTTGGCCCAAAGAACGAGTTTTTTCAGAAACCTCAAATAAGCAATACACTATAAGGAGAAAAGAGAATGGGAAATCGTATCAACATCGTTTATATCGGCTTGACGATCGCTCGCGATGAGACGCTGCATGCCTGGGTCGGTCGCCAACTCCGTCTGCGGGGCTGGCGGTTGCAGAGCCAAAGCTATCTCGAGAGCTGTGACGAAGGCCTCGGGACACTTTCCTCCCTCATGGAAAACACCCCAACGCTGTTGATCCTCACCGACTCCGAATGTCACGAAACTCTCAAGCGCCGTCTCCCTCCTCACTCCGATACCGTGATCCTCCTATCCCTTACTGAGAGCACCTATCCCGAAAGCCTGCCTCTGCCGGAGCATCCATACCAGGGATGGCAGCTCTTCTTTCCCGCCTCACTCCAAGCGGAACTTCTTGGGAATCTCCGGGATACGGCCGAAGAGACACTCACCCTCCGACGCCTCCTGCCGGGCTGGATCGAACTCGAGCTACAAGGCCCATCCCTTCCACCGGAGCTAAAAAGAATTCTCGATCACCCCCGAATCTCGAAAATCCCCCGCCATTCTCTCGTTGCTGCCCTGATCGAGTATTTCTCGTCTATCGGCAAAACCCTCACCTTTGCCGAGAGCTGCACCGGTGGGCGGCTGGCGGCGGCTATCACCGCCGAATCCGGCTCTTCGGCGATCTTCGAAGGCTCTTTCGTCACCTATGCCAACCGTATCAAGTCGGAGTGGCTCGGGGTCGCCGAAGCTACCTTGAAAAATCATGGGGCCGTCAGCGAAGCATGCGTCCGCGAGATGGCGCGAGGGGCCCAGACCAAAGCCGGCGCCGACATCGCCGTGGCCATCAGCGGCATTGCGGGCCCCACGGGAGCCGTCCCGGGCAAACCGGTAGGCACCGTCTATTTCTGTCTGCGTAACGGGGAAAAAGAACAAGCAAAAAGAGTGCAACTTTCAGGCGATCGGAATGCCGTACAAGAACAAGCGGTATTGTACGCCTTGAAGATGATCGTCGAAAGCGAAGAAAATATTTTCGATTTTTTTTCCGAAAACTCTTGACAGGGCAAAGTTTCTGGGCTATAATTCTGCCCACTTAAAGCCACAGAGGCTTTTTGTTTTCGACCCGTTAGCTCAGTTGGTAGAGCAACTCCCTTTTAAGGAGTGGGCCCTTGGTTCGAATCCAAGACGGGTCACCACTTCAGGTATCTTTTCGATGACTTATGGACTAGATGACCCTTTCATCTAGTGGCCAAGGATGCTGTGTTTTCCACACAGTCACAGAGGTTCAAATCCTCTAGGGGTCGCCAATCGTAACTGCCTGATTCCGGTCGCTTAGCTCAGTTGGTAGAGCGCCACCCTTACAAGGTGGATGCCAGTGGTTCGAGTCCACTAGCGACCACCACGGCTAGAGCCGGAAACTGTGTGCGGCGGTAGTTCAGCTGGTTAGAATGCCGGCCTGTCACGCCGGAGGTCGCGGGTTCGAGTCCCGTCCGCCGCGCCACATTCATTTTTCTCCTTTTGATTGATTGATTGATTTTATAGCGATTCCTCCTCCTTTATGTCGTTCTATAAAACCTCCCGGGGCCTCTACCTAGGCCCCATGTTTCATTTGCGCTATAATCCCCTTTTAAGTACAGAAATTCATGCAGTTTTAAAACAAAAGGAAGTCGCATGATACGAATCATGATAGTTTTAGTCTTGGGGACGCTCTTTCTCTATCCTAAACTCAACTGCGTCGTCAGTATCCCGCCTCTCAAAAGTCTCGTCGACGCCGTGGGAGGATCCCAGATCGAAAGTACGGTGATGGTACTTCCCGGCAACTCTCCCCATACCTACGAGCCCAAGCCTTCCCAGATGCGGGCCCTGGAGAAGGCCGATTGCTATTTTGCCGTCGGTGTGGAGTTTGAAAAGGCGTGGCTTCCCCGATTCCAAGCACAAAATCCCCGAATGCTTATCGTGGATCTGAGCCGCGGCATCCAAAAAATCCCTATGGAACACCATCATCATGAATCTCACGGCAAAGAGGAGCATGAGGAGGAGCACGAACATCTGGACCCCCACATCTGGACCACGCCCTCCCATCTCAAAAAAATGGCCGATACGATCCGTCAAACCCTTGAGCGGCTCGACCCCAAACACAAAAAGCTCTATGAGAGTAACTACCGCAAAGTTCTCGCCAAGATCCAAGCCACGGATACCAAGATTCGACAAACCCTTGCATCTCTTCCACCTCATAGCCGTTTTATGGTCTTCCACCCCTCCTGGGGCTACTTCGCCAAAGAATACGGATTGATCCAAATCCCCGTAGAGATGGAAGGAAAGTCTCCAAAACCCCGCCAACTCATGCGGCTCATCGACGAAGCCCGACAAGAGAAGATTCGCGCCATCTTCGTCCAACCTGAATTTTCCGACAAAAGCGCACAACTCCTAGCCCGGGAGCTGAAGATCCCCGTCATCAAAATCTCCCCCCTCGCCCCGGACTGGAGCGCCAACCTTCTGCGTCTGGCCGAGGCAATCGCCGGCAAAGAGTAAGCATGAAACTTCTAGAGGTGGAGAAGGTCTCCTTCTCCTACGATCGGGAGCGGGTTCTGGAAGAGGTGAGTTTTTCGCTGCAGGAGCGGGAGTTCCTCGCGATCATCGGACCCAACGGCGGCGGCAAATC
>JALSTG010000094.1 GCA_026983875.1 Campylobacteraceae bacterium
ACGAGTCTTACCGCCGTAAAGACCGATCCCTCCATGCCGACGCTTCAAGGTATCCGAACCGTGGTCGGCAAGACGAGTGTCGGATTTGAGTGGAAACCGATCACCGATACTCGGGTAGAAGGGATTGCAGTCTACCGTGGGGTCCCCACCGGAGGGAAAGAGGAACGCTTTGCCAAAATCGCCACGATCTCCAATCGCTTTGCGACTCACTATGTCGATACCACCGTCCGCCCCGGCATGACCTATGACTACACTTTTAAAACTTACGGTGTACTCTACAGTTCCGCTCCCAGTAAAATCATCCGTGTCAAAACGCCTGCCGCCATGCCCGCGGTTAGCTTTGTCAAAGCCTATCAGCCCCAAAGCGGAGTGGTTAAGCTGCTCTGGCGTCCCCATAATGATCCCCGTATCGTGGATTATGTAATTCAGCGGCGACTCGACGGCGGAGCGTGGAAATATCTTGCCACGGTCAAAGGGCGGCTTAGCCCCGAGTATATCGACGAATCTGCCGCGAGGGGACATCGTTACGACTATCGAGTCATCGCCCGCAGCAGTGACGGGGTGACGGCGCTTCCGAGCCGGCCCGCGACGGTCACGGTGAACTAGGAGCCGACTATGCCTCATCTGGTCGTAGCCCCCTTCGAGAAGCGTCGCCTCGACGCCTTGGTCCAAGAGGGAGATCTCTGTACTTTTCGTGCCGAAGCGGAGGGAAAGAGTGTGGAGCTTATCGGAGTCCGCGATGGAGAGGGAGAGTTCTTTTTGGAGCTTAAAGAGCGGCCGCAAGAGTGGATCATCCGTGCCGACAAAATCACCCGGCCCCTGGATGCCAATCGGATCAAAAAGGTTCTGGCTTCTTTGGCGGCGGAGGCGGAGCTGGAGGTCATACACTCCAACATCCGCCTCTCTCCCGGCAAGCCCCCCGTCGCCGCGGAGTTCGACAAAAGCATCGAAGCCTTTGAAAGGGCGGAGTTTCCTTTGGAAAAGGTGGCGCTGGAAGTAGGCTTCGGCAGCGGGCGGCACCTGCTTTGGCAGGCGAAGGAGCATCCCGCCACCCTCTTCATAGGTGTCGAGATCCATACCCCCTCGGCCCAGCAGGTCCTCAAACAGATCGAGATCCAGGGCCTGCGCAATATCTGGGTGGTCAACTACGATGCTCGGCTCCTGCTGGAGATGCTTCCTTCTAATCGTCTGGAGGCGATCTATGTGCACTTTCCCGTTCCCTGGGACAAAAAGCCCCATCGCCGGGTCATCAGCGACGCCTTCGTCGCTGAGGCGATGCGGGTATTGCGCCCGGAGGGGATTTTGGAACTGCGCACCGACAGCGAACGTTACTACCGTTACGCTCTGGAGGTCTTCAGCCGTCCGGTCAAAGCGGATTTTCGGGTGGAGAAAAACCGGGACCTGCCGGTGGTGAGCAAATACGAAGCCCGCTGGCGGCGCCAGGCGAAGGATATCTATACTCTGACGATGCGTGCTTTGGAGCGCTCCGAGCCTCGTCGGGCAGAGTACCGTTTTGACTTCAAGGCCCCGGTCGATCCGGCGCGTATCGCTTCCCTGCCGGAAAAGGCGATCGTCGAGTCGGACTGGTTTGTTCATTTCGGGACCCGGTTTCGCCGGAGCGACGGACGGGGAGGGGTGCTGGAGTGCTCCTTCGGGAGTTTTGACCGGCCGGAGCACAAGTACCTGCGATATGACGAAGAGGGGCGTCTGGAGTACTTTCCTTCGCGGCCCGTCGCCACCGCCGCCAACTATGCGGCTCATCAACAGATAGGAGCACTGATACATGGCTAACGTCATTACCGCCTCTAAATTGACCCTTGCCTACGACGGGGGACGTAAAGAGATTATCAAAAACGCTAGCTTCTCCGTACGCAAGGGAGAATTTGTCTTTATCACCGGTCCTTCGGGATCGGGGAAATCGACACTACTCAAGGCACTCTACGGCGCGCTCAAACCCAAGACGGGGACTTTGAGCGTCGGAGGACTCGATATGGGCCGCATCAGCCGCAGCAAACTTTTGGAGTTGCGGACTCACCTGGGAATCGTCTTTCAGGACTACAAGCTCATCAACGAGTGGACGGTGGAGAAAAATGTGGTCCTGCCGTTGATCATCGCCGGCTATGGCCTCGATATTCAGCAGACCCAGGCAAAAAAGCTTTTGCGTCATGTAAAACTGACCGAGCAGGCGGAGCGTTTTCCTCTAGAGCTTAGCGGGGGAGAACAGCAGCGCGTCGGCGTCGCCCGGGCCTTGAGCAAAAATCCCTTCCTCATTCTTGCCGATGAGCCGACGGGAAACCTGGACGAGTTCTCATCTAACGTCATTTGGGATCTGATGGAGAATGCCTGTGATCAATTGGGATCGACGGTCGTGGTGGTCACGCACCGAATCCCTACGATTTTCAACATCCCTTACCGACATTTCATCATTGAAAACAGGGGGATCTATGAAGTCCGTTAAAGATCATCTGATGTTCCTGCTGCCGCTCTTGGCAATTCTCATCAGTGTGGAGTTTGTGATAGTTTTCAACCGAGTGACCCAGAATTCGGAGGAGAAGCTTCGGCAATCCTACTCCATCCTGGTGGTGTCGGAGAAGGTGATGAGTCCGAAAGATTTCCGTCGGATCGATTCCCACATCGTCTCGGCGACGCCCATCGACAAGAAAACCATTGCCAAAGAGATCGCTCGGGGAATGCAAAATGCAGCCGATGCGGAGATTCTTGCCTCGTTACCGCATTTCTATAATCTCCATCTCGATCGTTATCTTAGTCGCCCTGAAGTGGAAAAGATTCGCCAAAAGCTTCTGGCGGCTCCGGGGATCAAAAAGGTCGAGACCTTCGGTGAGAGCCTCAGAGCCAAGTATAATCTCTTCCTCTTTCTCAAAGTCATCTTCTGGAGTTTCGTGGGGTTGATGAGTCTGGTCAGCCTCTTCCTGGTGGTGAAACAGATGGAGGTTTGGCAGTTGGCCCATCGGGAGCGAATGCAAATCATGGAAATTTTCGGAGCGCCTATGCTCTTGCGCAGCGGGGTGCTCTTTCGGATGGGAATTATCGACGCGCTGCTGGCGACACTCCTGGTCGTCGGGCTCTTCATGGTGTTGCGTTACTACTATGCCCCCATCAGCGGCATCGAGATTCTCATCGATCGTCAGGAGCTTCTCTATGAGACCCGGGACGGCGTCATCCTGGCCGCAATCGCCCTGGGAATTGTAGTCGTCACCGTCTTCAGTGTTGCGATACGCAGTCGGGAGGAGCGTGAGTGAACCGGTGCTTGCGTCCCTTCTTGATCCTACTGCTGCTGGCGGGGCTACTTGAAGCCTCCCAGACGGTCAAAAAGATTCAGGAGTCTCAAAAAAGTCTCGAAAGTACCGAAGCGAAAAAGAAAAGGATGAGTCGTCAGCTCTCCCGGTTGGCGGCCTCGATCAAAGCGACGGAGAAGGAACTGGCCGGGTTGCGGAAGGCTCTGGACCGTTTGGAGAAGAAAAAACGCGAAGGTGAAACCCGCTATGCCGGGACCCTGGAGCGCATCGAAGGGCTCGACAAACAGATCGCCCAGCTCGATCGGGATATCCGCAGGCGCCATGAGGCATTTATCCGTCTCTTGACGGATCAGTTTTCTACCATTGTGGCGATGCGGCAGATGAATCGCCGCAGTCAGCGCGGAGTCATCCTCGAAGCGTTCTATTCCCGCTACAAGGAGGCAAACGATCGGGAGCTCAATCGGCTTAAAAAGAGCATAGAAAAGAGCCGGAAAAACAAACAGAGGCTGATGCTTCAGCGGGCCAGCCTCAAACGTTCCATCGCCAAGACCATTGCGCTTCGCGACCTCTACAAGATCAAGAAGGAGAAGTCCGAAAAGCTGTTGAAAAAGCTGGCCAAAGAGGAGAAGCTCTATCGGAAAAAGCTCCAGCAGATCATCAGCCGGCAGAATGCGCTGCGCCAGACCCTGGCCAGACTCAATATCCTTCGCAAAGAGGAGATCGAGGCGGCCAGGCGTCGGGAGGCGGAACGCAAGGCGGAGCTGGCCCGTCGGGCGAAGCAGCTGGAGGAGATGCGCCGCGCCAAGGCTCAGGAGCGGGCTCAGGCGAGAGCGGAGGGGCGCGAGGTGGATTACAGTGCTCCCAAACTGGAGGAGGAGAAGGTCAAGCAGGTGGGTAGCTCCTATCAGAAAGAGCGGGTCGCCCGCTATCGGGGGCCCAGGACTTTTCCACCGATCAAAGGTGCAAGGCTGATTAAGCGCTTCGGCACCTATATCGATCCGATCTACAAGATCAAGATCTTCAACGATTCTGTCACCCTAAAAGCTCCCTATAGCGATGCGACGGTGCGCACCGTCTTCAACGGCAAGGTGGTCTATGTGGGTGAAAACAGTATGTTGGGCAAAGTGGTGATCGTCCAGCACGGCAACGGGCTGCATACGGTCTATGCCGGCCTCTCGAAGATCTCTCCCCTTATCAAGACGGGGAGCCGTATTCGCAGAGGTACCGCCGTAGGAAAAGTCCGCCGGAAGCTGATTTTCCAGGCGACACAGAAGTCTCGGCTGATCAATCCCTTGCAGATGATTCGGATATAGAATTCCTGGATAGAGGTCTAGAGATGAAGCAACCCTCGAAGAATCGAATATATTTTACACTTAGTTCAGCATAGAAACACTATAATATTCCTGTTGATAGCGACTTTTCAAAGTAGGAGAGAAGGCTGCAACATAGATAATCAACAAGAAGGAGGATGATAATGGATGAAGGTATTTTGGACGATCTAAGAGCGGTTAAGGGATTTCTCGGAGGCGCCGTTAACAATTATACGGGGGAATGTCTAGTTTGCGATACGGGAAGATTGACGGGAAATCTCGAAGAGGTCTCCGCAACATTTAACGATGTTTTTAGAGATGCGCACAAAATTTCAAGTACACTGAAATTGGGTGCGACGGAAATTATGGAAATATACACGGAAAAAGCGGTGATATTGATGGGATGCTCCGGAGAGGAGGCTCGGGTACATCTTCATGTTTTCGCCATTTTCCAGAAAGATGGAAATGTAGCTCTGGGTAAAATGGCTCTGAAAAAAATATTGCCCAAAGCCGTGGAGATGCTCTCCTGACAACCGGTTCGGTTTAGGAGAGGTATTGCCGGATGACGGTGTGAATCTCTTGCAACTGGACGGGCTTGCTCAAAACGTCGTTTGCACCGGCTTGGAGGATGTGTTCGCGGGTTTGAGTTCCTGCATCTCCGGTTAGGCTGATAAGAGTCGTATTTTTACTTTTATCGGGTAGTTTTTTTGATTTTCTGATTTTTTTGATCACTTCGCTTCCCTGCATTCCCGGCATATTCTCATCCATAAAGACCAGATCGACCTTTTCTGTAGAAAGTTTTTCCATGCACTCTTCGCCGCTTTGGGCGGTGAAGACCTCAAGATCGAAGCGCTTCAAAACCTCCTTCATGAATTTCAGGTTGATCAGATTGTCGTCGACGACAAGGACTCTTCTGCCGGGGAACTTGACAGAAGCTATCATATCGCGTTTGGAGATTTTTTCGGAATTATCCAATCCAAAGAGTCGGGAGAGTTTGGGAAAAATTTCATGAGGGAGTAGCGGTGTGCTGATGCGTTCGACTCTTCCTTTGAATTGGCATCCATGATTTAAAAAAGTGTCTCCCACGACGAGCAGGGCTTTTCCATGATCGACGAGCGTTTGAAGCGCCTCTTGATGGAGCGTGGAATCCTCTTTCGAAATGATCAGAAGATCGTAATTTTCTGTCTTGAGGTCTTCCGGGTTCGGAGACTTCAAAACGGTGAGTTTTAGATCGGTCTGTTCCAAGTATCGATGGACATCCTGTATAAAATAGGGAGCAGAATCTCCTTGATAGATTAGAACTTTTCGACCTCGGTAGCTTTGCAGATCAATGGATGGGGGTGTTCCGGATTCACAATTGCAAGGAATGCTAAAGAAAAAGCGACTACCTTTTCCCGGCTTGCTTTCGAGCTGGAGTTTGCCTCCGAGCAGTACTGCAAGTTGTTGAGAGATGCTTAGACCGAGTCCGGTACCTCCAAACTCTCGGGAAGTTGACTCCTTTTCCTGAACGAAGGGGGTGAATATCTCTTTTTGTCGTTCAGGATCGATTCCGATTCCATTGTCTTTTACACTGACGAGCAGGCCATCGATGGCTTGCTCGTAATGGAGTTGAAGTGAAATCAACCCTCCTTTGGGGGTGAACTTTACGGCATTGCTCAGCAGGTTGTTAATGATCTGTTTGATTCGATGAGGATCGGAGACAATCTTTTCAGGTAGGTTGGGATCGAAGTAGGCGGAAAAGGACACTCCTTTTCGTTGTGCCGTCTGAAAAAAAAGTTTGGCGGTATCGTCAAGCTCTCGGAGGGGATTGAAAGGTCGCTTCTCCACCTTCATCTGTCCACTGGAGATCTTGGCCAGATCCAGGGCGTCGTTGATCAGTGTCACCATGCTTTTGCCGCTGCGTATTGCAGTATCCAGATAATCCTTTTTCTCTTGGTCGGTTTCGATCAGATTCAGAAGTTCTAAAAATCCCATCACGGCATTCATCGGAGTGCGAATGTCGTGAATGATTGATGAGAAATATTGCCGTTCCCTTTGAGTTTTTTTTCTGAGCTGGTCACAGACTTTGGTGCATACTTCCGTATTCAATTCCAAGATCTCTCCGGTGCTTTTTGGGTTCTCATTGAGAAGGAAGCGTTTGGTAAACATGGCGAATCGGGTCATGTAGTCGAGATCTTTCTGAGTATATTGGTTCCAAGATCCGGAGGTAATGGCTGTCCAGAGAATGGCGAGGACGTTTTTCTCTATAGTATTGTCGATGATGGGGATGAGCATCATATCTTTGAGTGGAAGGTTCAGAAAATTATCGATTTTATCGTTGTAAAGAAAACTTCGTGTCACATCGTTGATAAACAGGGACTGCTTGGATCGGTAGGTTTCCATTAAAATCGACTCGATCTCCGGTCGGATAGGAATCGTCCTTTCATCGTTCACCAATTGGAAGATCTGATCTTCGGGGTTGACGAGGAGTAGATAGGCCTCTTTTGCCGGTGTTATTTTCTTGGCGGCTTCAGTACATCTACTGGCTATTGACGGGAGATCGCTTTTTTCAAGAAGATCCGTTTCATAATGGAGGATGATCTCTTTAAACTCCTCTTCACTCAGCTCTTTTTTGATATCGATTTTTTTGATCATTGGAATCTGTTTCCTTAAAACATCGTTTATTTTTTCTTTCGGTGAAACCAAGAGCGGATCACCTGGATCAGAACGGGACTCCCGATATCCTGTCGAGAATCAGAATCTTCAACAATGTCGGTCGTAGAGGGATCGTCGGTCCGGGATGGAGGGGAGCCATCAGAAGAGAGTATGTTCCAGAGGAAAGGCTCTGCTTTTTGAAATAGGGTTTCCAGATGTTCGATATCCTCTCGGATGAACTGATTGAGATTTTTATGGGGAATTGCAGCCCACACTAGAAAAGAAGGTCGTCCAGAAGCATCGAAGCGCGGGAGAAGCAAAAGACTTTTGAGGTCGTAACCAAAAGGATTGTCAGCTGTATCTATATACCCGGGCTCTCGTCCTACGTCATTGGTATAAAACGGTTGACCGGTATCCAAAGAGCGTGCGATCAGACCCTTTCTCTCCACGGTGAGAGCAACAGTTGACCGATTTTTCAGGTCGAGAGCAAAGAAACGACGCTCCTGCTCCGAATCGTGATAGAGAAAGAAAACTTTTTTGGCCGGAGTCAGTCCTAAAATGGATTTCTCAAGGATCCGTGAGAAATCCTCCTCGCTTGTCTCTGTTTTTTTTTGTGCCGTCTCTATCTCATACAGATATTTTGACATCACCTCATCTGTAGGTGTTTTTTTGATTTCAGACAACCTTGCATTTCCCTCAATTACTT
This sequence comes from Campylobacteraceae bacterium, assembly GCA_026983875.1. Classification (GTDB taxonomy): domain Bacteria; phylum Campylobacterota; class Campylobacteria; order Campylobacterales; family Sulfurovaceae; genus Nitratifractor. Next base: position 7,908 of record JALSTG010000094.1, read on the forward strand.
TACTTGGTGATATTATATTTAAATAGTCTTAATATTCAGGATTGGTTCAGTATGATCAGATAAGGTGTTCTGAGCATTAAAATATTGAAGAAAGGAAGGCTTATCAAAAAACTTTATCTTATACGTCACGGAAAGTCTGACTGGAGTAACGGTCAACTCAGCGATTTCCAACGGGGATTATCCAAACGCGGCTGGAAAGATATCGAGACGATCGGTTCCTATCTTGCTTTGACCAAGGTTCGTCCCGACCTGATTTTGTCGAGCGCAGCCCTTCGTGCCCAGTTGACCGCCGACGGTTTGGGCGAAAAGATTGGTTTTCAAGGAACCTATCGTTACCTGGATGAACTCTATCTGACGCGCCCGGAAATGTATTTGAATGTACTTTCCCTCCAGGAGGCTGAACATGAAGCAATATTTCTAGTAGGGCACAATCCTACGCTAAGTGAATTGGCCAATCTGATCCAAGAAGAGAATTTTACGAAATTCCCTTCTTTGGGAGTGCTTGCCATTAATCTTTTTATCGAGTCGTGGGGTGAAATTACCCAAGGTCGTCCAGGTTCGATCGACTATTTTATCTATCCGAAACAGTTTCGCTACTATATGCCCAGGAAGATTCAAACCACCTGGGAAGATCGAGAAACACTTTAAGAATTGTCCCCCGCTCTTTTAAAGCCCCTTTGGGTATAATCGCGACAAACTTATGGAGGCCGTGATGAAAAAACGCAAACGTGTTTTGGTCAAATTTTCCGGAGAGGCTCTGGCCGGAGAAGAGGGCTACGGGATCGATACGCAGATTCTCAAATATATTGCCGATGAGATCAAAAAGCTCGTCGACGCCGACATCGAAGTTGCCATCGTTGTCGGAGGAGGCAATATCATCCGAGGCGTAACCGCGGCGAAGGACGGGATTATCAAGCGCACCAGCGGCGATTATATGGGGATGCTGGCGACAGTGATCAACGGCGTGGCGATCCAGGAGGCACTGGAGAGCATCGGTCTCGAGGCGCGATTGCAGAGTGCCATCGATATGCACGAAATCGGCGAAAGTTTCATCGTCCGCCGGGCGCGACGGCATCTGGAAAAGGGACGAGTCGTCGTCTTTGCCGGCGGAACCGGGAACCCTTATTTCACCACCGATACCGCCGCGACCCTTCGCGCCAGCGAGATCGAGGCGGATATGTTGATCAAAGCGACAAAGGTCGACGGGATCTATGACCGGGATCCCATGAAATTCGACGATGCCGAAAAGCTGCTCGAGATCAGTTATGACCGGGCCTTGAGCGACCATATTAAGGTCATGGACGATACGGCCATTGCCCTGGCCAAAGAGAACCGCCTGCCCATCGTAGTGTGTAATATGTTCGAGCCCGATAATCTCAAACGGATTATCGAAGGGGATACCTCTCTCTGTTCGATCGTTCACTGATCTTGAGATAAAACGAAACCAAAAAAAAGGAACGAAATGACACGTTTGGAACAAGTTACCGCCAAAGCACTGGAGCGTCTCAATCACGACCGATATCTTCTCTCCAAAGCGGTCGGGAAGCGGGCCGAAGAGCTCAGCGCCGGAGCCGCGCCACTGGTCGATATGGATATCAAAAAGCACAAAGCCACCGACATTGCCATTCACGAAATCGCCGAGGGCAAGCTCCACATAGAAAAAGAGGATTGAGACCCTCATAGTATGGATGATTTTCTGGAGCTGATCCGAAAGCTCAAGGATGTCGACGAGGCTATCGAGCTTTTGGCGACGCAGATCGAGCTGAGCGATCGGATCCGAGAAGCCCTGGAGTTTGCCCGGGAAGCCCACAGGGGACAGGCCCGTAAAAGCGGCGAACCCTATATCATCCATCCCATCCTTGTCGCGGTGATCACCGCCTCCATCAGCGGAGACGAAACGATGGTCATCTCGGCTCTGCTTCATGACGTGGTAGAGGATACGCCCCATAGCATCGAGGAGATCGGTGAGCGTTTCGGTTCGGATGTACAGCATATCGTCGAGGGGCTGACCAAGATCGTCGAGATCCGGGACGAGAAGCTTGTTCCCTCCGATTCCGACGAGAAGCTGATCACTTCGGCCCTCAGCTTTCGCAAGATGCTCATCGCCTCCATCGAAGATGTGCGGGTGCTCATCATCAAGCTCTGCGACCGGCTTCACAATATGCTGACCCTCGACGCCCTCCCTCCGGCGAAGCAGCTTCGCATCAGCGAAGAGACCCTGGTGGTCTATGCGCCCATCGCCCACCGGCTGGGAATCTCCAAGATCAAGAACCTCCTGGAGGACCTGAGCTTCCGCTATATCTACCCGGAAGACTATGCCAGGATCGACGAGTACATCAAGGCCAATCATCAAAGCCTCCATATCCGCCTCAATTCCTTTATAGGCAAGGTGAAAAACGCCCTGTGTATGCGGGGGTTCCACCGCTTGGATTTCGAGGTGATCGGTCGGGTCAAACACTACTACTCCATCTACCTCAAGATGCACCGCAAAGGCATCGGTATCGACGAGGTACTCGATCTGCTGGCGGTCAGGGTGATCGTCAAAGAGCCCATCGACTGCTATACCGCTCTGGGGGCACTGCACCTGGAGTTCACGCCGTTGATCTCACGCTTCAAGGACTATATCGCTCTGCCGAAAGACAACGGCTATCAGACGATTCACACGACCCTCTTCGATGACGAAAGTATCGTAGAGGCCCAGATTCGTACCGAACGAATGCACCATCTGGCCGAATACGGCGTCGCCGCTCACTGGAAGTACAAAGAGGGTGAGACAGAGGAGGGAGATAGCGGGGTGAATCTCGAGTGGCTCAGGAGCCTGCCCTATCAGGACGACTCCATCGAAGCCTTCTACGAGATGGCCAAAAACGATCTCTTCAGCGAAGATATCGTCGTCTTCTCCCCCAAAGGAGACTATTTTACCCTGCCGAAGGATGCCGTGGCGCTGGACTTCGCCTATGCCGTCCATTCGGAGATCGGCAACCGGGCGACGACGGCGATCATCAACAAGGAGCGCGCTTCGCTCCTGACGATTCTTAAAAACGGCGACATCGTCCGAATCGTTACCCAGGAAGAGCCGATCCTTCATTGCTCCTGGATCGATACGGTCAAGACCTCCAAAGCCAAGGAGGGGATTCGTTCTATCTGTCGTGCCCGGACCCGGGAGGTCAATGAACTGGCGGGATACAACATTCTCGCGACGATCTTCGACAAACGCCCCGAGGAGATTCGCCAGATTCTTCAAGAGGATGAAGGGGCCGGAGGGATTCAAAGGGTGCCGGAACATATCGACGTTTTGCGGGAGAAGATTCACCGTATCTCCAAACGGGCGAGGATCCGAGAGGTACGAGTCTGGGAAGTCTTTAAAAAGGGATACAAGAAGCCGGGCTTCAAAAAGATCGATCATCTCAACTTCTTTACCAACAAAACGCTGGAGAAGGTGGAGTTCGATTTTTGCTGCCACCCCAAGGCGGGAGACGATATCGTGGCCTTCTATAAGGAAAACCGGGCTATTATTCACCACAAGCTCTGCCGTAACGCTTATGAGAAGATCCGGGCCGGAGAGCCGATGCTTTTTGTCCAGTGGTTCAGTGCCAAACTGGCCCGTTATCGGCTTATCGTGGCGCTCCAGAACCAAAAGGGCATTCTCGCCCGTCTTCTGTCGCGCCTCTCCCAGTTGGGTCTAAATGTTACGAGCATCGAGCTTGGGATCTACCGCAGTGACGCTGCCGAATATTGTCAGATCGAGGTGGAGTCGGAGCAGGCGGACAAAAAAAAGATCGCCCAGGAGATTTCCCGTCAGTTTAAACTGGTGGAGATTACGCCCCTGGACGATGCCTACAACCATAAATAAAAACGAGGAGAGAGGATGCCCATCGCCAAGGCACTCAGAGAGATCGAACGGGGTTGCGCCGAGATTATCGATCGGGAGCGGATCGAAACCCTATTACGCAATTACTATGAGAAGGGAGAGCGCTACAAGGTCAAGCTGGGTCTCGACCCTACGGCCCCGGATCTGCACCTAGGCCATACGGTGATTCTCCAAAAGCTGGCGGCTTTTCAGCAGCATGGAGCCACGGTGCAGTTGCTTATCGGTGACTTTACGGCTATGATCGGCGATCCGACGGGTAAGAGCGAGACCCGCAAGGTCCTCGATAGGGAAACCGTCTTGGAAAATGCCAAAACCTATCAGGAACAGGCCTTCAAAATCCTTGATCCCGACAAGACGGAGCTGCTCTTCAACTCCTCCTGGCTTGATGCCTTAGGCTCGGCGGGATTGATTCAACTGACGACTCAGTTCAACGTCGCGCGGATGTTGGAGCGTGACGACTTTGAAAAGCGCTACAAATCGGGCCAATCCATCGCCATCAGCGAGTTTCTCTATCCGCTGCTGCAGGGGTACGATAGCGTGGCGATGGAGTGCGATATCGAGCTGGGAGGGACCGATCAGAAGTTCAATCTCCTCATGGGACGTCATCTCCAGCGGGCCTACAATGTAGGCAAGGAACAAGCGGTGCTGATGATGCCGATTCTCGAAGGGCTCGACGGGGTGCAGAAGATGTCCAAGAGTCTGGGCAACTATATCGGCATCAGCGAACCGGCCAAGGAGATCTATGCCAAGATGCTTTCGATCTCCGACGAATTGATGTGGCGTTATTATGAGCTTCTGAGTAGCCGTTCCCTCGATGAGATCGCCGAGATGAAACGCCAAGTCGCCGCTGGCGAACTCCACCCGAAAAAGGCCAAGGAGATGCTGGCCTTGGAGATCACCGCGCGTTTTCATGACGAGACGGCGGCGCGGGAGGCCAAAGAGGCCTTCGACTCCCTTTTCAAACAAAAGGAGATCCCCGAGGATATCCCCGAGGTCGTGATCGAAGCGGGGACTTGGATCTGTAAGGCCCTCGTCGATGCAGGGCTAGAGCCCTCCAACTCCCAGGCACGTCGGGATATCAAACAAGGCGCCGTGCGTATCGACCGGGAAAAGGTGAGCGATGATCAGCTCAAATTGGAGCCCGGAGAGTATATTCTCCAAGTGGGCAAACGAAAATTCGCACGGGCGAGAGTGGAGTAGTATCATGGCATTTAAGGCACTGAAAATCGGCAAACACATCATCGAAAAGCCCATTATTCAGGGAGGTATGGGCCTGGGAATCAGCTGGGACCGGCTCGCAGGGAGCGTCAGCCGGGAAGGGGGGCTAGGGGTCATCAGCTCCGTCGGCACCGGCTTGTATGAGAACCGGGCCTATGCCGAAACTCTCATGGCCGACGGCCGTCCCTACGAGGTGGAAAATTTCTACTCCCGCCGTGCGCTCTTCAAGATCTTCGAAAATGCCCGCAAACTCTGCGGAGAGAAGCCCCTGGCCTGTAACGTCCTCTATGCCATCAACGATTACGATCGAGTAGTCAGGGATGCCTGCGAAGCGGGAGCCGATATCATCATTACCGGTGCCGGTTTGCCTCTGAGTATGCC
>JALSTG010000095.1 GCA_026983875.1 Campylobacteraceae bacterium
AGGGAATTTCGAAGGAAAAAATATCCCCCGACTTCAGCGCCCGGAGGATCGGGACGATCCATGGATACAGGATGCCCTGAAAGTCCTCGCTACGCTTCGGAGGGATCGGCGATATCCCTTCATCGACCGGAAGGTCCAGAGTTCCTGGAACGCCATGGTGATCCGAAGCCTTTTCATCGCCGGTCGGACGGAAACTCGCTATCGGGAGCAGGCGGTAAGAAGTCTGGAAGCGTTGGAGGCAAAGATGGCATCAGGGGTGACCCTCTATCACTCGGCGCTGATCGATCGGGAGCCTCAGGCGGTCGGCTTCCTGGAAGACTATGCCTGGTGGGGAAGCGCACTCCTGGAAGGGTACCGCAGCACCCTGGAGGAGCGCTTTCTCATTCGGGCCGTGGAGCTGGCCAACGAGGCGATCCGCCGCTTCTACGACGGCGGTCGCTGGCGGATCGACGACGGGGAGTTTCGGGAGAGGGCCGACGATACCGATGCGGGCTATCCCTCCTCTATGGCAGTGATGACGGAGTTTCTTTTGGGAGTTCGTGCCCTGATCGATCCGGTCTACGAGAAGTTCGTGGCCCGGACTCTGGAGGTCCACTCCTACCAGCTGATGCGTCAGCCCATCTCCCGTCCGACACTGGCCGAAGCGGCGATCCGCTACATGCGGGACGACCTGCTCGTCAAAGCCAAACCGGAACTTCTGGAGCCGCATATCTTTGAAATCGATCGGCTTCCCTGGCCCTGGCTCTGGCTGCGGACCGCCGTCGAAGAGAGTTACACGCTTTGCGGCACCCAGAGCTGTTTCGCTTCCGAAGAGGCGTGGGAGGAGATCGTGAAAGATCTGAAGGCTTTTACTAAAAAGAGTTAAACTGGGATGATAAAGATTTTCGTTAAAGAATCTTAAGGATAAAAAGCCCCGATTGGATCGTGAGGGAGATCAACCGCCCGTTTCAATAGATAATTCGTGCGAGATAGAGCCCTTGGGGAGGGGCGAGTTCGGTCGTATGTCGCTGCCGGAGAACGAGCTGCTCATGGAGGGCTTCGAGGCTCAGTTCCCCCCGTCCCACGGCGGCGGCGGCGTGGATCATCATCCTCACCTGCGCCCGCAAGAAACCGTCGGCATGAAAATAGATGTAGCCGTATTTCCCCCGCTCGAGGGCGTAGGCACGAAAGATCGTCCGGCGGTTGTGGGCGGTCTCGGAGCCGGTTTTGAGAAAAAAGCCGAAATCGTGAGTGCCGACGAAGCAGTCGAGGGCGGTCTGGAGACGATGGGCATCGCCGGTATCGAGGGCGGCGACATAGCGGCGCTCAAAAAGGGAGGGCCGAAGGCGGTAGAGGTAGCGGTAGATCCGCTCTCTGGCATCGTAGCGGGCGTGAAAGGAGTCGGGCACGGGAGCAAGGTGCTTGATCCGGATTGCTTCCAGCCGTCCGTCGAGGTGGCGGCGGAGCTTCTCAAGGCTCTGAGTCTCCCAGTAGGGGGGTAGATCGAAGTGGATTACCTGTCCGGTGGCATGGACACCGGTATCGGTGCGGCCGCTGCCGACGACTTCGCCGGGAATCCCAAGGCTCTCAAGAGCCCTCTCCAGTGCGCCCTGGACCGTGTCGGGCGTCCGAGTCTGGCGCTGGAAGCCCTGGAAGGCCGATCCGTCGTAGGCGATAACCCCCTTGACCCGTGCCATCTCTTAGAATTTCCGGAGAATTTTTCGCCGCACCAGGAGAAGGCTGGCGGCCAGGAGCGCAAGGCAAAAGAGGCCGAAGAGCAGCGGGGTGCCGTATTTTTGCAGTATCGCTGCCGGAATATAGATGATCAAGGCCACAATAAAGATCGCCAGGGAGGAGAAGCCCCGCTGATAACGGGGGTTGTAAAAGGTCAGCGCCGCGATGATACCGTAGGTCAGCAGCGGAGCGACGGAGACGAAGAGAAGATAGAGAAGTTTGCGTCGACGGCCGTCATCTTTTTGGGCCTTTCCCCAGTATTCGAAACTGGTGAGGATGTTTCGGTAGTGGGCCCTGGGATACTGGTAGAAACTGAGCTTTTCGTAACGGACCGTTTCGATTTTTCGGGCGGTAGAGCTCTCTCCCGTCCCTTTCTCAAGGGTGAGGACAAAGCGGTTGCCGTCATTTGTCACCTGAGCTTTTTTGGCGATGAAAAGCTGGTATTTCCCCTCCTTGTCCCGATTGAAGAGGACCATGTTTTTATAGCTGCCGTCTTTGGCTTTTGCATCGACGAAGAGATGGAAATTGCCGAAATTCTGGCTCAGTTTATTGGGGGTGATATTGAGGGTGGCTTCGGCGATCTTCTGGGTCTTGAAGGCATTGAGCTTCTGCTTCATCTGGGGATAGAGCAGAAGGGAAAGGGTCAGAAGGATCAGGGTCACGATCATCAGGCTCGGCAGCAGCATACTCAAGATCTTTCGGGGGCTGTGCCCCAGGGAGAAGAGGGCGACGAATTCATTTTCGGCGGAGAAGCGTGAAAAGGTGTTGGCCAGGGCGGCGATAAGAGAAAAAGGAATGGTGTAGAAAAAGATATCGGGTAACATGTAGCCGAAAAGCTGGGTAAGTTCAGTGAAGCCGAGGGTGACCTTGGAGGAGAGGATCGAAAGCTGAATGACGAAAACCAGAGAGACGATCAGTAGAAAAGGCAGAAAGACCAGCAGATAGTTGCGGGTGAAGGTGCCGAGGATGTAACGCCGGGTTCTACCCATAGATATACCGCTCCAGCGCCTGCATGATGGGTGTCTCGAAGAGATAGACGATCAGGGTTCCCATCGCCAGAAAGGGGACGAAGGGGACCATGGTGTCCTTGGCCAGCAAGGAGGGGACGATGGCCAAAATCGCCGAAACGAAGAGGGCGACGAAGAAGCCGGGCAGTCCAAGCAGAGCCGCCATCGTCCCGGCGACG
>JALSTG010000096.1 GCA_026983875.1 Campylobacteraceae bacterium
ATACCAGGGGGTAGATCCGGGGATCCCGATGGGGAGGACGGCCGATGATAAAGGCGACGGCAGCAAGAAAGAGCATCACCGCCCCCAGAGCGAAGCCGAGCTTTTTGCTGAACATATCCGATCCTCCGGAAGAAATTTTGCTAAGTATAGGCTCTCCTTCTTTAGAGGCTGTTGACAACCATCAAGGAGTGTGGGACATCGATCTTGGTAGACTTTTCCCAAAAGAGGGAGGGCATTGATATGATTGAAAAGTTTTTTTATCTCGAAGGTGCCTATCTTATTTTGGCGGGGATCATTCTCCTGGTGACGCTCTTTGTGACCACACGGCCCTTCATGTCTCACGAGGCTCCCAAGAAGGGCCTCATCGGGGTCGGCCTCATCTTGGCTCTTTTTATCGGGGCCCACTTTTGGATGACCAGCTCCCGCATGGCTGCGGTCAAAGCGGCTTTCCGGCACGGAAAGCCGGTGCTTTGCGAGAGCCGAATGCTTCGAAAGATGGCCCAATCCATCGAAATCCGCAAAGGAGTGGCAGGCTGGAGGCTGAAGGGAGACAACTTCGTTTCGCCTCAATATATCCGTCCTTTCCACGTGGCCCGCTGCATCGTCAAGTAGCCGTCGCTCATCCAAAATGTCATCAAACCGTTATGGGCCGACGGTATTCATCGTATAGGTCGGAGGCCTCTCTTCATCGAGATCCTCTATCGGAAAGGGTTTGGAGAAATAGAATCCCTGATAATAGTCGATTTCCAGATTTTTCAAGATATCCAGAACGGCCCGGTCGTGTACATGTTCGGCGATAGTTTGGATCTGAAGGTCGTGGGCGAGCCGTATAATGCTTTTTAAAATCGTCAAAGAGTCCGGAGAGCGGGGAATCGACCGGATAATAGATCCGTCGATTTTGATGTAATCGGGCCGAAGTTCCAGGATGTTTTTCATGTTGGAGTATCCGGCTCCAAAGTCATCGATAGCGATCTTAGACCCATATTGACGAATTTTGGTAATAAATTCCTTGATAATGCCGAAATCTTCAATGAAATCACCCTCCAGAATTTCGAAGGTGATCCGTTCCGGCTCGGGAAATCCTGAAATTTGCTGGTAGATATAACGACGGAACTGTTCGTCGCTAATGTCCTCATAACCAAGATTTAGGCAGAAATGGTACGAGGAATTTGAAAAATTTTTGAAGCATTTTTCAATCATCATGTGCTCCAGTTCATGATAGAGATGGATCTCTTTGGCAATCTGGAGAAAAGGCTGGGCTGAATAGACTTTGTTTGCTTTCGTGTCTACGAATCGCATGAGGCATTCGTATTTTTCCACTTTCCCGTTTTGGGCATTGACAATGGGTTGGACATAAGGCTTGACTCCCGTCGTATCTATCACACGATTAATCAGCGAAACTTCGTCGATGAATTGCTTCTGTTCCTCTTCATAGTAGGATAGGCTCAGCAGATCGAGATTGATGTCAATCACTCTGTTGACGACATGAATCAGCTCTAAGAGATCCTCCTCAATCAAAACATTGTTGAAGGATTCTCGGAGGTAGCTAAATGCGGCATTGACGTAATGGGTCGGCAAGCCGATATGTACGTGAATTTCGCTTATGCGATTAATATAGTTGAAGTAGGCATTGTCATAACGTCCGTCGAAGAGCGAAAGCAGCCAAGAGCACAAGAGTTGACGATGCGTGGAGAGTCTCTCTTCGGTGTCAATGAAGCGCCTGGCGTGTTCAAAATTGAATATGAATTGATAAAATCCATCAAGAATCCCTTCGATTCTCTGCTCGATCTGGGGTCGAACTTTCCGAAGTAGAATAGCCTCCTCCCTATCGAAGCGATAGTGGGAGAGTATTCTATCTATAGAGATCTTTCCCGTATCAAGTTTTAAATTTTTTCCTGTCGGCATCTTCTGCATAGCTTCCTCCTTCTGTCAAATTATCTGTTAGGTACAGATTCCGTTTGAAGAGTCTGTACCTAATTCCCGTATCCGAAGGATGAGCGGTCGGGAATTCCACATCCCTTTTTTCAGGGTGTCATAGAATATCTCTAACCGCAGATTGGTAGAAGGGTATTTTCGCTGGGCTGTTATGCGGTGAAATGACAAGTTGGATGCTCGAGAGGGGCCTTTGGGCAGATCTATCGGTTGACCGATATCAATCTCCCAGGATTCAAATAGTGGAATAATAGTGGTGCTTGTAGAAGCAAAAAGTCCGAAGGAGGTCCATTTTATGGAAAAGGTAGTCGGTTGGCCGACGATCGCGCCGGATCAGTTTCTCCCGATTTTTGTCGTGGCGACGCTGGTACTGGTCTTTGGCGTAGGATATGCGGCGATCATCACCCTGGCCAAAATGGGATTTTTTTCCAAAAAATGGATGCCCGTAGGCTACCTGTTTTGGGGATTGCAGACGCTGAGTCTCTATGAGCTTGCAGTGTTGATCCACAGTAACCACTACACCACCAAGGTGCTGCTGGTAACGATGGTGGCTTATCTCTTTGTGCCGCATCTCTACTTCTATCTGGTATCGGAGTCGGAGAAGCGGTACGAGAACGATCACACAGATTCAAACCATTAAAGGAGGAGAAATGGCTGAGAAAAAAGCATCGGTCTGGACGAGTATCAGCTTTTGGCGTCGGTCGGCGGCTTGGGTCACCGGCTTTGCCGTGATTTTGCTGATTTGGCTGACCTTCGATACGATGAAGCAGATTCGCATGGGAACGGATGAGGAACTGGCCAAGGGGATCAAGCGACGCATTCCGGCGCCGACGGTCATCAACTACAAGATCGACTATAAGTATGACGAGAAGCGGGGATTGGAGGCCCCCGTCATCGGGCCGGAGAAGCAGCCGCTCTTTGGCAAGGAGTTGAGCCCCAAAGAGGCG
>JALSTG010000097.1 GCA_026983875.1 Campylobacteraceae bacterium
GGCAATCGCCGCATCCTTCATGATGCCTTTGACCACCTTCTCTTCGATGTAGTACTGGTAATAAGCCAGCCACTCGTCGGCATAGGCCTTGTTGAGCAGAGTGATCACCTCTTCGATCTCGATCCCTTTGACGATTGAATTTCCATAGCGTGCCATGGTGCCCTCCTTAAAAGTTTTGGAAAAAGATTTTCCATAAGGAAATTATGGCATATAAATCTTAAACGATAATTATTTTCCAAAAATTTTTACTTATAGTTTCTATAAGCCGTGTAGAGAGCTGAAGATGGAGTTAGCGCTTTGGGAAGTCAGGGTTCGTAGCGAGAGCCCTCGAGAAAGTTAAAAAGGATAAAGATCCCCAGAGTTGACAGAGGAAGGAGAAAAGCCCACCAGAGGTATCGACGGACATAGAGATAATAGATCAACGCTCCCCAAGCCAGGATCAGCAGTACGATGTGCAGAGCGAAAAAGGGCAGAACCGCCCGCATAGTCATCCCGGCAAAGCCCAATCCCACGATCCAGGCAAAAGTCCCCAGGGCTACCAGGCTGCGCCGCCACTCGCGACGCCGAAAATACTCCAGAGCGATCAGCCCCAGGGTCAGAACAATCCAAAGGATCAGTCGGGACATGAGACTCCTTTTATGCTAAATAAGGATCAAAGCCGGTCGAGGACCTTGATCCCCAGGAGTTCAAGAGCCAGGCGCAGAGTCCGAGCCGTGGTTTGAGCGAAGATCAGGCGACTTTGGCGCAGATCTTCCGGCACGTCGCTGCGCAAAATCGGATTGTTTTCGTAGAATTTCATAAAAAGCGTCGCCAGATCGTAGAGATAGGCGGTGATCGTATGGGGCGTCGCCTCCCGTGCCGCGAGGTGCAGGATATCCTCCAACTGGAGCAGTTTCAGCGCCAGGCGTCTCTCCAACTCGTCGCCGATCGTCACGTGCCCCTCGATCTCGCCTTCGTATTTGCGCAGGATCGACTGGATCCGTGCGTAGGCATACTGCTGATAGAGAGAGGTATTACCTTCGAGTGAGAGCATCCGATCCCAGTCAAAGATATAGTTGGACTCCCGGTTGATGGAGAGGTCGGCATATTTGACGGCACCAATACCCACGATTTCGGCGATCTTCTCCAGCTCCTCTTCGTCGTAGGCCTCCTTCTGGGTGATAGCCTCTTTGGCCCGTTCTACCGCCTCTTCCAGAAGCTCGATCAGTTTGACGGTCCCGCCGTCACGGGTCTTGAAGGGACGACCCGACTTGTCCAGCATCATCCCGAAGGAGACATGCTCGAGCTCTACATCTTCCGGCGCATATCCCGCCATTCTCGCGACGGCAAAGACCTGTTTGAAGTGTCCCGCCTGACGGGCGTCAACAACGTAGCTAATCCGTTTGGCCCCCAAGACCTGTACCCGGAAGCGGATCGCCGCCAGGTCCGTCGTGGCATAGAGATATCCCCCGTCGCTTTTTTGGATGATCAGGGGGTTCTCCTCCCCTTCGACAAAGACTACCTTCGCTCCCCGGCTCTGCTTGAGCAGTCCCTTGGCTTCCAGATCCGAGACGATCTCGGCCAACTCGTCGTTGTAGGCGCTCTCGGCACGGACATCCTCTCGGCTGAGCTTGACGTGAAGCTTGCTATAGACCTCTTCGCAGTGGCCCAGGGATTTGTCGATGAATTGCTCCCATAGATGCAGACAGCGCACGTCGCCGCCCTGGAGTTTGACGACGTACTCCCGGGATTTGTCGGCGAAGGCCTCGTCCTCGTCGAAGCGCTTTTTGGCTGCTTTGTAGAACTCTTCCAAATCGTGGAGGCTCCCTTCAGCCCCCTCTCCCAACTCTTCGAGATAGGCAATCAGCATCCCAAACTGGGTTCCCCAGTCGCCGATGTGGTTCTGGCGGATCACTTCGTCTCCCAGAAAGGCGAAGAGATTGGCCAGGGAATCGCCGATGATCGTAGAACGCAGATGCCCCACATGCATCTGCTTTGCCATGTTGGGGCTGGAGTAGTCGACGACCACCGTTTGAGGCTCCTTGCGCCTCCCGACGCCGAGCCGTTCACTGGAGCTTGCCTCCTTAAGCCGCTCTGCGAGCCACTCGGCCGAAAGCGTCAGGTTGATAAACCCCGGTCCGGCGATCTCCGCTTTGGCGATGATCTCGTTTTGCGGCAGCGCCTCCACCAGCGCCTGGGCGATCTGGCGGGGGTTTCGCTTGAGGGTTTTGGCCAGGGGCATGGCACCGTTGAACTGATAATCGCCGAATTCGGGTTTGCCGGCCTCGACGACCCTGGGCTCCTCCAGTGCAATCCCGGCCTTGTGTGCCGCTTCGGCGATCAGTTGATTGAGCTTCTCTTTAATCTGCATCGATCTTTGTCCATTATCTCTTGATTTTTGGAAGGGGGCCCACCCGTAACGAGGGGGCAGATAGAATAGTTGGAGGAGATTGGATCAGGCTTTGTCCGCCTCTTTGGAAGCGCTCTGCTGGGCAGAAGCCGTTTGCTCATTTTTGTCTTCGATCTCTTTGGCACTGCTCTGCTGTGGCTCGTCATCCTCGTTGACCGCTTTTTTAAAATCTTTGATCCCTTTGCCCAGGCCCTTGGCCAATTCGGGAATCTTCTTCCCTCCGAAGAGGAGCACGACGACTCCCACGACCAGCAACAGTTCCCATCCGCTCGGCATACCCATATTGAATCCTTTCCCGCCTTTAAGGCGTTTCGATTTATTTGGAGCAATTATACTGCAAGTTTTTTAACTCTTTGCCAGCCAACGCTCCCGGAAGCGGCGCGCTGCCTCCTTCCCCGGTTTGAGCCG
>JALSTG010000098.1 GCA_026983875.1 Campylobacteraceae bacterium
ACTCTCCCCAGAATCGGCAGCCCCTCCTCCGTCACGAAGGGCTCGGCCGCGTCTCCCCGGGGCCAGCCGTCACCATAACCCAAATCGTAGGTGGAGACGACCATATCCCGAGGCACGACAAACTTCCCGGCGTAGCCGATCCGCTCTCCGGCACGCAAATGCCGGGTCGAGACTCTTCGGGCCCATAGACTCAGCACAGGACGCAACTCGACCTCGTCGAAAGAGGGGGGAAGGGTATTGTAGCCGTAGATGGCAATACCGACCCGGGCCAGGTCCTCGTCGAAGTTTTGGCTTCGCAGGAGTGCGGCGCTGTTGTGGGAGTGAAAACGCGTTTGGTCGAAGCCCGCCTCCAAAACTCGGGCTCTGACGCTCTCGAAGTTCTTTTTTTGCCAGTAGTATTCACTTGTCAGTTCGTCGGCGCTGCGGTAGTGAGTCATGACACCGAAGAGATGTAGCCCCCGCCGATGCACGATCTCCAGCGCCTCCTCCAGCTCCTCCATACGTATCCCGTTGCGGTGCATTCCGGTATCGACTTTAAGTTCCAGCTTCACTGCAGGATCGACTCGCTCCAGCAGATCCAGGCGAGAGACGGCATAGGAGCGTTTGGGATGCTCCTGTGCTTCGTCACCCAGGACCAGGACATTTTCAAAGTAATCTTCGATTCGCTCCGCCTCGGCATTGGAGATTACCACCGCTTGGGTGATACCGTACTCCGCTGCCAGCTCGGCCATCAGCTCCAGACCGTGGCCGTAGGCGTTGTCCTTGAGGACCACCGCCAGCCGCTCCTTCGAGCCTGCCTTCAGAGCCAATTGGCTAAGATTGTGATAAAAGTTCTTTCTGTCGATCTCTATGAATGCCATAGGGAGATTATACTCAAAGGAGACCCATGCTCTGGATGACCATCGGGAAGATCATCGGCGCGATCATCACCCTCTACCTACTATACGCCATTATCAAGGAGCTGCGCAAGTCCATCAAAGAGAGCAATGAGGGAAAATGCAGCGATAAATGCGACCTGGATTGAAGTAGTATGGTAATTGATTATTGGTTATTGGTTATTGGGGGGGGCACCTACGGCGCAGTCGCAAGTATTGATAAGAGTACGGCTAAGCCGTGCATACCGAAACTCTTCACTATTCACTATTCACTATTCACTAAGGTGATCTTCCCTTTGAGTCTATGCACAGGAGCGGCTTATGCGTAGACTCAAAGCCGAGTGGGAACCCCACAAGCTCATCCTCATGGCCTTTCCCCACGAAGAGACCGACTGGGCGAGAGAGGGCGATTTGCAAAAATCCTACGCCCCTTTCGTGCGCATCGCCCAGGCGATCGCTTATTCCCAGAGCGTCTACATCCTCTGCCGCGACAAAGAGAGCATCGGTGATCTTTTCTGCTCAAAAAACAATATGATCTTCATCGAAGCCGATTACGACGATACCTGGACCCGGGATTACGGCCCCTTGAGCATCGAAAAAGAGGGGAAGAAGAGCTTGCTTGATTTTCGCTTCGACGGCTGGGGCGGTAAATTTGAAGCCGCCAAAGACAATGCCATCAACCGCTTTTTACATTCCAAAGGCTATTTCGGCACCACCCCGATGGAGTCGATCGACTTCGTCCTCGAAGGAGGTTCCATCGAGAGCGACGGCACGGGAACGATCCTGACCACCTCCCGATGCCTCTGCAACCCCAACCGTAACGGCGGATTGAGTAAAGAAGAGGTCGAAGTGAAGCTCCGCGAATATCTGGGGGCACGGCGCATCCTCTGGCTCGATCATGGCTTCCTGGCCGGGGATGATACCGACGGGCACATCGACACTCTGGCCCGTTTCGTCGACGAAAAGACGATCGCCTACGTCCAATGCGACGACCCTTCGGATGAGCACTACGGCGAACTTCGATCCATGGAGGCTCAGCTTCGCGACTTCCGTACGGAAAAGGGAGAACCCTACCGCCTGGTGCCGCTACCCCTGCCTCCGGCCCGGTACGACGAAGAGGGGCAGCGCCTGCCTGCGACCTATGCCAATTTCCTCATCACCAACCGCTCCGTGCTCTACCCCACCTACGATGCCCGCGACAGCGATCGGGCCGCGGGAGCGATCTTCGCCGGGCTTTTCCCGGATCGGGAGATCATCCCCGTCCCCTGCTCCAGGCTCATCACCCAAGGTGGCAGCCTGCACTGCTCGACGATGCAGGTCGATTACTAATAAGGAGGCTCGATGAATGCACGAAAAGGCCCCTCGACGATTCGCGCGGCACTGATCCAGCAACGCTACTACGGCTCCAAAAAATCGACGATCGAAGCGACGCTTCGGCATATCGACGAAGCGGCACGGCAGGGCGCTCGCCTGGTGATTTTGCAGGAGCTGCACCAGAGCGAATACTTCTGTCAATGCGAAGATCCCGCATTTTTCGACTACGCCGCCGATTTCGAAGCGGACGTCGTATTTTGGGGCAACGTCGCCGCACGCTACGGCGTCGTGCTCGTGACGAGCCTTTTCGAAGAACGGGCCCCCGGGCTCTATCACAACACCGCCGTGGTTTTCGAGCGCGACAGTACCGTCGCCGGGCGCTACCGCAAGATGCATATCCCCGACGATCCGGGCTTTTACGAAAAGTTCTATTTCACCCCGGGAGACCTGGGCTTCGAACCCATCGACACCTCCGTCGGTCGCCTGGGTGTCCTGGTCTGCTGGGATCAGTGGTATCCCGAAGCAGCGCGGATCATGGCACTTAAAGGCGCTCAGGTATTAATCTATCCCACCGCCATCGGCTATCTCGAGTGCCCGAAAGATCGCCGGGACAAACTCTGCGAAGAGGAAAACACCCCCCAGGAGCGCCGCAAAATGCTTGAAGCCTGGATCGCCGTCCAGCGGGGCCACGCCGTGGCCAACGGCGTGCCGGTCCTGACGGTCAACCGCATAGGAACCGAATGGGACCCTTCTGGGATGCTCGGAGGCATCCGCTTCTGGGGTCATAGCTTCGCCTTCGGCCCCCAGGGCGAGACCCTGGCGATGGGCGCAGAAGAGGAGGAGACGCTCCTGGTGGACCTGGATCTGGACGCCGGCGAAACGGTGCGAAAAATCTGGCCATTTTTGCGAGATCGTCGCATCGAGAGTTATAAATGTCTCTTGGAGCGCTATTGCGACGGTACGGGACTTAAGCCCTTTTAATTATAATCATTATAAATCTTCATCATAAAGGTGAAAAAATGGCGACAAGAAAAGAGATCTACGATCTTCCCATCACTCCTGTAGAAAAGGGGGCAAAGGTCCACTTCAAAAATCCTCCCAAAGCATTCTTCGACGCCATAGGAGGCGAAGAGGGGATGAAGGAGCTGATGTACGATTTTTACGACAAGATCTACGAAAGCTCCATCGCCCACTTCTTTCCCCAGGACGAAGAGGAGTTCGAAAAGGTCAAGGAAAAAAATACGAAATTCTTCATCCAGATCTGCGGCGGCCCCAAAGTCTATGAAGACGAAACCAAGGGGATGGATCTCAACGAATATATGATTCGCATTCACGATAACTTCTCTATCAACGAAGCCGCCCGTATCGAGTGGCTCGGCACCATGCGCGAAGCTCTGGCCGACAAGGCACAGCATGTCCCCATCGAACTGATCCGTGAGTTTTGGGACTATCTGGAAGCCTTCTCCAAACTGACGGTCAACCACTTCCCCGACGGCAGCACCTACTATGCCAGCTATACCCAGGCCGAAGAAGAAAAGGCCGGGGATTAAGCGCGATTTCTCCCGCTCAGTTCAATTTGTCAACGTTCGTGAAAGGCTTCCGAAAAGGTTTTAATGATCGGCTTTGTCAGATAAGTCAAGACAGTACGATTGCCGGTAACGATATCTACCTGGGCCGTCATGCCAGGGCTCAAGGCAATCTTTTGGCCGTTTTTCGCCGTCAACTCAGTTTTGCCCAAAGTAATCAAAACCCGGAAATAACGTTGCTCACCCTCCGGGGTCTTTTCCACCAAGGTGTCGGGGCTGATATATTTGACCTTACCGTGAAACATCCCGTAGATACTATAATCATAGGCATCGAGTTTAATAGCAGCCGTCTGCCCTACTCTGACAAAAGAGATATCCGCCGGTTTCATTTTGGCCTCGATGACCAGTTCATCCCCCAAGGGGACTAATTCCATAATTACGTCTCCCGGCCTCACACGCGCCCCGCGAGTAGTAATAATAATATTTTTGACGATAGCATTCATCGGTGAAGTGATGATCGTACGCTCCAGGGTGATCTTTTTATCCGCCAACTCCTGCTCTTTGGTCGAAAGTTCCTCTTCGGCTTTGGTCAGGTCTGTTTGCGACTCTTGAAAATATTTATTTCGCGTATTGGTAATTTTTCCTTTGATATCCGCGATATCTCTTTTGAGACGGATCACCTCCGTCTTGCCGATATCTCCCCGCTTGATCAGCGGTTCCTTGAGAGCAAGCTCCTGCTGCGCCAGCTTCAACGACTCTGTCAATGCTTTGATATCGTCATTGACCGCCTGCTGTCGACGCTTAAACAGAGCCGTTTGATTGGCCACAAACTCGGGATAATCCTTTTTGAGCGCTTCGTCAAACTTCAACGGTCTGCCATACACCTCCGCACTGAGTCTTTCGACGGTCGCTTTCAGGGCAGCCACTTTGGCTTTGATATCCTCGTAGGCGGCTTTGGCCTGATTGCGCTCCAAAAGTACGAGACGCTCCCCCCGCTTGACCCGATCTCCCTCTTTGACATAAAGTTTTTCTATTACTCCGTCGATTGCGGATTGTATCTGTTGAGTCTTTGCCGCGGCAATCACTCGGCCTCGGGCATGGGAGACTTGATCAATACGGGCAAATGAGGACCAAACAAGAAAAGGAACGATCAGTAGGAAAAGCGTACCGAAAATCAACCACTTCGGGTTGATTCGCGTTTTGTAGAAATAGCGCTTGCTTCGATCGTGTCCAAATAGCACATTGTTGAAGATACCCAAATTCGTTTGACCAGGTTTCTGCTCACGCTTCATCTCTCAACCTTTTTCGATACGGGAGAGGGGACGCCCAGTTTTTTCAAGACCACTTCTTTTGGACCGTCCAGGACCACGCCTTGGCTCGAAACGACGATAATGCGATCGACCAATGCCAAGAGAGCCGGCTTGTGCGTGACGACGATCAAGGTACGATCTCTATCCAGTTGGCTTTTAAGGGTCTGGAGGATTTTCCTCTCGGTTCCGTCATCCATATTGGCCGTCGGTTCATCGAGCAAAAACGCCTCCGGATGCATGAGCACCAGCCGCGTCAGGGCAATCATCTGCTTCTGCCCTCCCGAGACGCTCTCACCTCCCTCGGGCACCGGAGTATCGAGCCCTTGCGGCAGGACATTGATCAAATCAATCAAACCGGTTTTTTTCGCTACTTCGATGATTTGTTCATCACTGTATCCTGCCAGGCCAAGCAGGAGGTTATCCCTTAGAGTCCCCGAAATGAGCTTGACATGCTGAGGCAGATAACCAATGATTTCACTCAGTCGGCTGCGGGCAATTTGCTGCAGATCGATATTGTCCACATAGACTTTGCCTTCCGTGGGCTTATAGAGTCCGGCAAGGATCTTAAGCAGCGTGGATTTCCCCGATCCTATCGCACCGAGAATGGCCACTTTCTCACCTGCTTCGATGGAGAACTTGGGAATTGTAACGACCGGCGGATGCTCACCGTAGGCAAACTTCACCCCCTCGCAACGGAATGAAGGCTTGAGGACTGCGGGGACGATCGGGCGTTCCACTCCTTCATTGTCCACCTCCAGGGCGTAGAGATTGTTCAGATCATCGACGGCAATTTTTGCCCGTCCCCACTGCACCAGTAAACTCGGTAGCTGAGCGATCGGGGCCAGAACGCGCCCCGAGAGAATCGTTGTGGCGATCAACCCTCCCATAGTTAATTTGTCCGTCATGCTAACCAAATAGGCTCCAACCGTCACGATAGAGACATAACTCAACTGCTGCAAAAAGGCAGTTACATTCATCGACATATCGCTATAGCGTTTGATCTCCATCTCATCCTTGACTGCATCTTCACTCAGGACGTTCCATCGGGTCAAGAGGCTCCACCGTGCGCCACAGGCTTT
This sequence comes from Campylobacteraceae bacterium, assembly GCA_026983875.1. Classification (GTDB taxonomy): domain Bacteria; phylum Campylobacterota; class Campylobacteria; order Campylobacterales; family Sulfurovaceae; genus Nitratifractor. Next base: position 6,105 of record JALSTG010000098.1, read on the forward strand.
GACACTCTCGGCATTGTCGACACTTTCAACAAGGAGTCCTAGTTTTTTATGATTGGCCAAAGAGGAGGTCTGGGTCAACTGCACGATCTTTCGCTTGAAAAAAAAACCCGCCGCTGTTGAGAGTATGAAAAAAATAAGAACCAACAAACCTATAATCCATCCCGCAAGCATAATAATAACCGCCAAAAAAATTATTAAAAAAGGCAAATCGATCAAAAAATAGAGCGCTGCACTCGAAATGAAAGAACGTACCGTCGCATAGCTCTGCAACTGTCCCGACAGGGTCCCTACACTCCGCGGCATGGCATCGGGACGGATAGAGAGAAAACGGCTAAAGACATCGTGGGCATAAGCGATATCCATATCTGCAGATGCTTCATCCAGGATATAACTGCGAGAGAGTTTCAACAAAAGTCCCAAAAAAATCGCGACAAAAACACCGATACTCAGGACAATCAATGTCGAAATACCTTGCGTCGGAACTACCCGGTCATAGACTTGCATACTGAAAAAGGAGATGGCCAAGGCAAGGATATTGATACTTATTGAAGCGATTGCCGCATGAATCAATACCGGTTTGTGCTGCAAAGCAATCTCTTTAAACATCTCCGATGCCGAGCGCTTGGTGATCCCGCGTCGCTCTTCTTTGAGCGGTGCGAAGTGCGTCCCTTTGGGGAAATGGCGTTCTTTGCGTACTCCATCTTTTCCTTCACTCTTCCACAATCCCTCCGGCGTCCGCTCAAGAACGACTCGAATCCCTTCACCCGGTACCAGTGCAAAAACGGGTAGTTCCCTCTCGTCGATCTGCTCTTCCCAGATCGGCAGTTTCAAGCCCAAAAGCTCTTCGTAAAATCTCAAAATCGCATCGTCGTCGTATGCCTGGAGTTCCTCTTCCAAGAGCTGTTTTTCGATGGATGAAAGTTTCGAATTGCTAAAGGGGGGGACGGAGCAATCGGAGAGCAGCCAGCGCAGATCTTCTATCGCTTTCTCTTTGGAGTCGTAAATCACCATTGTTTCTTCGTATCGATTTTAATCTTTCCCGCATCCAGTGCCAAACGATAGGCTGCGATGATATAGGCGGCTCTAAGCGAGGAGAGGGAGACATAGTTCATTGTCACCTCCCTTGCAGCGTTGACCACGTCGAGCCACTGGCGTTTCCCTGCCAAGAAGAGGCGCTTGTAGGACTCCAGAACCTTCCGAGAGCTCTCGATGGTACGCTTGACGACCTTCACCCGGCTACGGGCCGTGAGATACTCGGAATAATCTCGCACAAGGATATCCTTGAGCTTCTGCTGCTGGAGCAGCATCTCGTCGGCAGCCTGGAGAACCTTGTAGCGGGCCCCCTCCATATTGGCCATCGAAGAGAGGCCGGCTCCGGGACTGAAAGATACCGCCAGATAGACATTGGTTTCGTCCCCGTTATCCTCTCCGCTAAGCGAACCTCTTTGATACTCTCCTCGGAGGGAAATATTGGGCATGATCTGAGCGTCGGCATCTTTCTTCTGGGCTTCGGCAATCTTGATCTGCGCCCTTTTCTTTTTTAGTGAGGGGTGCGTCTCGAGCATCCCCTGCTCCAGTGCTTTATAGCCCAGCTTTTTTCTAAGATACTTATCGTTTCTAAAAGAGATTCCGCACTGCACCTTTTTCCCCGTCAGTAGCTCCAGTTGTGCCCGTGCCATTTCATAACGCTGTTTTGCAGTGATCAAGTCGCTTTCTATTTGATAAATCCGAGACTGTAGCAGCGCCTGATCCGACTCGGATGAGACCCCGGCCGCCACCCGCCTTTTGAGCATCTGAGCCAGCTCCAGCAGATCCTTTTTTCCGCGTTCAAAAGCCCGAATATCTCCATCGGACTGGATCAGAACTTTCAGGACATCCAAAACCTGAGCCGCCAGATCATAGGCACTCTCTCCAAAGAGCGAACGGGCCTCCTCTTCCTGCGCATAGGCCAAGTCTCTTTTGGCATCGATCTTTCCGCCGGTCCACAGGGGCTGATCGATGCGGTAGGTCTCCCCTCGATGGCCGGAACGTCCTTGAGAAAGATCGACGGATAGACTGGGAAAGTAGTTCCATTTGGCCGCCTTGACCTGGGCATGGGCACCCAGAAGTGCCTTTTCTGAAGCAGAGATGCTGGGATAATGGACATAAGCTTCTCGAATAAGAGTCGGGATCTTTCTCTTGCAACTTGTGACTTTCCCCACCGGAGTGTATATATCCAAAAACGCCGCATGGGCGATGGCCGTAGCGGCAATGATTATCATCCCTATCTTTCGCATCTCTTGCATCTTTCACATCCTTCGAAAAAAAGCCGAATATCAATAGAACATTATACTCAAAATTGGATTAATATTTAAAAATAGAAATAGGAAATGCATGCGCTTCTTTTTGAAGCGTATGCATCAAAGAATGTGATCGTCTTGCAGGTGCTGGGGATTGAAGGTTGTGCTATCTGTTTCACCGCTGGAGAGATTTGCAAAGATGCCATTTGCACTAACGTGATTCTCACTCTGAGTCCATGCGCTTAGCTCATGCTCTTCTTGCTCCGCTAATAGAAGGTTATTCTGTCCCTCTTCCTGTAGATCAAGCAGATCTTTGGCATTCAGTTCAATACCTTCTGCGCTGTCCGAAGCGTCGTTCCCTGCTGCGTAACTATTCTCTACGGTGCTGAAATCGAAACCGCCTTGCGAAACCAGTGGCGATAGGTCTTCCAGGGCACTCTCTTCTACACCGCCGTACTCTATCAACATATCAGCTACATGCTCCATCGCAGCCGTGTCATCCACTGCCTGAGCACCGTTGACTTCGATGATAGAGACAAGATCCGTCTCATTGATCGTTGCCAGATCAAAGCTGTCGTCGCTGAAGGCTTCGTGCATCGCTTCCGTGATGACGATACCGTTGTAGGCATCCCCGTCATTATCCAGTGATTGCAGCAATACGGCCATATTTTCTACATACTGATCGCTTAGATCCGTACGCTCCGTTCCGGCGATATCCTGCAAGAATACTTTGCCGTCCTCGATCTGCGTCGTATCGATCTGTCCGATCTGCACGTCGCCGATCTTGAAGGTGACGACATCGCCGTAGGTGTAATCAAACCCGCCTTTTTCATCGGTATAGCCGTTGGTTCCCGAACTTGTTTCATAATAGATTCCGGCAACGATACCGTCAATCAGGCTCGCTGCTCCTTCGATTTTGACGGTTATATCGTTATCGGCATTGTTGACGTATATACTGTCGGTCAATGTCCAGTTGTTCTGCAGGTCGTCAAAATTGATATGATCGTCGCCGTCTACCTTGATCACAAGGTCGTTATCTGCATCCGTCATTGCACTCACTGCGGCTGCACTGATATTTTCCAAAGTATGTGCGCCGTCTCTCAGGTTGATCACCTCGATATTTTTCATTGTAGGCAAGTCGGCGGCTGCAAAATCTATCGAATCATTTCCCTGCAACAGTAGCGTATCGATATCGTAATTTCCTGTCAGGTTCTCCCCTCCGTCTATCACGCTGTCGGCACTATCGTAGATCAGTGTATCATTACCGGACTTTCCGTAGAGTTGATCCTCTTGCCCCTGGGTTCCGATCAGCACATCATCACTGGCACGGCCTTCCAACACCGTGTCGTCCACGACATAGATATTGGCCCGACCTTCGTCATTTTTACTCGCATCGCTGCTATCCTCGATAGTATAATCGAAGCCCGCATCATTCACATAGCGATCATCGATCGTCACCCAAAGATCGTAGCTAAACGCTTCATCCCGATATTCATTCGGTCCTCCTGCACTATCATCGTTGTCGTATTCATAGGTATAGAGCGTGTAGTCCCCCTCTTCCGTAACGCGGAACTCCATAAACGGATCTCTGGGGTCATCGCTCTGAGATGCTCCTCCTCCGTAAGCACTGGCCGGATCATATATATATTGTGCTCCGTAATATCCCCCTTTGACGAGGTTGCCGTCGCTGTCTCTAAGATTCATCATGATCACGGCATCATTTCCGTTTCCGTCCGGGTCATAATTGACGTTGTCCATATCAACGTAGAGAATCTCTCCGGCTTTCAAGTGAATCGTATATTTATCATCATCATCGGTCCCGACATAAGCATTTTCGACCAACCGACTTGAAAGACGACTATTGAGAACATTCTCCGCATTATTATCCGTGACTTTTCCATACTGGGAGCGATCGGTAAGGTCAAAGGTTTGTCCGTTACCGCTTATCGTCGTATATTGACTTCCCAGATCGTTTGCAGCAAGAGTCGAAATCGTGAACTCTACGTTATTCGCATCATCCTGTGTCGTTCCGTTATACGGATTTTCAGAGGAGGTAAACTTGAAGGAATCTCCGTCAAGATCTACGTCATTAGCCAGAAGTGCTTCCTGAGAGATCTGGAGTGTCTCGCCACCGTTATGAATCGTGTTGGTGATGATGTTATCGGTAGCTACGGTCGGATTGGTTACCAAAGCGAGATTGACCGTCAACGCGGAGTCGGCCGTATCACCGTCCGCATCCCGTGTAATGAGGGTAAAATGTTCGGACTCACCGGCATTTTCAAGAGTCACGTTTGCGCTATACGTATAATCTCCCGTCAGGAAATTGAACTCCATCTCCCCACCTAGCGGCGTCGTGAAGTTCACGGTATCGTGGGTTCCGTCGTAACTGTAGGTCGTATTGCCGATAGTAATCGACTCGATATACCCTGCGCCGTCGGCACCGAAGTCAATGGCCGTCCCGCCGCTGCCGCTACTGACATTACCGCTGGTAGTGCTGCTGACAGAAACGGTATCGTGCAGATACTCTGCCAAACCTTTTTCGTCACTCAGGACCAGGGAATTCTGGTCATTATCGGCGTCTTGATCTGTTTTGAGCGCCACCATATTTAAGCTTCCCAGATCGTTACCGTCAGTCGATCCATCGAGGCTCACTCTGCTTCCGATTCCTACGGCATAGACTTCGGCATCTGTCGTATCCGTGACGAACGAAGCCCAATCATCGTAGTTGTTATGCATGTCACCCCCGTTGGGATCTCCGTCCGAGATAAAATAGATCACGGTTCGATCCGCCTGAGGGACATTGGAATTGTTGTATCCATCTATCGTCGCTTGAATACCTGCTTCATAATTTGTCCCTCCGGCCACCGGAAGTGCTTCCAGTGTCTGGGTAATGATGCCGGCGGTATTGTTACCGCTTACCCAGTCATGCCATGTACCCTCGGAAGAGAAGTCGGCCACTGCGACATTGACCGCCCCCAAAGCATTGTAGCCTTCGATCATACTGCTGACGGCATCGATCGCCAAGTCGTCACGATCAGAATAGAAAGTAGTGCCGTCGGGATTTTCATTCATACTACCCGATCGGTCAAAAATGACGATGACATTGGTCGTAACCGGTTCGGTGGATGCCAAAATCGTGACTTCACTATCTTGTGCCACCGGGCTATCATCCTCCACGACAACATTCAGCGTCGAAGTAGCATCCGGCGTATCGGTATCTCCGTCGCTGACCGTTACCTCGATGGGGATCGTCAAGCTATCCTCTTGCGTCGTATCGGGATGATCGATCGGCCCTTTGAGCGTCGTCGTGTAGTTTCCGGCATCGTCGATCGATACGGTCAGGATCTCGACGCCGCCATTCTGGGTCGTTCCGGTCAGAGTGTGACCGTCATTAGAGAGACTCCAGTCGATACTCTCCCCGCCGGAAGTATAATTTCCCGTCGGAGCCGAGAGTCTGACGCTCAAAGTATCTCCATTGACATCATGGACCGTAAATTGTCCGCTATTCGCCACACTGTCTGTCGTGTCGAGCCCTGCGGGATCGCTGTCGGCAATCCCATCGTAAGGAGCCCCGTTGGCTATCTGAAGTCCCTCTTCGGAGATATGGATCTCCTGGTCGTCACTAATGGTCGGCGGTGCCGAAGTCGTCACCGCTTTGACCGTGACGTGGATGTCCTGGGTTGTCGATGCCATACTGCCGTTGGAGTATTCCGTCGATGTAGCTACGGCATGGAGCGTATATTCGGTATCCTGATCTACATCCGGCGTCTTCAGTACCAGATGATCGGTATCCCAGTCTGTAATATCCACCGTCGTCGTGTTTCCGTCGGAGGTAAAGGTATGCACCCCGTCGGTCAATGTAAATCCTTCGGGAAGATCCGTGATCTCTACCTTCAAGGATTCGGAACCGTCCGTATCGGTCAATCCCGCACTCAAGTCGATCTCTGCCGACGACTGCTCCTCGACGACAATCGTACCGTCATGAGTAATCTCCGTCTCGTTAAAGGAGATCGAATGGATCAAGAAATCATCCCCTGATCCCGGCGGATAGAAGCGAATCTCATCGAAGGCGGAACCGTCGGAGGGTCGGAAATTTACCGCAGGATCGACACCGTCACTTCCTCCTCCCGTCTGCACGGTATCGATCAATACTCCGTTACGGTAGAAGGCTATCTCCACATTTTCATTGGATGCATTCCAAGCCAAAGAGACATTGACCGAATCGACAGGAGTATCAAAGGTTACGACGACCATCTCCGGCGCTTGCAAGTTGTCGTCATATCCCGTTTCGGCATCCGCACCGCTCGCGGCACCGGCGACACCGAAACCGTCGGGACCGCTGTGAGTAGCAAAGCTACCTTCGGTACCGTCTGCATTGTATGCTTTGATAGTAAACCCGTGTGT
>JALSTG010000099.1 GCA_026983875.1 Campylobacteraceae bacterium
AAAGGCCATGAGAACGCCGATTATGAAGAGCTGGGGCTTTTCCTCGACGGCCTGATCCGCCTGCGCCGGGGCGCTCCCAAAAACCCCCCGGCCGACGATGCGGAGATCGAGCTTGACAACAACCTGGTCCTCAAAAAACTCCGTATCGCCCTGGAACTCAAGGAGATGGATCTGGAGATGATCTTCGAAATGGGCGAACGCCCCCTCTCCCGCTCCCGATTGCGCGATCTCTTTCGTAATCCGGCTCATCCCAAATACCTCCCCTGCTCCGATGCCGTACTCAACGACTTTCTCCTGGGACTGGAGGAGTTTTGGGCCGATATGCCCTCCATCGAAGCGGGGAGCTGAGCTAAAATGAGGGTATTGGTCCTGGGTGCCGGAGGAGTCGGCGGCTATCTCGGCTATCGGCTGGGACGCTTCGGCGACGCCGAAGTCACCTTCGTAGCCCTGGGAGCACATCTGGAGGCGATACGCTCCGGGGGGCTAGAGGTACTTGACGATAGAGAAACCTTTCTTTTCCGTCCCGAGCATGCCGTGGAAGACCCCTCCGGTCTCGGTATCTTCGATCTGATCCTTGTGGCCGTCAAACACACCGATCTGCCGGAAAGTCTCGAAAAGATCGCCGCCAATTTCGGTCCCGATTCCGTGATCCTTCCGCTGCTCAACGGCGTAGAGCACCGCCGGGAGATTTTCGAGCGCTATCCCGAGGCAGACGTGATGGAAGGATGCATCTACATCCTCTCCAATATCCTCCGACCCGGCGTCATCCGTAAAAAAGGCTCGATCTTCAATCTCTGCTGGGGCCGGGAGGGGTTCGATCCCTCAAACTACGCCAAGATCGTCGATCTCTTCGACCGGGCCCTACCCCGCCACAAAGCGACGGCCGATATTGCCTATAAGCAGTGGAAGAAGTTTCTCTTCATCTCCCCCATGGCGGCTCTGACATCCCGCTACGGACTGACCATGGATCGTATCGTCGCCGATCATCGAGAGGAGCTACGCAGTCTCATGGAGGAGATCGCCGTCCTGGCCCGGACAAAAGGCATCGACCTGGACGAGGAAATCGTGAACGAAATCCTCCAAAGGATGGAGCAGACCCCGCCGGGAGCCAAAACCTCCATGCAGCTCGATCTGGAAGCGGGCAAGCCCGCCGAGATCGAAGCATTACTCGGCTTCGTAATATCCGAAGGGCAAAAGATGGGTATCTCCATCCCGGTGATGCAAAAGTGCTACGAGAGTCTCACAAGCCGATAAGAGATTTCGATACCCTGTCCAGAGCCTTTAGCGCAGAAGTCGTAAAAACGCCTCCCCGTATCGTTCATACTTCACCTCTCCAATCCCATGGACTGCGAGCATCTCTTCCCGATCCTGAGGCCGCTGGACCGCCAATTCTCTAAGCGTCTTGTCGGAGAAGATCACATAGGGAGGTACGCCGTTCTCCTCGGCGATCTCTTTGCGAAGATCCCGGAGCCGGGCAAAAAGCTGTGGGTCAATATCCTCCGGCAACGGGGTCGCTTCGGGCCGGGGGCAGGATCGATGGATCTCCATCCGGTCGGATCGGATCTTCACCGCCCTTTTTCCCCTGAGGATCTCCGCTCCTTTCTCGGTCAGAGCCAGCCCTTTGTAGGCGTTAAGATCCAGCGCCCCCAGTTCCAGCAGCCTATCGACGATCACTCCCCAGACTTTGCGATCGAGATCGGCTCCGATACCGTAAACCGAGAGGCCCTCGTGACCGTTTTCGAGAATGCGCTTCTCCCGGCTGCCCCGGAGCAGATCGATGAGATAGCCCGCCCCGAAACGCTGACCGCTCCGATAGACCGCTGCCAGGAGCTTGCGGGCCTCTTGGGTAATGTCCCGCTGGTCGGTCGAAGGCTCCAGACAGTTGACGCAGCGATCTTTGCAGGCTTCAAGCTCCTCTCCGAAGTAGGCGGCCAGAGAGCGGTGGAGGCACTCCTCTCCCGAGATCAGGCGTACGAGCCGCTCAAGCTTGCGATAGGCGTGCTCCTTGTAGGGCCCCTCCTCCAGCTCGTCGATGAAACGCCGCTGCATCAGGGCATCCTGAGCGCCATAGAAAAGCAGCGTCTCCGACTCTAGCCCATCCCTACCGGCTCGCCCCATCTCCTGATAGTAGTTCTCCACTGTTTTTGGCAGACTCATATGGATTACATACCGAATGTTGCTCTTGTCGATCCCCATCCCGAAGGCGATGGTGGCCACCACCGTCTCGAGCCGGTCGGAGAGAAACGCTTCGTGGACCCGACGCTTCTCCTCCGAGCTTAGACCGGCATGAAAAGCCGCCGCTTTGTGCCCCTTGTCCCGTAGATATTGGGCTAGGGATTCGGTCTGTTTGCGCGAGAGGGTATAGACGATCCCCGACTCTCCCCGATGGGTAGCGAGAAAATCCAGGAGCTGTTCCCGGCCGTCTCCAATACGGTGTCGGGTGCGGACGGTCAAATTCTTCCGGTAGAGACTCCCCCGCAGCCGCAGAGGCTCCCTCAGCCCAAGATGGCCGGCGATATCCTCCTCTACTGCGGCTGTCGCCGTTGCGGTAAAGGCCGCAATAGGCACTTGGGGCCAACGCTCCCTGAGGAGATGAAGCCTGCGATAATCCTCCCGGAACTCATGCCCCCACTCGCTGACGCAGTGAGCTTCGTCGATAACGAAAAAATTCAGAGGCAGATCCGCAAGCAGACGGACGAACCCTTCGCCGCTCAGGCGCTCGGGGGCCACATAGAGCAGCCGAATCTCCCCCCGATAGAGTGCGGCGACGATCTCTTTGGCCTCTTCCGGACTCTGCATGGAGCTGAGCATCGCCGCGCCGATCCCTATCTCCCGCAGTGCCGTCACCTGATCGTGCATGAGCGCCAGCAAAGGCGAGATCACCACCGTCACCCCATCCATCAGCAGCGTCGGAAGCTGGTAACAAAGGGATTTGCCTCCCCCGGTGGGCAGAATCATCAGCAGATCTCTCCGCTTCAAGATCGCATCGACCGCTTCCTCTTGCAAAGGGCGGAAGACCTGGTGACCAAAATATTTCTTGAGTGTTTCGAGTTTGTCCATTTTGGGAGTGTAGCCTATTCTATATCGATGGGGGAGATGATCTGCCGTTTTGACCCTCCGTGGCAGGAGAGCAATGCATAAGTAAGCTCAAGCGGATTAATAAATCGTCCAAATCGGTGTATAGTATCCCAAATCTTTCAATGCTTCCAAAAGCTCCAAAATCCCTACAATCCATATAAACCACAAAGCAGAAAACATATGTTTTCGAAAGACTCGGGGATTGACTTCGTAACGTTCAGGTTCATAAAAAGAGGAAAAGTTGGGAATCACGGAAGGCACCCTCTCTTTATACTTCTCATATTCCTGACCGAAAAGCTCCTCAAGCTTTCGCTCCTCTCTCTTGATGACTACGGGATAGTAAAAAAGAAACAATATTGCGACCAAAAGCGGAAACGTCAAAGTTTCCGTCGCCAATCCTACACCGACAGCGCCGATAAAGCTAAAAACATACAATGGGTTTCTGACGATCGAATAGGGCCCTACATCAATCAATTTTCGATTTTTGTATCCGGCAATGTATAGCGAACACCACATCCGCCCCAGCGACCCGATGCCTACCAGAATCAATCCGATAGCATAAAGCACATAGGCAAAGAGTTCACCCCCGTTCGCATCCCAATAGCTTCTACTTTCAAAATAGAGGACAAGGATCAGTAGACCTATGCCTCTAGTTAAAATAATCCGATTGTTTTCCAAGACCCTTTTTAAAGCTTTCATAAAAACCCCACCTTCCTAAAATTAAATTTCATAAAATAATATTTTATATAATTATATTATTTTTTCTCCATAGATCCTCTTTTTTTCCAGTAGGCCGCCTCCGGATCGCCCCGTCTCTCGAGCATCAGTCCGTAATTCCAGGTGCCCTTTTTGCTTCCATTCAGAGCCGACTCCCGATACCAGCGAAGCGCTTGGCTCTCGTTGCGCTTGACTCCCTCTCCTTGCTCCAGCATCCAGCCAAGATGAAACTGTGCCCCTGGATGACCCAGCTCGGCGGCCCGGCGATAGTAGTCGTAGGCTTTGGAAAGATTTTGCTCGACTCCCTTGCCCAGGTAGTAGTGGTTGGCCAGGTTGTAGCCCGCTTTGGCGACCCCTTTGGCCAGCGCTTGGCGATAATACTCCCGAGCCTTCTTCCAGTCGGGGGTGACGCCGTAGCCCTTCTCCCAGACCACCCCCAGATTGTACAGCGCGTATCCGTGTCCCCGGGCGGCGGCTTTTTCGTACCAGTGGCGCGCCTCCTCCAGATCCTTATAGATCCCCTCGCCCTTGGAAAACATCACCCCCATATCGTACTGGGCATCGGCATATCCCTGCTCGGCGGCTTTGCGATACCACTCCACCGCCCGGGCCTTGTCCATCATGGCGATACTCCCCATATCGTAGAGCAGCCCCACATAAAACTGCGCCCGGGCGTCTCCCGCTTTGGCCGCGGGGATCAGGATCTCATAGGATCGATCGTATCTGCCGGCTTTGAAGAGACGGACCCCCTCCTCCACTCCTTCGCCTTTTGCTTCCGGCCCGCCGGCCTGCAGTGCCGCTACCGCCAGTAGAATGATTGCGCTTTGCTTCCAGATACTCTTCATCGACGCTCCTGACCGTTTTTGGAACCGATTGTAGCAAAGATCGATCAATAGCGCCGCTTCGCGACTGCCTACTCCGAGCGTTCAAAGAGCGATTTAAGTGCCTGCCAATCCAGCTCTTTCGCTGCCTCCAGCGCCTCTTTCCAATCCATATTTTCAAACTCGAATGCAAGCATTGCATTGGAGGCAAGCTGCACGACAATCCCTCCGGAATGTTCTTTCTTGTCGTAGGTAATCCCGACGTTGAATCCGTTAATCTGCTCGATCTTCATCAGCGCTTCATCGTTTTCTACCTGCGTACCGGACATGAAAGGTGCCCACATCCCCATCGCCTGCATTCCGCTGACGACACTGACATTGAGATGCTTCTCTCCCGCCCTATAGCTGCGGTTGGCACTGACCATCTCTCCCATCATGGGATTGCTCATCTTCGTTCCCTCGCATTTCTCCGCCTGATAGCCTTCGATGTTTCCGAGAGCGTCACAGACGACTTTATAGTCCGGTACGCCCGCACCCAGCAGCGTCGCTCCGATCAAAGCACTTACGATCCATTGTTTTATCCGTTTCATTTTTCACCTCCTTACTCTCATTATACCTTCACGATACTCTTTTGCATCATCTCATCTTCGAGGGAAAGGAGCAAAAGTTTTCGCCTCTTTGCGCATCACCTTCGTGATCCCTGCTTCTCCCCCCGCAAAACCGAAATCCACAAGGTGCGTTCCGATCCCCCCATCCTCGGTGCCGTCATCCACATAGCCGAAAGGAACGTCGGGACTCGCCGTCACCCAGGCGCCGTTGGCAAGCGAACGAATCCGAGTCGCTATGATCGATGTCCGGTTCGGAAGTCTGTACGGGCTTGTCTTGATCTCGACTTTGTACTCACAGCGCGGCGGTATCCAGATCTCTGCCGGTGTCAGGATCGTACTGAGTCTCCCCCCACGCATCTGAATATAGGCACGCAAGAGGGAGTGATCTACAAACCAAACGCCCCGGGAAGTTCTCAGGTACAACTCGTAGGGATCCAAAGTCAGAAAGGTATAATCTTTGCCGGCGACATGAAAAGTTTTGGGAACGATACGATACCAGATCTGCATCGAGGGTCCGCCGCTGATATCGATGCCGTAGAGTGTGATGCCATGACGCTTTCGCGGTCCCACATAGACTGCCTTTGCCCCGTTGGAGTATCGTGCCCAGGCGCCCAGAGGAAGACTCCTGTAGGCCTTTTGCACGATGCTGTTTTGAAGATTGAAAAGCTCACGCGCGGCGCGGGCACAATCAAAGACCCCACCCGCCCAGACACTCTCAAGGATCAGCAAAATCGCAAAGAATTTTCTCATCGTTTCTCCTCTCGGCTTAGCATTACTTCATGATGGAAAAATGTGGGCACCTCTTTTCGTCGAAGCTCACGGAAGCCATGGCGCGCAGGCTTCTCCACCCTGTCGGTGCATCGGTTTCGATCTGCCGAAACACCGTTTTGTTTTCCTCGCGCACCTCGACGAGATGCCGATCTTCCGGATTTCCTTCATCGGGACACCCTTTGGCCCGGTAGTAGATCGTCGCGCCACCCCGGGCTAGGGCAGCAATCCTCTCGATCTCCGAGTCGCTAAGCCCCGTGAGCGCTCCGGAACCGGAGAGCCTCTCCAGCAGCACTTTGAGAGGCTTGGCGAAATCGTCGCTGCGACTACGTACTTTTTGGATCTCGAATCGTTCCGCCATACTGCGCCCTTCACCCTTCCTTTCGGGGAAACGGGCTCCGTAGAGGACCTTTTTGAGGAGAGCGTTGATGCGATGCAGACTCTCCTTGGCCGCATCGAGGGTCGCGAAGCCCCCCTTCCCGATCTCGGCCTCGATAGTGATCAATGCGGGAGCACTCCAGTGCAGACTCCAGCGCGGGAAAGTCGGATCGATGCAGCGATGCCCCTCCTCGCAGATGACCTTGGAGACAAATTGACGATCAAGTTTTCGGTAGAGTTTTTCGTCGCGAGGGTTTCTCCTCTCGGAGAGACACTCATGGAAAAGATCCCAATTGAGCAGACAGGAGCGCTCCTCGAACCATGGGCGCAGATCGACGCTGCTGCGGATGGCAACCGGCCTTTCCACGCTGCGGGATCGTAGGAAGATCCGAGAGACACCCGAAGGGTCTTTCTCCAGGTGCACTTCGAGGTTGGGGAACTTCTCTCTCCATGCTCCCAGTCGTTCCGATGCGTTTGCACTGAGCCGCACTCCCGGCTTGTTGAGCCAGAGGGTCACGCGGTCGGTCAAGGGCATACAAGCCTGGGCCCAGAAGGCCAGCAACCCCCACACGAGAAGAAGTCTCATCCCGCCGTTCCTATCGGATCAGACGGATCTCCACCCGCCGATTTTTGGCCCGTCCTTCGTCGCTGTCGTTGGGGGCGACGGGATCAGCCTTGCCTCTCCCTTCGATCTTGAAGAGTCCAGGATCGACCTTTTCGCAGTAGATCAGATAGTCGGCCACCGATTGAGCCCGCTGGAGAGAGAGCCTGAGATTATACGCATCCGAGCCGATATTGTCGGTATAGCCGGTGACTACGAGCCTTTTGGCGGGGTGCTCCCGTATGAAGGTTCCGACCGATTCCAGCGCCTCTTTGGCTTTGGGTTTGAGGATGAATTTGTTGAAATCAAAAAGCACCTTCTCCGGCACCGTCAGCCGATATCCCTCTTGGGTCTTTTTTACGCCGATCCCCAGCTTCTCGGGAGTGGGGCGTGCCTCTTTTTTCGTATATTTTGCCACCTGAATATTGGAGAGCAAAATTCCGTACGCGGGAGAATCCCATACGATAAACTCCAAACCGTGGGCCCGGCCCTTGAAGGGGATGCTCGTCAGCCGTTTTCCGTCGAGGAAGACTCGATATTGATGGCGCCTGACCTGAATGTCGAAGTGGAGTTTTTTTCGCGATAGATTTCCCGTCTTTTTAAGTTGCCCAATCTGTCCCAATTCGACCCTGTCGGCGTAAAAAGTTAAATCATAAGGCATCCCATAATGAGGATGGGGCTCTTTGTCCCACTCTTTTTCACTTTTACCGTCCGTCAGCAGCCGCATTTTCACTTTGGGGCCAATATTCTTTTTGCCCTCGGGATTGACCAGTAGGTCGAAACTGATAGAGAAGTCCTCGTTCCCCATCTCTAACTTTTTCCAAAGGCGCATACCGTTGGGAGTCGAGGGAGCAATCCAGATATGATTGTTGTATTTGACGCACTCGACCGCCTTTTCGAACTTGTCGAAACCTTCCGGAAACTCCCCCACCGGACAATCCCTGAAATCGGTGGCAAAGAGCACTTTGTCTCCAGGCTCGAACTTCATCTTCATCGCCCCCGTCACTAGGCCGGCGCAGAGCATTGCCGGCAGCAGCAAAGCGCTCAGACTCAACACTTTTTTCAAACCCAAGGATCTCATCCTTCTGCCTCCTTTCTGTATTTTTAATATTAATATTATAACAAAAAGAATTATTTAGCAATAAGGGGTTTCTTTCCGGGTTGAAAGGGTGTGGTCTTATTTGAGATGGCGTACGAACCACTCCTTCGCCAGCCGGGCCACCTCCTCCAGAGTTCCCGGCTCTTCGAAGAGATGCGTAGCACCCGGAACGATGACGAACTCCTTTTCACAGCGCAGCATCCGATAGGCCGCTTCGTTGAGCTCGATGACCCCGTAGTCGTTGCCGCCGACGATGATCAGCGTGGGGGATGTGACACGATCCAGTACCTCCGCCGCCATATCGGGACGGCCTCCCCGGGAGACGATGGCTCCTATGGATACGGGAGAGGCGACGGAGGCTTTGAGCGCGGCGGCGGCTCCCGTGCTGGCACCGAAATAACCGATGCGCATCGACGCAAGCTCCGGCTGCTCCAAGACCCAGTGCGTCGCCAACAGCAGCCGGGATGCCAGCAGGTCGATATCGAAGACGTTGCGCCGATCCAGGGCTTCGCTTTCGCTGAGCAGATCAAAGAGCAGCGTCGCCAGGCCCGTCTCGTGCAGGACCGACGCCACATAGTTGTTGCGCCGGCTCAGGCGGCTGCTGCCGCTTCCGTGGGCGAAAAGGACGATCCCCCGGGCCCTTTCGGGAACCGCCAGCAGCCCCGGCAGACGGATCTCCCCCGTGCCGATCATCACCTCGCTTTGTCCTTGCATAAATCGATCGATGCCCTCCATGCTCTCCTCCTCAGTGGATAAATTGACCCAGATAGAGCCCCAGCCCCATCAGGCCCAGGGTCAGGATAAAAAATTCCGTCAGCTTCCAGCCCAGCCTCCAACCGCCCAGCCAGTAGACGATGCCGAGTTTGACGATGGAGTTGGTCACCGAGGCGATGACGATGCCGGTCATGGCCGGAAACTCCTGCAGCTTGCCACTCCCCGCCATCTGGCTTAGCGAAAGAGTGATCGCATCCACGTCCGTCAGCCCTGAAAAGAACGAGACCAGATAGACCCCGAGATCACCGTAACGCTGTTTGACGAGGGTGACGGCCCCATAGATGACGCCGAAGAGGATGCCGAATTTGATCGCTTCGCTCAGCTGCAAAGGGTTTTTGGAGAAATCAGGATTCTCAAATCGCACTTCAGGACCCGAACGAGAGCGTCGATAGAGCCAATAGCTAAAAGCCAAGCCCGAAAGTGCCGCTCCCAGATAGGCAGGCAGCAGTTTCCATGCCAAGGCGGGGTGGACGACGAAAGCTTCGAAAAGGACCCGCAGATACATGAAGGTACAGGCGATGGCGATCCCTCCCGCATAGGTAGGGATCAGGGCGTCGCTTCGGGGAAACATTTTCGAAAGGGTGATCGAAACACCCGTCGAGGATGCCAGTCCTCCCGCCGCACCAGTAAGGAAAACTCCATGCCTTTGCCCCAAAAGCTTGACGCTGATATACCCCGCAAAAGAAATCGCGGCGATGATGACGGCCATCAACCAGGTCTGATAAGGATTGAAAAGATGCCAGGGGTCGACCGTCCTGTCGGGGAGCAGAGGCAAGATGACGAAGGTCATTGCAAGCAGAAGCACCCCGCTATGCACCTCTCGGGGACCGATACGCGATTCGAGGGATTTGAGGAAGGGTTTGATCTCCAGCAAGACGATGATCAACACACCGATAAAAACGGCATACTCCAACCACCCTTTTCGGATCATCACCCCAAGAAGAAAGGTCGCTACCGCCGTGACCGGCCCCGTCATGCCCCACTTTTGCTTATGCTGGATTTTCAGTCCGTAGCTTACTGCCGAGAGCAGCGCGATCCATCCCCCGGCGAGCCATACGATCCCCGCGAAACTTTCGGACAACCAAGCCGAGAGATACCCCGCCAACGCGATCAGGGCAAACGTCCTACTCCCTCCGAAGTTGCCGTGGGTACTTCCGTGACGGGAAAGGGAACGCTGCATCCCGATCGCCAATCCCAAAATCAACGCCGTCAAAATCTGCCTGACGATCGGCCACTCCATAGGAAGCTCCTTTGATCTTTCGCTGAGAATGCTCTATTCTACACCATTTTAGACTAGACGGCTAAGCCTATACATCACGATCGCCGCGGCGGTGGCGACGTTGAAGCTCTTGATGCCGGGCTCCATCTCGATGCGCAGCACCGCGTCGCAGCGCTCCAGGACCTCGGGGGCGACGCCCTCCTCTTCGTTGCCCAGGATCAGCGCCCATTTCTCCGGCACGGGAGCATAGTCGGCCAGATCCACCGCCTGGGGAGCGGCTTCGGCGGCGAGGATGGCGTAACCCCGGGCCTTGAGAGCCTCGATCGTCTGCAAGAGATCCTCGTAGAGATGCACCCGCAGCCGGGTCACATGCCCCGTCGAGACCCGGATCGCACGCCGCCCGTAGGGGTGCGGCCCCGCCGCCGGCACCGCGTAGCCCCCCACTCCCAGCGCCGCCATGCTCCGGGCGATGGCGCCGACGTTTTCCATATTGTTGAGCCGACAAAGCAGCACAACGCGATCCGGCAGCTCCTCGATCGGCACGCTGGGCGGACGCAGCAGATGGGCCATGACGCTGTGGTGGATCCGATGCCCCACGATCCGCCCCAGCAGCTCCCGATCCCCCAGATAGACCCGCGGCACCCCCGCCGCCTCGATGCGCCCGCGCTCGGCCTCGAAAAACTCCGGCGTACAGAGCAGGCTCTTAAATTCCAGGCCGCTGTCCAGCAGCTGCCCCACCACCCGGGGCGAATCGGCCACGAAAGAGCCGTCACGGTCGAAAAGATTGCCCCGCAGCGTGCGATAGGGCGCAAGCTCGGGCAGATCGATGGAGTCGATTTGGATAATCTCCACGGGACCTCCTTGTTTGTAGAGAGGTATTTTACCTTTCTATGCCTGTGGAGTCTCAAGCATCGGCAAGCGTTATTCCAAGGTGAACATGTAATGATCTTCGTGGGTATTCGTCAGCATTGTGTGGTTTTTGATGTTTTTGGAAGAAGATGAAAACGATGGGGAGTTTAGAAATTTCATTATTGATTTTATTTCCGAAAGATCAGTGTTAGAAGCAACGCCTAAGCTCACCGGCAGCCAAAAGCTGCATAGCGAGGAACGAGCGGCGCTGCTTTTGGCTGTCCGAGTGTAGCGCCTTGTTATGTGATTAGCCTACTACTTTAAAAACACTTTTCATTGTTTTTGTTTGGCACGAATATAAAGAATATTTTGGTCTGACCCAGGAGATCGCCTTTCCTCAATATCGAATATATCTCTTTTGTCCTTAACCAAATCAGAAAGTTTCTTATAGCCAAACAACCTTGAATCAAAGTCTGGCTGTAATTTTGTGAGATAGCTACCAAATGTTCCAAGATTTGCCCATCCTGTGTCATCCGTAGATTGTTCGAGTGCCTTTAAAACAAACTTCTTCGGAAACTTTACTGATTTGGAAGTTGTATCTAGCTTAGGTTGTGCCTGACTCCCTCCCTGAATAACACCTGGTTTGCTCTCTACCTTGCCATTCTCAATCTGCGGGCGTAATACCTCGGTAAATATAAATTTATGACATGCATTTCTAAATGCCTGCGGTGTTTTTTGTTCTCCAAAGCCAAGAACAGTAATACCCTCTTCACGCAAACGAACTGCTAGACCTGTAAAATCACTGTCGCTTGTTATTAAGCAGAAACCATCGAATTTTCTTGTATATAGCAAATCCATAGCATCAATAATCATAGTGCTATCGGTCGCATTTTTTCCAGTTGTATAAGCAAACTGTTGTATGGGTTTTATTGCATATGTCTGAAGTACTTTCTTCCACGATGCGCTTGTTGGTGCAGTAAAATCTCCATAAATTCTTTTTACCGTAGCTTCGCCGTACCTTGCGATTTCTGCGAGAAGCCCATCGATGACTGCAGCCTGCGCATTATCTGCATCAATGAGTACTGCCAACCTGAGTGTTGGTTCTTCTGATTCTATTTTTGCTACCAATCTTGGCGATACCATATTGTTTCCATTTTTTCACATAACAATTTATTCATTATCAAAACTATACACCATAAACCTCAAAATAGCAAATAAAAACAACTTTTTCATATTTACCTCATCTGAGTGTGATAAAAATTCAAATCCCACAACATTTACCCGCTATATGGTGATAATATATCATAGATTTCTCTCATGCGCCTCGATTTCGACCCCCTCCAAACTTCTGTGCCTGCAACGCCACGCAAACACCCCATAAATCACACTCGGCACGACGAGGATCACCCCCAGCGAAAAGAAGATGCTGCAGCCGATCTGAAAGTTCTCGCATAGTTTGCCTTGATTGAGAATTATGAAGAGATCCGCCAGGAGCGAGACGAAGAAAAAGAGTACCTTCCGGCGTCTGGAACATCGGAGAAAAAAGAGTCCCAGGAGAATCGGCAGCAGCGTGAAAAAGAGTGCCAACAGCAGCAGCTCGGGAGAGGCGAGGCAGCTCATAGTCTCAGCCCAGGAGCGCCTCGTAGCGCTCGGGGTCGAAGCCCACGATCACCTGCCCGTCGTCGGTCTCGACGACGGGGCGTTTGATGAGCAGGTTTTCGCGGCAGAGCCATTCGCGCATCCCCGCTTCGTCGAGGCCCAGGTCTTTGAGCTTCAGCATGCGGTATTTGGTGCCCCGCTTGTTAAAGAGTGT
>JALSTG010000100.1 GCA_026983875.1 Campylobacteraceae bacterium
GAGGGGTCTCATGGAACCTCCAGGACCTCCAGGATGCGGCGGATGATCGTATCGGCGTCGATCTTTTCGGCGTGGGCGCGGTAGCCGAGGATCAAACGGTGACGCAAGACGCCGTAGGCGGCTCGGGCGATGTCGCCGGGAACCACGAAGTCCCGTCCCGAGAGCCATGCGTATCCTTTTGAAGCCCGGTAGAGGTCGATGCTGCCCCGGGGGCCTGCTCCGTACTCCAGCCACTGGCCGACATCCTCCAGTCCGTATCGATCCGGTTCCCGCGTAGCGAAAACGATATCCAGAAGGTAGCGGCGCAGGGGAGCGTCCACATGCACCGCGTCGACTTGTCGACGCAGTTCTTCGAAAGTTTCCGCATTCAGGATCTGTCGAGGGGATGGAGGTTCACGGCGTGCGGTGCGCAAAATGATCTCCTCTTCCTCCTCGTGGCTGTTGTAGCCGACGCGGATTTTCATCATGAAACGGTCCAGGGAAGCTTCAGGAAGCTCGTAGGTCCCTTCCTGCTCCAGTGGATTGGCCGTGGCTAGAACCATGAAAGGATCGGGCAGGGGAAAGGTCTCTTCCCCGAGCGTCACTTGCTTTTCCGCCATCGCTTCGAGCAAGGCCGCCTGAACCTTAGGCCCGGCGCGGTTGATCTCGTCGGCCAGAAGCAGGTGGGTAAAGACGGGCCCTTTACGGATACGGAAATCGTGCTGCTCCAAATCCAGGATCTCGCTGCCGGTGATATCCGCGGGCAAAAGATCCGGGGTAAACTGGATCCGTTTGAAGTCGAAGCCCAGAACCCGGGCGAGGGTTTTGACCGCCGTGGTCTTGGCGACGCCCGGGACCCCCTCGACATAGAGATGTCCTCCGCTGAGCAGGGCGACGAGCATTGCGTTGATCAGCTCCTCGTGCCCGATCACTACCTTGTGAATCTCTTCTTTTATCGCTTGAATCATGGCCCAATTGTAGCGACAAAATTTATTTTTATCCATAATTTTTGCTTTGTCTGGCTTTTTCCATCTTTTTCCGCTATACTGCGCTCAATCGCCGATCGGTCTGCGATGATTTGAATTTATTTACTGCACGTACGCCTCTGAATATCTCTTGAATCACCTAAATTTTTTCGAGCTCTGACCGAAACACCCGAAGATCCGTGGAGTGGGGACGATCCCCTATCCTTGTGATGACCCGTGCCGAGAGCTCCACCCTTTAAGGAACCCATTACTATGACATTTGATCAATTGGGGCTCGACGCCTCCATCCTCCAAGCCGTCAAAAACGAAGGCTACACCGCTCCCACCCCCATCCAGGCTCAGGCGATTCCCGCCGCAATGGAAGGCCGGGATATTCTCGCCGCCGCCCAGACCGGTACCGGCAAGACCGCCGGCTTTACCCTTCCGATGTTGCACCGTCTCGCCGAGACTTCCAAAAAGCCAGAGAGTCGCAAAATCCGTGCGCTGGTTTTGACCCCGACGCGGGAGCTGGCTCATCAGGTCTCCGACAGCGTTCGGGCCTACGGTAAAAATCTCCGACTGCGTAGCGCCGTGATCTACGGCGGCGTTGGGATCGAGCCTCAAAAGCGCGCCCTGCGTCAGGGGGTCGATATCGCCATCGCCACTCCCGGTCGTCTGCTGGATCTGGTCCGGCAGCGGGCCCTGGATCTGAGCGAACTGGAAATCCTCGTTCTGGACGAAGCGGACAGAATGCTGGATATGGGCTTCATTCACGACATCCGCACGATCATTGATCTGGCACCCAAAAACCGCCAGACGATGCTCTTTTCGGCGACCTTCTCTCCCGAGATCAAACGGCTGGCCTCCGGTCTGCTGCAGGATCCCGTCACCATCGAAGTGGCCCGGCAACAGACGACCGCTGCCAACGTTACCCACAAGGTCCACCCCGTCGATCGTCACCGCAAGCAGGAGCTTCTGGTGCATCTGATCGAAGATCACGGTTGGAAGCAGGTCCTGGTCTTCACCCGGACCAAGCGGGGAGCCGACAAGCTCAGCCGTCACCTCCAGCAAGCGGGTATCCGCTCCGACGCTATCCATGGCGACAAGAGCCAGAATGCCCGCGCCAAGGCCCTCAAGGCTTTCAAACACCGTCGGGTTCAGGTCCTGGTCGCTACCGATGTGGCCGCTCGGGGCATCGATATCGCCGACCTTCCACACGTAGTCAACTACGAGCTTCCCAACGTCGCCGAGGATTACGTTCATCGCATCGGACGGACCGGACGAGCCGGCAACAAGGGCGAAGCCCACTCTCTGGTCTGCGTGGACGAGAAACAGCTGCTTCGCAATATCGAGCGCTTTATCAAAAAGCCCATCGACACCCATCACACCGAAGGCTTCGAGCCCGATCCCAGCATTCGTCCCGAGCCGATCCCCGGCATGGGCGGCGGGCGCAACAAGCGTCGCAGCGGCAACGGCGGCAATCGTCGCAGTTATTCCCGGCGTTAGGTTGGCTCCTGAGGGATAGGCGCAGAGCCGTTTTGCTCAGACGCCAAACCTTCCCAAAGATTTTATATACTTCACCCGCTTTTCCCCTTCTATGTTATCCTTGCTTTATCAGATCGTGATCGAAAGAGACGTTGATGTCCAACAGAGACCAAAAAACCTTCTACCGTGAGCAGCTTGCACGCTACGGAACTTGCGCCGAAGGGGTGGGATGGCAATCCTCCCGCACCCAGCGGCGTCGCTTTGCCGTCATCGAGAAAGCCATAGGATCTCTCTCGGGCCTGTATGTGGCGGATGCCGGCTGCGGCTTGGGGGATTTTCTTCTCTACCTGCGCGATCGGGGCAATACTCCGGCGCGGTATCTGGGGCTGGAGCTGCTTCCCGAGCTGGTGGAGGAGGCCGGGAGACGCACCCGGGCGGAGATCCGGCGGTGCGACATCCTCGCCGATCGACTTCCCGCAGCTGATTGGTACCTCTGTAGCGGTACAATGAACCGTCTCAGCCCGCTGGAAACCCGCCTCTTCATCCGTCGATGCTGGGAAGCCTCCCGCAAAGGGTTTGTTTTTAATCTGCTGGAGGGTCGGAGGGCTTCCGACGGCTTTACCCGGCACCGCTCCCGGGAGATCCTCGGGTATTGTCGGAGTCTGGGGGCCCGCACTCGGTTGATCGACGACTATCTCGAGGGGGATTTCACGATCGTGATGCGATAAAAGGAGTTCTCAATGGTCCTAAGCTATGCTGTGATACGCCTGGAGTTGCCCGAAGCCCACTCACTCAAAGGCCGCCGACGGGTTGTCCACTCCCTCAAAGAGCGTCTCAAAGCCTTCAACATCTCCGTCCTCGATATCAGCGGCTCCTATGTCCGTGAAGCGGAGATTGCTCTGGCCTGGCTGGCTCACGATACCCGACAAGCCGCCCAGATACGCCAGAGCGTGGAGCGGCTGCTTGATCGGTACTATGGCGAATATCCCTGGGAGTTGGAGTATGAAGAGATCTAAAGGAGTCTTATGGGATGGCCTATTAGCCAATCTTGGATAAAATAGCTCCAATTTTAAGGTCGCAAGGAGAGAAGATGAAAGTACTGCTGATCAAGGATGTAAAAAATGTCGGAAAGGCCGGCGAGATCAAAGAGGTCAAAGACGGCTACGGGCGAAATTTCCTCGTCGCCAAAGGCTTGGCCAAGATCGCCACTCCGGAAGTGGTCGAGGAGTGGAAGGCCGAGCAGAAGCGCCGGGCCGAGGAGGAGGCCGCCGAGATCGAACGGCTCAATAGCGAAAAGGCCAAGATCGAAAGCATGGAGATCCGTATCGAAAAGCCCGCTGCGCCCATCGGCATCCGCGGGTCGGTGACCAACAACGACATCGCTCAGGCGATTAAGGAGCAGCTGGGCTTCGAGATCGACAAGCACAAGATCGAGCTCAAAAAGCCCCTCAAATCCGAGGGGCTCCATACCGTCGATATCAAACTGGGCCACGGTATCCACGCCGCAGCCAAGGTCAACGTGGCGGCGATCGAGGAGTAGGGATGTTTGAAGCGACCACCATCCTCGCCTATCGGGGCGAAAATCATGCCGTCATCGGCGGCGACGGGCAGGTGACTTTCGGTGATACGATCCTCAAGGGAAACGCCACCAAGATCCGCACCCTATATGAGGGGAAGATCCTGGCGGGATTTGCCGGCAGTACCGCCGACGCCTTCACCCTCTTTGATATGTTTGAAGGGATCCTCGGGGAGAAGCGGGGGGATCTGATCAAATCGGTGATCGAGTTCTCCAAGCAGTGGCGAGGAGATAAGCATCTGCGTCAGCTCGAGGCGATGATGCTGGTGCTCAACAAGGAGCATATCTTCATCCTCAGCGGGACCGGCGACGTGGTCGAGCCCGAGGACGGTCGCATCGCCGCTATCGGCAGCGGAGGCAACTACGCCCTCTCGGCCGCCCGGGCCCTGGAGCGCCACGCCTCTCTCGACGCAGCGACCCTGGTGCGCGAAAGCCTCCAGATCGCCGGCGAACTCTGCATCTACACCAATACCAATATCAAACTACTGGAGCTCAAACCGTGAGTGAAACAACCATGACTCCCCGCCAGATCGTCGAGTACCTCGACCGCTACGTCATCGGACAGAAAGAGGCCAAAAAGACTATCGCCGTCGCCCTGCGCAACCGTTGGCGCCGGATGCGACTGGACGAGGAGATGCAGCGGGAAGTGACCCCCAAGAACATCCTGATGATTGGAAGTACCGGCGTGGGCAAGACTGAGATCTCCCGACGACTGGCCCGGATGATGAAGCTACCGTTTATCAAAGTCGAAGCGAGCAAATTCACCGAAGTCGGCTTTGTAGGCCGGGACGTGGAGTCGATCATTCGGGATCTGACCGTGACAGCGCTGCAACTGGTCCGAGAAGAGGAGAACGAGCGAAACCGGGAAAAGATCGACGCCTACGTGGAAAACAAAATCATCGAGACCCTTTTGCCGCCGCTGCCCGAAGGGGCCAGCGAACAGAAACGTTCCGAATACGAAGCAAGCTTCGCCCGGATGCAGGAGCGGCTGGAGCGGGGAGAGCTTGATCATCTCAAGATCGAAGTGGAGATGCCTCCTCCCAGCGTCGAACTCGGCGGCGGCAACGTCCCCCCGGAGATGGCCAACGTGCAGGAGTCGATCATCAAGGTCCTCGGAGGCCTGGGGAAAAAAGGTGAAAAGAAGGAAGTAAGCATCAAAGAGGCCCGAAGGATTCTCGCCGAGGAGGCAAGCCGTGAGCTCCTGGACGAAGAGAAACTCAAGGAGACGGCCCGGCAGAAAGTGGAGCAAGGCGGTATCGTTTTCCTCGACGAGATCGACAAGATCGCCGTACCGTCCAATCAAACCTCACGCCAGGATCCCAGCAAAGAGGGAGTCCAGAGGGACCTGCTTCCCATCGTCGAAGGTTCGACGGTGAGCACCAAGATCGGCCCGGTCAATACCGACCATATCCTCTTTATCGCCGCAGGGGCCTTTCACCTGAGCAAGCCCAGCGACCTGATCCCCGAGCTTCAGGGGCGTTTTCCCCTGCGGGTGGAACTTCAGAGCCTTGACGAAGAGGCGCTCTATCGGATCCTCACCGAGCCCAAAAACTCGCTGGTCAAACAGTATCAGGCTCTGATGGCGGTGGAGGAGGTCAAGCTGGAGTTTGAAGACGCGGCCCTGCGGGCCATCGCCCGCTACTCCGCCCTGGCCAACGATAAAACCGAGGATATCGGGGCCAGACGCCTGCACACGGTGATGGAGAAGATCCTCGAGGATCTGAGCTTCGACGCCGATATCCGCCGGGGAGAGACGGTGCTCATCGATGAGGCGCTCATCGACGAAAAACTGAGCGATCTGATCGAAAACGAAGACGTGACGAGATATATTCTCTGAGTTTGAAGCTATGAGCCCCTCCCTCCCTTCGCTGCAATGGATTCATGACCGGCTTGTAACTTCGGGGTTGCCGGGAGAGGGGGATTTCACTCTCATGGCAGGATCGGGTGTCGATACGGTGATCAACCTGGGAGGACCGGAGGATACGCTTTCGCTTCCGGAGGAGGATCGCCTGGCGACGGCTGCGGGTCTGCGCTATCTGCATCTTCCCGTAACCTTCGATCGTCCCACTTTTGCCGACTACGAATTGTTACGAGACCTTCTGAATGCTCTCTACCCCCGAAAGGTTTGGATTCATTGCGCCAAAAACTACCGGGTTTCGGCACTGATCTTCCTCTACAACGTTATCGACCGTTCCGTGCCGATACCCGAAGCCAGGGCCCGGATGCACGAGATATGGCAGCCCGACGAAGTCTGGCAGAGTTTTCTCGACGAGGCGCTAGAAAAATATATCTACCAATACATCTAAGAACGAAGAGTGAGTGAAGAGTGAAAAGCGAAAAATTAAAGAACTTTCGTATCGGCGGAATCCAGTCAAAATTCTTCACTCTTCACTCTTCACTCTTCACTTTCGAAGGTTGCCTATGACGGTGATCGTCGGTGCGGGGGTGGCCGGATGCATGGCGGCGCTCTTTCTGAAAGAGGAGGGGGAGGAGGTGCTCCTTGTCGATCGCAGCGGTGTGCCAGCTTCGGGCGGCAGCGGGGCGGCGGGGGCTTTCATCTCACCCCGGATCGGCAAGGGTGGCCCTCTGCAGGAGTTGACCAACGAAGCCTTCGCATACGCTCAGGCTTTCTATCGGGAGCGTTTTCCCGAGGCGTTTCATACCACCGGGGTGCTTCGGATTCCCAAGGATGACCGGGACGAGGGGCGTTTCGATCTCTATGAACCTTACAATCACCGCCCCTACGAGCGCTGGGACGCGGCCCGGGCCGAGGCGGCAGGCTATCGGGGTGTGCCGGGAGGGTTTTTCTTTCCCGAAGCCGGAGATGCCGACGCACAGATCGTCTGCCGGACGATTGCGGAGGATCTGGGATTGAAGCAGATGGAGGTGAAGAGGCTGGAGCCTTTTGACGGAGGCTGGCGGATCGTCGGAGAGAATGGCCTCATCGAAGCCTCCCGGCTTGTCTTGGCGACGGGACACGAGAGCGATCTGCTGGACTTACGCTACATGGGTATCAAAGGGCTCTGGGGAAGTCGAGGCGACTATGCAACGGCCCGACATTTCCCCGTCAGCATGCACCGGGACTTTTCCCTCTCTTCTACCAGAGAGGGACGGGTAAAGCTCGGAGCGACGCATGTCAAAGATCCCGCTCCTTGTCGGGTTTGTGACGGTCGTCCCTTGGCGGCATTGGAAGCCAAAGCCGCCTCCCTGACCGACACCTCCGATTTCCGTCTCGTGGAGACCTTCTGCGGGATGCGATCGGGAAGCCGGGATTTCTTCCCTCTGGTCGGCCCGATACTGGATGTTAAGCGTATCCTCCGGGAGTATCCCGAGATGGTCCGGGGAGGCCGGGGCGAGCTCTTGTATCTTCCACATCTTTATATTCTCAACGGTCTCGGAGGCCGGGGCTTCGTCTTCGCACCCCTGATGGCGAAATATTTGGCGGCACATATCGTCCATGACGAAAGGCTTGACCCCAGGATTCACCCTGACCGGCTCTTTCTCAAATGGGTCCGGCGCCAGAGGCACTAAGACAAGAAAGGAAAAAAATCATGAAAAAAACGGCTTTGTGGAAACTCTTGACGCTAACGTTGCTTTTGGCCACGACCCTTTGGGGGGCGGAGTTGCCCTGGAGGAGCGATTATGCCCGGGCCCTTGCCGAAGCTAAAAAAGCGGGAAAAAATCTGATGATATTCATCGAAGCCAGGCACTGTCCTTACTGTGAAAAGATGAGGAGGGAAGTTTTGAGCGATCCCGACGTCGTCCGAAGCATCCAAGAGGGCTTCGTGCCGGTACGTCTGCTGATCGACGATCCCATCGTCAAGCGTGAGTTCTCCAAAACCTCGGTCACGCCGACGATCTACTTCATCACGCCGAAGAAAGAGCTCCTGATGGATGTCGTGGGTTATCTCAATCAGGAGTTTTTCTACTGGCGCCTTGGTGCGGCAGAGGAGGAGGCGGAGCGCTTGAAAAGGGCTCCTTAATTATCTGCTGAGTTCTCCAGGAGATCTTTGACCTTGATCAGGTCTTCCCATGCCTGTTTTTTGGCCGAGGGGTTGCGAAGGAGGTAGCTGGGGTGGAAGGTCGGGACGATCAGATACTTTTCGGTCCGGATGATGTGTCCCCGTACCCGGCTGATGGGGGTCTCGTCGTTGCTCAGATAGCGATAGGCCGTCGCGCCGAGGGTCATAATGATCTTCGGTGCGATCAGTTCGATCTGCTTGAGGAGATAGGGGCGGCAGGTGAAGGCTTCGGTGGGGGTAGGGACCCGGTTTCCGGGAGGACGGCACTTGACGATATTGGCGATGTAGACCTCTTCGCGCTTGAGAAAAAGGACGTTTTCGATCATTTTATTCAGAAGCTCTCCCGCCCGTCCGACGAAAGGGCGACCGGTACTGTCTTCCGTAGCTCCGGGACCCTCCCCGACAAACATCAGATCCGCCTTTGGGTTGCCCTCTCCAAAGACCACCTTGTGCCGGCTCTTGCTCAGATCACAGAGGTGGCACTTTTCGACCATTTGTCTCAGGCTCTCCAGGTCGTCGGGGAGCTGGACCGGTTCCGGTTCCAGGTCGGAGGGGGTGATGTCGGTATATTGGTATCCCAGATCTTTGAGGACCTGCAGTTGTTTGAGTAGAAGCGCATTATGGAGATTTCTCATGGCGAGATTATAACCGATTTGTTGGTTTGTTGATATGTGTGGGAAAAAAGGGGGAGAGAAGCGGAGATCGGCTTCTCTCTATATGATTAGGAGGGAATGAATCGCGAGAGCGATTACTCCGTGACGGAGACCTCGACGGGATCACTCTCCCAGAGTCCGTGCTTGGTGCAATAGCTCATGGCGGTGAGCTTCATTTTGCTCTTGGTGGGCACGACGTAGAAGTCCACTTCGGCGTGGGCACATGCGTTACCCATGGTGCCGGGCTGCCAGTTGGTCTGGGCCAGGAGGGTTTCTCCGTCCCAGAGCTGGACGTAGGCGATGTAGTGATCGAAATCGTCGGGATGGCAGTATTCGTTCCCCATTTTTACCTTGACTTTGAAGGGCTCGCCTTTTTTGGCAGTGCTTTCACAGTGGACGAAGGGAGAGTGGCGATCGATGTAATCTTTTTTCGCCTCTCTGTCGATGGTGGAGATGTCTACATAGCGGTTAATCTTGGGCATATTACGCTCCTTTTCCTTGAAGTTGTGTTAGGAAGTATAGCACAAAAAATCGGTAATTCTGACAATTATTGTCGGGTTTCTGCTTTGTAAGGGGTGGCGTTACCGTGGGTGACGGTATCACAAGGTAGGATTCTCAGCAATATCTCTTCGAAGGAGAAGAAGTATATAAGAAGCTCATCTGCGGCATAAAATTCAACTCGTCCAAAGCCCTTGAATCCCCGAGATCAAGAACTGTGCGGCGATAGCGCCGACGACCAGCCCCATGATTCGTGTGAGAATTTTCATCCCCGTCACACCCAGGAACCTGTTGATCGCTCCGGCATAGCGTAAAGAGAAGTAGACGACCGCAGCCGATGCGAGCAGTGCGACGGTTACGAGCAGGTAGCTTTCGACGGGATGGTGCAGCTCGGACTGATGGTTGTGGTTCAGGACTACGATGGTGGCGATGACCCCCGGGCCGAAGAGGATGGGGATTCCCAGAGGAACAATGGAGATATCTTCATTCTCCTCTATTTTGCTTTGGGCCTCCTCTTTCTCCTCCGGCGTGTGCCGGGCTTTGCTGGGTTGACCGTAGGCCATGTTGATCGCGATTAACATCAGGATCACACCGCCGATTACTTTGATGGAAAGGACATTGATGCCAAAGAGCTTGAAGAGAAATTCTCCCGAATAGAGAGTGACAAGTCCGGCGATGACGACGGTGAGGCTGGCACGCCAGGCGATAGGCCGGATCACTCCCGGCGTCGGTGCCGTGATCATTCCCAGCATGATGCTAGCTGCGGCAAGTGGGTTGAGGATCGTCACCAGTGCGACGGTATCGTGAAGAAAAAGATTGCCGATTTGTATAAGATTCATTGCTTCAAGCTCCTCTTTTCTCGTGAGTATAGCGCGATTTTATCGATAGACGTGAGTATGATGTGGAAGAGAAATAGAGAAAGGCGACACGATTTGAACGCCGCCGTATTTTATTGGATAGCGACGTCAACTGCCGGGGTTTTGATCAAGCTTTTGGAGCTCTTTTTGGGCCCAGGCTTTGATAAAATCCCGATCTTCTTTGCTGAGGCGAGCCTTTTTATGGATCCATAGATAGTCGACGGGGGGCATGGTCCGTTCGATGGATTCGGCGATTCCTTTATAGAGCTTAATTTTTTTCTCTTTGTCGTAGCGGTTCCAGATGGAGAAGTTGAGCCAGTTTCGCCCGTTTTTGACGTGGCTGTTGACCTCCCACGCGATGGGAGCCACGTGGCTGTACCAAGGCCAGTCGGTATGGTTGGAGTGGCAGTCGTAGCAGGAGCGCTTGAGGATCGCCGTCACTTTCGGCGGAGCCTGGATTTCGTCGGCCGGCGATGCCTCGGGCGCGGGCGGAACCTGGATACGAACGAATTGGATTAGCAACAACCCGGCCAGGAGCCAGCCCAACATCACCTTGAGGGTCTTCATGCTTCGGAGTCCTTCTCTTTGCCGAAGATTGTGCACTGGCCAGTCACGGCGCAGGCGGGGCAGAAGCCTACGAGTCCTGCGATGAGGGGAATGATCCCGAGGTAGAGCCACTTGATTCCGGTGAAATAGGCGGCGACGATCAGCGCCAACCCGAGCACGATCCGAAAGGGGCGGCAGAATTTGGCCATTTTCTTTGCATTGATTGCCATGAATATCTCCTTATGGATAAAATTTGCCGAAACTATAGCAGAAAAATCGAAACGGACTTCTAGAGAGATCGAACGATTTTTGTCGCTTCGAGGAAGAGATACTCTCTGCCGGTGACGATGACCCGGAATCGGTGCTGCTGGAGGTATTTTTTGATCCAGAAGAGATCTTTGATCACGAGGGAGAGTTCGGGGAAGGAGTAGTTCTTCGGGCGGGCGCCGTAGAGGAGTTCGCCGTCGATCCAGCGGGCGTTGGGCCAACCCAGCAAGATCACGCCTTCCGGCGCGAGGTGGTTTTGCACCAGCTCCATGATCAGGGGCTTCATCTCGATGCCGGGGCTCTGGAGGGTGCCGATGGAGAGGATGAGGTCGAAGCGACCTAAATTTAGTTCGTCCAGACGGTT
Source organism: Campylobacteraceae bacterium (assembly GCA_026983875.1). GTDB lineage: Bacteria > Campylobacterota > Campylobacteria > Campylobacterales > Sulfurovaceae > Nitratifractor. Next base: position 11,213 of record JALSTG010000100.1, read on the forward strand.
GAGATCGTGGCAATGGGTTCGCAGAGCGGGCCAGCGCTTTTGCGCTTCTGCCAGGGCGTCGCAGGCGAGGTCAACGCCGGTGATCTCCAGGCTCTGCGCATTTTCCCCCGCAAGCTCCAGGATCGGCTCCAGCTCGTCGCCCCGATTGAGCCCCAGGTCGAGGATACGGCGTCTGTGGGGAATCTGCAAGCGCTCTAGCGCCCGGCGGTAGTCGCAGAAAAAAGCGGGGGTTTCGTTTTTGCGGATGCGGGCGTAGGGGCTATGGGAGGCGTACTTTTCCCCGCGTGAGCTTGCGTCGGAAGTATGGAAACTCTTCGGGCTTAGTTTTTGCAGGCGCACGCGCACTTTCGAGCCGCTCTCGCACCGGGGGGTGAGCAGGCGGCATCCCAGATGCCGGGCGAGGGTGTTCCAATCGTCCCAGCCGCGGCAGATTCCCTGCTCTTGCTGGATTGCGATCCTCTCCCCGGCGTAACGGCCGGTGCAGAGGTCGGGATCGAGCGCGAGGAAATCGAAGATCTCTTGGGGGTCGAGCTGCCGGATCCGATCCCGTAGCTCCTCCAGGATCGCACAGAGGGGTCGGTCGGAGTAGTCGGGGATCGGTTTCATTACGGCTCGATGGCGTCGGGTGTCGTTTGCCTTGGGCAAAATGGGGGCTTAAAATTTGGCGATGCTAAAGCTGACGCTTGCTTTCCAGCCTTGGAGATCCTTGTCTCCGGTCGTTGCCTGGAGATTGAAGGAGAGCTCCGTCTCTTTGAAGGCGTCGTCGAAGAGATGGATTTTGGGTCCGATCTTCCAGAGCAGGCTCGCTCCGGCAGTGTAGTAGCGATCGAAGGCGATATCGTCGCTCAGGTCACCGGAGAGGAAGCTTCCCGCCGCAAAAGCTCGGGCACGCACCGGCAGATCCCACACGTAGGCGAAGACGGGAGTGTAGGTGCCGATCTCCAGGTCGCCGCTGAAACCTTTGCTGTCGGAGAGATCGAAATCGTAGTCGATGTTTAGATAGTGGACGGTGGCGCCGGCGTAGGGTTTGTAGCCGTTGATCTCGCTATGAAGCAGTACCGTCGCGAAGAGATCGTAGAGGGCGGTATCGCTGTCGTGACCGAAATATTTTTGCAAGCCGGCATCGCTCCCGGAGTAGTCTCCGTCGCTGCTAAGCCAGAGTCCCGAGCCCCCCAGGGAGAAGCTGAGATTTTGGGTGGGGTTGTAGTGGATCCCGCCGCCGAGCTGGAGGTAGGTCGAGTCGAGTTGGACATCTCCGCCGCTGCCGATCTTGAGCCGATCTTGCTTGATTTTGTTGAATCCGAATCCTCCGAGCACGAAGGGACGCCACGTATCCCCCAACTCACCGAAACTGTAGGAGCCGACGAAGTTGCT
>JALSTG010000101.1 GCA_026983875.1 Campylobacteraceae bacterium
TATGAACATCAGCCCCATCAAAAGCAGGGCCGGTATCAATGTGGACTTTATGTATCTCATTCTAAGTGTTCCCCCGTTCCAATGATTCATTTTGTTTGAATTTTCAGCGAATCCAAAGAAATGTAAATGTAAGACATTACCCAACAAACCTACTCTTTCGGTGTAGGGTATTTCCTACAATCCTACTTTCCATGACGTCATAGAATGCTCTGAATGATTCTGATGGATATAAAGTATACATTGTTCTATATCTCGGGATGCTTAAAATATGTAGAATATGTATTGATGAATATAGTAGTTTGTAATCATAAATATTTACAGTTTACGACGGAATACTTAAGGAGAATATTCTCGGAACCACCAACACAGCGCATAAAGCAAGCCCGGGGTGCGGGCGATCCCATCATCCGTCATCAGCCTCCGGCTCTCCTCCGGGCTCATGGCGATCACTTCGATCTGTTCTCCCTCGATCCCGCCGCCGGGACCGATACGCATCGACTCCTCGACTTCAGCATAATAGAGGGTCTGCCGGCTCCCGGCGAAGCCCACAGAGGTGAAAAAGGAAGTCACCCGCTCCAGGGAAGAAGGATCGACTCTAAAGCCGCACTCCTCCTCGACCTCCTCGGCAGCGATCCGCTCCAGAGGTAGATCCTTGTCTACCAGACCGGCACAAAGCTCTACCGTCATCCCGTCTCCGCCGTGGGCATAAACTGCGGGACGAAATTGCCGCACAAAGAGAAAGCGTTCCCATTCCCTGTGCCATATCAGCACTGCGACGCTATCGTGGGCTTCGAGGATCTCCCAACTGCGTTCTTCTCCGTCTTGGCGATAACGAGCCAGTTTCGGATGGATGAAATGCCCCTCTGTCAGCGGCTCCAGGCGGAAGTTTTCGATATGGATCTTCATCTCAGGAGAGCAGGATGACTTTGGCCAGGCCCAAAAAGGCGAAAAAACCGACCACATCGGTCACGGTGGTCAAGAGCACCGAAGAGGCGACGGCAGGATCGATACCTACCCGTTTGAGCCCTAGAGGAATGATTGCGCCGAAGAGCCCGGCGAAGATCAGGTTGATGATCATTGCCAGGCCGATCACCAGCCCCAATCGGGCATCGTGGAACCATAGCAATGCGATCACCCCCATCACTACGGCAAAGATCAAGCCATTAAGAAGACTGACGGCCACCTCTCGCCAGACGGCGCTCTTGGCCTCGTGCCAGTCGATTTCCCCCAGAGCGAGCTGACGCACCATAACCGTCAGAGACTGGGTCCCGGCGTTACCTCCCATAGAGGCGACGATAGGCATCAACACTGCCAGGGCTACATAGGCTTTGATCGTCTCGTCAAAGAGACCGATCACCAAGGAGGCAAGAATCGCCGTGACCAGATTGACCCCCAGCCAAATCGCCCGCTTCTTGGTGATGATGCCGATATGGCGCTCCTCTTCCGTCTCCTCGTCGACTCCGGCCATTTTATAGATCTGATCCGTAGCACGCTCTTCGATAACATCGACGATGTCGTCGTAGGTAATCCGCCCGATGAGCTTACCCCTCTCGTCCGTAACCGGCAGAACGACCAGATCGTAATCCTCGAACAGCTTGACGACCTCATCGATCGAATCGGTCGCCTTGACCGAGGGAACAAGCTTGTGGGATTCGTCGAGATAGTCCCGGAAGGTCTTGTCGAAATCGAAAGTGATCACATCCTCCAGGGGCATCGCGCCAACGAGAAAGCCGAATTTATCCACCAAAAATACCTGGTGGATATTCTCGAGTCCCTCTTCCCGTTTCAGGCGTCGCAGACGCTCGATCGCACGTCCCACCTTTTCGTCGAGCTCGGCACTGAAGAGCTCGGTCTGCATCAGAGAGCCCGCCTGATCTTCGTCATAGTGACTCAAAGCCAAAATTTCCCGGGCATCTTCGTCATCCAGGTTGGAGAGGACCTGGCGCTCCTTCTCTTCATCCAGATCCTGGAGCTCCTGCATCAGATCCACGGCATCGTCACTGGCAAGCTCATCCACGGCATCCGAGAGCTTCTGCGGGGAAAGAGCCTCGAGAGCCTCGTCCCGCAAATGATCGGGTAGCTCCAGCAGCAGCTCTCCGAGCCGCTCCTCCGGTACCCGTCTCAGATAGCGGACAAATACCTCTTGGCCCTCTTCGCGATAGAGCTCTTTGAAAAGACGAGCCAACTCGCTGGCATGGTAATGTTCCAGCTCTTTGGGGTCTTCCAAAAGCTGGGCGAGGCGGTGTTTCTCCTCTTGATACTCTACTTCACTGCCCATGACTGCACCTCCTCATTGTCCGGATAACGCTTTTTATCTCTGAGACGAATGACACTTCGTTTATAAGGTTCCCATTGATAGGCCTTCGGCGGATTTTCCAGAGCGCTCACGAGTTGCTCTTTGAGCCTTTTGGCTCCTTTGATCGGTACGGTTTTGGTTTGGACGACGGTATACTCCTCCATCATTTTGAGATGGCGGGTAATCTTCCGAAGGGTAGGGGCCTTTGCGCTCTTTCCCAAATAGTGGAGTGGGTTGACCGCCCGTCCGTTTTTGTAGAGACCGAAATGGACGTGAGGCCCGGTGCTGCGTCCGGTGCTACCGACGAAACCGATCACTTCACCCCTTTTCACATATCGGCCTCGACGGACTTTGATCCGGCTCTGGTGGGCGTAGAGACTGACAAATCCCCCGCCATGGTCGATTTTGACCACCTTGCCGTATCCCCGCATCCAACCGGCATAGATGACGCGACCCTTGGCGATAGCATACAGGGGCGTCCCCCGTTTTGCCCCCCAGTCAACTCCCAAATGGGGACGGTACCGATGAAGAATCGGATGCCAGCGCTTGTAGGAGAAGCGGGAGGTGATCCGCGCACCCCGGATGGGCATTACGAAGCGGCTTTGCCGGACGCTAGATCGTACCGTCCGGGTCACCGTCTTGAGCACTTCCCGCTTCCCCTTTCGGGTGCTTCGTACTTTTTTCACCACATCGTTCCAGGCATTGCCCTCTTCATCCACGAAGATAAAGCGCCGCTTCATGCGGCTCTCGACGACGGCGCCTCGAATCTCCGCCTGCCCCCAGGGGCGACCCAGCCGACTCTTCTGACGGTAGGCAAATGCCACTTTGTCCCCCCGGCGCAGTTTTCGGAAGTCCACCGCTCCCTTATAAAGGTACTTGAGAAGAAATCCAAGGCGGGGATTGTGGGTCACGCGGTCGATATCGGCCGAACAGCTTTTGCGGATCTCTACGACGGCCCGATCTTCGACGACCCGATAGACGATGGGAATGATGTCAAAACGGTAGCGACCGCTTCGCAGATCCCGGGACAACTGAATCTGCATCTCTTCTCCGATGGGGATCAGCGACTGCAGCAGCGTCGTCCCCTCTCTCATCTCATAGAAAGGCTCTCCTGCTTGAATCTCTGAAAGATATTTGGCATCCTCCCCGGAGATACTTTTGAGGAGTTCCAATGAAATGCCGTTACGCTGAAGGTAGTCGGAAAAAGTCTCACCCTTTTTCCAGACCGTCTGGCGTACCTCCGCTCCTTGAAGCAATACAAACAGCAAACAGAAAACCACCACTCTCCACATGCTGCCGTCTCCTTGGAGCTCCCGTATCGACAGGGATAAAAATGGGAGATATTATACCCTATCGCCCCCTTCATTGAAGTTTCAATCCATAGGCAGTATAATCAAGGCACTTTTGCGATCACACAAAGTGACAAAGGATACAAACGATGAAAAAATTCTTGCTGATAGTTATAGCGGCAGCCTTTCCGCTTTGGGCCGGTTTTTTCCCGCCGACGACTCATACAACCGTCAAAGCCGTCAACGGCAATCAAATCACCCTCTCCCGGGCACTTCCCGTCAACGGTATGAGCGGGATCGTGATCCACGATTTCGGCAAAGGTCGTCAGGCGATCACTGCCCTCCTCACCCAGACAGCTCCCGGGCAAGCCTTGATCCGCAAGGGCGATCTGCTGGATCACAAAGGGCTTCCAACTCCCAAAACCGTCGTCCAACCTGGAGACAAGGTCATCGGCGGTTATCTCTATAACAACGTTCTGGTTCTGGCTCCCAACGCCAAGACCTACGCCAAGATCGTTCGATCCGGCGGCCGGCTCTGGATCCACCCCGATCTCTACGCCGCCTTCCTCGCCAGAGAAGGCGACGGGACTCCCAGCGCCTCCAATCTGGCCAAATTCGCCCGGGAGGCCCAGGTGGGACTGGTCTACATTGTCCAAAAAAATCGGGCGATCCTCTTCGATCCCGTCAGCGGCCGTATCGTCGGACAAAAACCCTTCCGACCCGTCGGTAAAGAGACGAAATACCCCTTCTATACCCGATTTAGCAAAATCAGCAGCGGATTATTCGGCGGTTCCTCCAAGGGTGACTACTATCAGAGCGTTGGAGCGATCCGATGATCGACGCCAAACACCTTCAAGCCCTTTCCGATATCGTCGGAAACGACAATGTCTATCACGACAAAGCTCATCTCAGAGCCTACAGTTATGACGCGACCCGTACCCACTACGAACCCGACGCCGTCGTCTTTCCCCGTCACGAAGAGGATGTCAGCCGCATCCTGGTCTACTGTAACCACCACGGCATCGCCATCGTCCCGCGGGGGGCCGGTAGCGGCTTCACCGGCGGCGCCTTGCCGGTCAACGGTGGCATCGTCCTGGCCATGGAAAAACATATGAACAAGATTCTCGAGATCGACATGGAGAATATGCTTGCCATCGTCCAACCCGGCGTCATCAACAAAGACCTCCAGCGCCACGTCGAGGCTCTCGGGCTCTTCTACCCTCCCGATCCCGCCAGTGAAGAGTACTCCACTCTCGGTGGAAACGTCAGTGAAAATGCCGGCGGGATGCGCGCCGCCAAATACGGTCTGACCAAGGATTATGTCATGGCCCTGCGGGCAGTACGGGCCAACGGCGACATCATCCGCGCCGGCAAGCGCACTATCAAGGATGTGGCAGGCTACAATATCGCCGGCATTCTCATCGCCAGTGAAGGGACTTTGGCGGTCATTACCGAGATCACCCTCAAGCTCATTCCCAAACCCCGCTATGCCAAAAGCTATATGGGCATCTTCCCCGATGTCAAAGCCGCCATGAACGCCGTCTTCAAATCTCTGGCCGAAGGAGCCAATCCTGTAGCCATGGAGTTCCTCGACGCCCTGGTCGTCAAAGCGGTCAAAGAGAAGTTGGGCATCGAGCTTCCCAAGGAGGCCGGTGCTCTGCTTATCGGCGACGTGGACGGCAATGTCCCCGAGGAGGTAGACTTTCAACTCAAGGTCCTGGAAGAGTCCTTCCGGGCCAACGGTGCCCAAGAGTTTCGCGTCGCCGAAGATCCGGCCGAGCGTGAGTTAATCTGGAAAGGGCGGCGGGGCGCCTCTCCCTCCATCACCCTCTACGGCAGTAAAAAACTCAACGAAGACATCTCCGTCCCCCGCAGTAAACTTCCCGAAGCCCTGGAGCGGATCTATGCCATCGGAGAGAAGTACGGCCTGGTCGTCCCCTGTTTCGGCCATGCCGGCGACGGAAACATACACGTCAACGTGATGGTCGACGGTTCCGACCCTGAAGAGCTGGAGAAAGGGCACAAGGCGATCCATGAAATCTTCGAGCTCGTCGTGGAGATGGGCGGAACCCTCAGCGGCGAACACGGCATCGGTCTGAGCAAGGCGGAATTCATGGAAATCGCCTTCAGCCCTGCAGAGCTTCAGCTTTTTCGGGATATCAAAAAGGCCTTCGACCCCAACGGCATCCTCAATCCCGGCAAGATGGGCCTTTAAAAGAAAAGAGTGTTTATGTGGAAGAGAAGTCATCCTAAAAACTTTTCGTTCTTCACTCTTCACTCTTCACTTTTTCATCCCTCGGAACCCGAGGGATGAAAATCGGCATTCTCTCTGATCCCCATCGTCGCAGCGACCTCCAGCAAGCTGCCATCGATCAACTCCTCTCGGAGGGAGCGGAATACCTACTTCACGCCGGCGATCTCTGCCTAGAGGAAAACCTCCGGCAGCTCGAGGCGACGGGCCTCCCCTACGCCGCGGTCTTCGGCAACAACGATGCTGCCTTACGCCCTCTTGCTTCCCGTTACCGGATCAAGCCCGAACCCTGGTACTTCAAGATTAGGGATCTGAAGGTCAAAATGATGCATTTACCCCACTATCTAACACCGGATACGGAGCTGGTGATCTATGGCCATACCCATCGCTTCGCTGCCGAGGAAAAAGGCGGCACGCTCTACCTCAACCCCGGCGAAGTCTGCGCCCGAGAAAAACCCCTGAGTGAATGTCTCTTGTTGGAGTGCCGCGAGGAGAGCTGGGATCTGACCCACTATTTCAGGAGTCCCGATGCGACTCATTGGAGCTCGGATTTCCACTGCTTCCCCCGGACTCCCTCAGATAAGCGCTCAAAGAGCGTCTAAGTTTGGAGAGGGCGGCTTCATACTCACTTAGACATTGAGGAATGAGATCCATCTTGTGATGAAACTGAAGGCGATAGATCTCTCGGGTAATTCCGTGTAACTCTTGCGCTCCAATCGTTCCGGAGATGCCCAGCATGTCGAGAACCGTCTGCTGAAAGGCTGAATAATTTCCCTGATCGTAAAGCGCTTTGAGCCTCTTGTCACTTTCACCGTAACTCTGCAAAAACTCTTCAAATATCTCCCTAAGCAGCATCTCGCTTCCCTGAGTTCGCTCCAAAGCCTCCTCCATTGCGATCCCCTCCACATCAGGTATCGACGCTTCCTCCCGCTCCTCCTGTGAGAGGGGAACCCGTCTGAGATAGCGATCAAAAAGTGTATAAAGTGATCGGATCTCCAAAGGCTTGGGCAGATAGCCGTCCATGCCCGCCTCTTTCATGCGGGCCCGCTCGGTTTCATTGTTAAGAGCGGAAAGCGCCACGATGGGAAGCTTCCTCCCCTTTGCAAGCGCTCGGATCTTACGTGTCGCTTCCAGTCCATCCATCACCGGCATATTGATATCCATCAGCACCAGATCGATCGTCCCGTTACGGGGATCCTCTATTGCCTCAAGAGCCTCTTGTCCGTTATATGTCTCAATGACATGCAGACCTGCAATACCTAGAATGCGTGAAAGCATTTTCATATTGATCTCGTTGTCCTCGACGACCAGGATGGTCGAACCGGAAAAGTCTCGGAAGCTTCCCAGGGTTACGCGGGGTGTCGGAGGAATCTTCTCCCAAAACTCCCGATCGGGTTTCTGGGGCAGAGCCGACTCCCCTTTCTTCTCCCGATGCTGCGCTTTCCCTCCATAGAGTCCGTTGATCAGGGCCAGAACCCTTTTGAAATTCATCGGTTTGATTTCACGGGCGTCAAATATTTTTGGATCACAGTGGCTTGCTACGGGAGCGAAGATATTGCGTAATCCGACTATCTTCACTCCCAGATCTCTGCGGTAAAGCTCCAACCGTTCTGCCAGGGCCCCATCTATCAGGCCTTCATCGATTGCCAAGATGTCATACCCTTGCAAGTGAAGCTCACCCCCCTCAAACTCTTCGGCATTTAAAAGCTGAACCTCATGACGGAAATAGGCAAACATCTCCTTCAGTGCCAACGAAGCGTCATAACTGCGATTGACGATCAGCACTTTTTTCTGGGTATATTCCTTGCGTCTGAGACGATACTTCCTGCGCTTGTTCCCCTCGGCTTTATCGACGGGAATACTTATATCGATGATCATCTGATTTAAGCGGGGGTTTTTCCCCACCGTCACCTTCCCTCCCATCAACTCGATAAGCTCATGAGCTACAAAACAGCCCAGACGACGGTAGGTCCCGGCCTCTTCATCGAAACGGGGGACAAAATACTCTTTGAGGTCCTCCTCTTCCGAGCCGGGATAGTAGGTAATGGTACACTGCATCTCCATCCCCCCCGTGAAGGGCTGATGGACATGGATATCGAGCCGAACCTCCGTGCCCAGAGCCTGGGTCATCGCGTGTTCCAGTAGTTTACTCAGCGCTTCACCCGTGTGAACGAAATCTCCCGTAATATACTTAGGAACTTCTCGATCAATCGAGAAGATCAGCTCCGTCTCCATCTCACTGATAGGCGCTTTATCACGCAAAAGCATCTCTACGATATCTTCGAGCATACTGTTGATTTCAAATCGCTCTTTACGGATTGAAACTTTTTTCGATCTCAGTCGCAGGAAGTCGAGGAGATTGCTGGTAGCATCCATGATGCGGTTTTCCGTCTTGACCACTCTTTTGAGCTTCTCTCCCACATTTTGATCTTGGATCTCGTCGGCAACCTTGCTGGTAAACTGCACAATATCGTTACTGAGATGATAGATCCGCTCTCCCAAACGCTGAAACAATTCGTTGAAGCGCTGTTCGATCTCTTCATGCCTACGGAGGATCCGTTCGTGCCCGGCCTGAAGCTGCTGCATCTTCCTGGAAGAGAAAAAGAGCGCCAGTATGCCGGTCAATGCCAAAGCGAACAGGGCGATCCATAGCCGATACTCCCCGGCATCCGACTCTCCGGAGGGGAGTATTGCTCTTCCATCAACCTGCCGAGGACCCAAAAGTATTTTCGTTTCGGGTTTCGTTGCGCTACCCAAATCGGGAAAGTACTCTATGATGTGTGCCGAGGGATAACGTTGCTTGAGCTGAAAATAGAGCGACGCCGTTTTTTCACTCTCTGGCAGCGGACCGAGGATCAAACGATATCCTCCCTCCGATTTGACGATTTTAGCGGTACGCTTTATCGCTTTTCCCAGGGTTTGTGCTTCCGACTCCAAAGCCTTTCGCTCCTTTCCACTCTTTAAGATGATCAGCTTCTCAGCTGTTACGGGTAGAGGAATCAAAAGCGCTAAAAAACAGAGGACAAGTATCGAGCGGTATTTTTTCATGAAGATCCTCGTTGTTCCAATTTTCCCTCCAAACCCTGTTGGCGTTTTTCCAAAGCCTCCTGACTCTTTCCCAAGGACCGGGTCTGAAGAAAACGTCTGACGAAAAACCCTGTGCCCATGAGTGCTAGAGCAAGCAGCATTCCCCACTGCCATCTCTCTCTTGAAGTCGAAGAGACCGAGCTACTCTTCGTCACTTGTTTTACGGCGATGGAAGCGATCCCCGCATGTTTAAGTTTTTCCACTATTTCATCATAGAGTGGTTGATCCATACCCCGAGTTTCCAACTCCACCAACCACATTCTGTCCACCTTTTTCAGGTAGAGCACCGGCGGATGCTTTAGAGTGGAGAGAAGATGCATAACCTGTTCGCGCTGGAGATCAGCAGCGCTCCGCTTCTGCGAGGCACCCAGCACCAGGAGGGGAGGGACTGCCGACCACAATGGGGCGAAGGCGAGACACGCCCCGAGTATAATACCGATCTTCATTCGATGCATCGATACCTTTCAGACTTATTTTCTCGCAATACAGTTTCATATCATATCGCAGAATGAGCCCGGGTTCAAAATATCTCTGTATAATGGCGCCATGCAAAAGAAGCAGATTTTTCTCTGTGCCATCAACAATGTCCTGAGCGGAACCTGCAATGAGGATTGCAAGTTCTGCACCCAGAGCGTGCGCTACAAAGCCCCTATCGAGCGTTATACCTACAAGGAGGAGAGCCGCGTCCTCGAGGAGGCCCGGCAAGCTGCCGCCAACGGCGCCCTAGGCTACTGCCTGGTGACCGCCGGCAAAGGACTCGACGGCAAAACGACCGAATATATCGCCCGTCTTGCCGATCGCCTAAGCCGGGAGCTACCCGGACTGCGTCTCATCGCCTGCAACGGCACCGCCACTCCCGAACAGTTGCGACATCTCAAGGCCCACGGTATCTCTAGCTACAATCACAACCTAGAGACCAGCCGCCACTACTACCCAGAAATTTGCAGCACCCATAGCTGGGAGGAGCGTTATGCGACCTGTGAAGCGGCGAAAAGTGCGGGCCTTTCCCTCTGCACGGGCGGGATCTTCGGTATGGGGGAGGAAGAGGAGGACCGGGAATCTCTCCTTGAGAGTATTGCTTCCTTGCAACCGGAGTCGGTCCCTTTGAACTTCTATATCCCCAACCCCGCGCTACCGATTCCCGAACGGACCATCGGTCGGGAGGCGGGACTGTCGGTGATTCGACGAATGAGGGAACGGATGCCCGATCTACCCCTGCTGATGGTCGCCGGCGGGCGGGAAGCGCTCTTCTCGGGTTACGAAGACGCCATGTTCGACGCCGGAGCCAATGCTATCGTCATCGGAGACTACCTCACCACCCCCGGCGAGTCCCCCGATCGGGACCGTCAGCGCCTTCAGGATCTCGGTTATGAGGTAGCCACGGAGTGTCATGGCCGCTGACGTCACGCTCATCCTTACCCTCTCCCTGCTTTTATGGCTCTCGCCTTTTGTGGCAAAAATGGTACGAATGCCTACTCCCCCGGTGGAAATTATCCTCGGGACACTTCTGGCTTTTGCCGGCCTGCTCCATGACAACGAATATTTTAAACTTATTGCCGAAGTAGGCTTCCTCTACCTGATGTTTCTTGCCGGCATGGAGGTCAACCTCAAGGAGATCAGCTCCAGCCCTCCCCGGGTTATCCGCCAGGCGATCCTCTTTACCCTCTCCCTCGGAGGTCTTGCCCTTCTCTCCGGTTTTCTTCTCAAGCTCAATCCTATCGTAACCGTTTCGCTGCCCCTGATCTCCATCGGATTGCTTGCCTCTCTCGCCAAGATCTATGGCCGAAAAGAACCCTGGCTCAATCTCTCGATTATCGTAGGGGTCCTCGGTGAGATCGCCAGCATCGCCGCTCTGACGATTCTCGATGCCGCCAGTACCGTGGGCTTTGGATGGGAACTGGTCTTCAAGATTGCCTATCTTGTGCTCTTTATTGCCGCTATCTACCTGGCATACCACCTGCTCCATCTCATCTTCTGGTGGTTCCCCGAACTGAAGAAAAAGCTCATGCCCCGGGCCGATATCGCCGACCAGGATATCCGCCTAGCTATGGCGCTCTTTTTTATGATGATCACGGTGATGCTTCTGCTGCATCTGGAGCTGGCCCTGGGAGCTTTTATCGCCGGGGTGGCCATCAGTGCTTTTTTCCATCACGAAAAACACCTGGAAGAGAAGATGTCCAGCCTGGGTTTCGGCTTCCTCGTGCCGCTCTTCTTCATCCATGTAGGCGTCTCCTTCGATCTGGGCGCTCTTTTGATTCCCGGTGTCCTTTCCGGTGCCCTTGAGATTACGGCGCTGATGTTCGGTATCCGAATTCTCTCGGCCTTCACCCTTCGCTCCCTCGGCGGTTATTTCGATGCCCTGACCGTCGCCGTCGCCCTCTCGATGCCTCTGACACTGCTCATCGCCGTCGCCACCATCGGCTATACCACCAACAACATTACGCTACTGACTTACTACAAACTGATCCTCGCCAGCCTTTTCGAAGTAATCATAGCGATGGGATTGCTCAAACTTATGGGGTTCTATCGTGAAAAGATGAAACAGAAAGCGTGGAAAAAAGAGAAACTTACCCCCCGGTGATCTGGAGAAGTTCGAAATACTTTTTTTGGAGTTTCTGATTGGCCTGCTGAAGTCGCCGCTTCTCGGTACTAAGATGCATTTTCTCCCGTTCCAGGCCGTTGAGGACCTCCAGGGAGTTCTCGCCAAAGAGCAGGACTCCAACGTAGAGACCGAAGAGCAAAATCCCCACAACAATCAGCAAGAGACTTCGTAGCGAAAAGCCGAACCAGTTGCCGCTTTCCCCCTTCTCGCCCGGATGAAGCCCCAAGCTGTTGGATTTAGAAGAGGGCATTGCCGAGATATTCGAACTCACCCAGTTCCTCCTCGATAGCCAGGAGGCGATTGTATTTGGCGGTTCGTTCGCTGCGGGCCGTCGAGCCGGTTTTGATCTCGCCGGTGTTGAGGGCGACGGCGAAATCGGCGATAAAGGTATCTTCGCTCTCGCCGGAGCGGTGGCTCATGACACAGGTATAGCCGTTGCGCTGGGCCAGACGAACGGTAAGCATCGTCTCCGAAACCGTGCCGATCTGATTGGGTTTGATGAGAATGGAGTTGGCGATACCTTTTTCGATCCCCTCGTTGAGGATATGGGCATTAGTGACGAAGAGATCGTCTCCCACCAGCTGGATCTTTCCGCCCAGGCGATCGGTCAGCTCTTTCCATCCTTCCCAGTCATCCTCACTCAGACCGTCTTCGATGGAGACGATAGGGTATTTGGCCACCAGCTTCTCGTAGTAGTCGATCATCTCACTACTGCTGAGCTCCCGGTTTTCCGAATTGAGCACATATTTTCCGCTTTCGTTCACCAATTCGCTGGAGGCGACGTCCAGAGCGATCACGATCTCCTCTCCAGGGGTATAACCTGCCTTTTCGATCGCCTCCATGATGATCTGAATCGGCTCTTCGTTGTTTTTGAGGTTAGGTGCGAAGCCTCCCTCGTCTCCCAGGGAAGTACTGTGGCCCTTCTCATGCAGGATTTTCTTGAGAGTGTGATAGACCTCGCTGCTGGCCCGAAGTGCCTCCGAAAAGCTCTCAAAGCCCGTGGGCATAATCATATACTCCTGGAAGTCCACATCGTTGTCGGCATGCTCTCCGCCG
>JALSTG010000102.1 GCA_026983875.1 Campylobacteraceae bacterium
GCATCTGCTCGAAGCTCATCTGCAGATCTCCCTGCGAAGCGATGAGGAAAAAGAGCAGCAAAAAAATAAAACCAAAATGCGTCATGAAAAAATAAAATCGCGCCGCCTCGATCGTGCCCTTCTCTTTGGGCTCGGTCAGGATCAGCTGCCAGCTGGTCAGACTCATCACTTCCCAAAAAAAGAGGAAGACCATCGCATTGGCGGCGGTCACGACCCCGAGCATCGAGAGAATGAAGGCGAAGTAGTGCACCAGATAGTGGGCTTTTCGCTCGATATGGGGCAGGTAGCCCTGGGAATAGAAGAGATTGGGGATCGCACCCAGCACAATCAAAAAGACAAAAATAAGCGACAACGCATCCAGATGAAACATCGGCGATTCTCCGAAACAATCGATAACGATACCAAACAATACGAAGCGAAACAGTAACGATAAGGGCTGTGAGGCGTCGAAGAGAAACTCCGGCGCTTTGGGCAAGTCCTGAAATGTGGGGAAATTTTACTCCCAAAAGCTTAAAGAAGCATTCACGGCCTCAATCTTTGATCTTCCAATCGATGAAGTTGTGCTCGATGCCGATGATGGAGGGGCTTACCCCACGAATGCGGCGGCTGACGGCGGTAATGGAGTTGGGAATGTAGAGAAAAATATAGGGGTGGTCGGCGACAATAAGGCGGAAGATTTTGCGGTAATGCTCGGCAAAAGCCTTGGGGTCGACAATTTTTTCGCTCTCTTCGATGAGACGGTCGACTTCGGGGTTGTGATAGCCCACGAAGTTGAAGCCTCCCTTCCTGTCCCCGTCACCGTGCCAGATGGAGTAGGCATCGGGAATCAGAGAGAGGCTCCATCCCAGCAGCACCGCTTCGAAATTTCGAGGAAAGACCACCGTATTGAGAAAGGCTTGCCACTCCATCGTGCGGATCTTCATCCGTACGCCGATGCGCTGCAGCTGCTGCTGAATGATCTGAGCGGCATTGATACGAATCTCATTGCCGGTATTGGTCACAAGGGTGAATTGCAGAGGATGCTTCGGACCGTAGCCGGCTTGTACCAGAAGCTCCTGAGCCTTTCGGGGATCATATTTTTCGGGGACAAAATCCTTCGGATAGACGGCACTGCCGGGCATGAAGGGACCGTAACAGGGACTGCCGTGGGAAAAAAAGAGCAGGTCGATGATCTCTTGGCGGTCGATAGCCAGAGAGAGAGCCCGGCGGACCCGGGGATCGCGAAACTTCTTCAAGCGCAGGTTGAAACCCAGGTAGGTGTAGCTCTGAGAGGGCTGTTCATAGATAGCGTAACGCTCTCGAAACGCGGCGTCCACCTGGCGGGTTACCTGCAATGGATTGAGCCCTCCGATATCGAGTTTGCCTGCTTTGAGCATCATAAACTCCGCCGAAGGATCACCTATATAATGATAGATCTGTCGCTTGATTCCGGGAGCGTGGCGGAAATAGTTCTCGTTGGCCTCTAGCACGATGCGTTCGTTGATACCGAAGGGCTTGTTCATCTTGTAGGGGCCCGTTCCGACGGGCAGTTTGTTGAGCCGGCTGCGCATAGGATCTTTTTCTTTTTTCCACAGATGCTCCGGCAGCATCCCCATCATCCAGATCGAAAGAGCCTTGAAATAGGGCTGGGTATAGTGCACCCGGACCGTATAGTCGTCGAGGATCTCCACACGATCGACGAATTTGAAGTCGCTTTTGTAGGGGGTGACCACTTTGGGAGAGTTCATGAACTCGTAGGTAAACTTCACGTCCCGGGCAGTAAAAGGCTTGCCGTCGTGCCAACGCACCCCTTTACGCAGATGGAAGAGCAGCGTTCGGTTGTCTTCGAATCTCCAGGACTCCGCCAAATCGGGGATGATAGTGGCATTTTGGTCGAATTTCACAAGCCCGTCGAAGATCCAGTCGGCGATGGAGGCGCTGGCGCTATCGGTAGCCAGGAGAGGGTTGAGCCGTGTGGGCGACGAGGACATGGAGCGGTGAAAATCTCCCTTGCCGGCAGATAGTATCCCCACACATAGCAAACATATGGCCAATCCGCGACGCAACATCCATCCTCCTTCTATTTTCATGTTGTATAAAGCCCCCATCATGAAAACACTTTGAAAAGTTTATCATCAATGCCCTTCTACCCCTCTTTGCATTTTAAAATTGTTAATATTTAATATAAGTAAAAATAATTATTATAGTTATTTTTTATTTTTTAATTTACCTTTAATCATCCTTGGAATAGAATTGATGCTGTTTCAAATCAATCGAAAGGATAGGCATGGCTAGAGTAGTAGTTATGGGCGGCGGAGTCTCCGGACATACCGCCGCCACCTTCGCTAAGAAGTGGCTCGGCAACGAGCACGAAGTCGTGGTGGTCACCCCCAACAGCAACTGGAACTGGATCCCCTCCAACATTTGGGTCGGTGTCGGTCAAATGAAAAAAGAGGACGTCGTTTTCCCCCTGGCTCCCGTTTATGAAAAAGCGGGGATCGACTATCGCCAGGCCAAGGCGGTTTCGATCCATCCCGAGGGAAAAGAGGGCAGCGATCAGCCCTACATCACCATCGAGTACACCGGTCAGGGCAAAGAGGGTCAGACCGAAGAGATCAGCTATGATTATCTGATCAACGCCACGGGCCCCAAACTCAACTTCGACGCCACCCCCGGTCTGGGTGACGGCAAAGGCAACCTCGGGCCCCATACCGTCTCCGTCTGTACTGCCGATCACGCGGTCCATG
>JALSTG010000103.1 GCA_026983875.1 Campylobacteraceae bacterium
GCCCTTTGTGTCGACGCAACAGCTCGTAAACAGAGCCCGGCTTGAGGTGCAGGCCTCCCGAGTTTTTCAGCCCCCGCAGATCGTTGGTCGCGGCGCAGGCCTCCAAAGCCTCGGCCGATCCCCGCCCCCAGATCAGTAGAGGGATCAGCCAAAATATCAGAAAAAAGAGTTTTTTGATATTCATTAATATCCTTTCGGGAACTTTGGTGTTTTTATCTCTCAATCAAAGTATCCAGGGTGACGAAACGAATCTCTCCGCCCTGGACCACTGCCAGCTCTTTCTGGCATGCCAATGCGGGAAGCGCCAGATATTTTCCGATCTTTCTTCCCTGATGGAAATGCCCTTCGACGATCAGGTCGATCTCATAAGGATAGCGGGAGACTATCCGCTCCACTTTCTTCTCAAAAGCCGGAATCTTACGACAGATCTTTTTGCCCCGAAGCTTTCTCATGGGCCGGTCGGTCAAAGGCTGCTGCCAAGGGAGAAACAGACACATTCCCCGGCAACTGCGGAGAAAAAAGGTAAAGATCTCGTACCCCAAACCCGCATCGTAACGATCTCCGTGGGAGAGCATGACTTTGCGGTCCCCAAGCTCCATCGCCACAGGCTGCATCGAACGAGAGTAGATACTGATCTTCGGAAAAACATTCCCCAGGCAAAAGTCGTGGTTGCCTTCGAAGTAGTGGATCTCGATCCGCTCCGAGAGGCGGTTGAGCAGCGCGATCTCCTCGGCGTAGAAGTTGCGGATATACTTCCCGCACCCGAAGAGCAGATCAAAAATATCCCCCATCAAAAAGAGCTGAGGCGTTTCGATCCGTCCTGCGTCGAGTGCTTTGAGTAGGTAGAGGAACTCGTCGCCGTGGTGGGGATAGTGGGCATCGGCAACGAAGAGCGCCCCCTCTTGGATGATGGAAGAGGCTTTACTCATCTCGTCCGTCTCTTTATCATCTATTTTTTCCACTATGGGACATAGGGAACGATCGGCAGTCCGGCTCCCTCTTCCAGGCCCATCATCAGATTGGCGGCGGCCAGGGCCTGGCTGGAGGCTCCCCGCAGGAGATTGTCGATGGCGCTGGAGACGAAGAGGGCCCGGCCATTACGGGCGGCATAGATATCGCAAAAATGGGTCCCTCCCACGCTCTTGATATCCACCGGATTCTCCCGCAGGCGGATGAAGGCTTCGGTTCCGTAGGCCTGCTCCAGGATCTCCGCGGGATCGATCTCCTCCTTGAGGGTTGCATAGACGCTGACGAGCTCTCCCCGGGTGGCGGGGATGAGATGGGGTACGAAATTGACCTCCATCTTCGCTCCGTGGATCTTGGCGATCTTTTCGGCGATTTCGGGCGCATGACGATGCTTGAGGGGATTGTAGGCGAAGATATTATCGTTGATCGTCACAAAATGACTCGTCTGGGTCAGCTTCTTCCCTGCGCCACTGACGCCCGATTTGGCATCGACGAAGAGGGGCGCCTGGGTATCGATATAGGGGATGAATGGCAGGATACCCAGCAGTGTCGCCGTCGGATAGCACCCCGGTCCCGCTACCAGCCGGGCGGTGCGGATCTCCTCCCGGTAGTACTCGATCAGGCCGTAGACGGCCCGGGGAAGGTTCTCCGGATCTTCATGGGGACAGTAATGCGCTTCGTAGGTTTCCCGCTCCAGCCGATAATCCGCCGAGAGATCCACCACTTTAATATTTTTTGATATTAGTTCTTTGGCAAAGCCCATAGATGCCTTGTGCGGCAACGCCAAGAAGACCAGTTCGCACTTCTCGGCCACCGCCTCCGCATTCGCCTCCTCTACGGGGAAGGTAATCAGATCCAACAGCGCCGGATGGAGCGCTTCGAGCATTCTGTCTCCCGCCGTTGCCGCCACGTAGTTGAGACGGAAGGCGGGGTGACTCAATAGCATCTTGACCAGCTCCAATCCCGTATAGCCGCCGACACCGACGATCCCAACGTTGATCATATTCCTCCCTTTTACACGAATCTCAAATAGCGACATTATATCCAAGGGGAGTGAAACTCTTCGTAACCCAAAGGGAAACCTCACTAGTGTATAGTGCAACTTGACACTTTTTGTTTTTCAGGTTATGATTCTTCATCTCAATAGAAAAGGATCGTCAATGGCCCTGAAGATGAACCAACTGGTCAAACTAAGCGACACCCCCAAATCGACCATCCTCTACTACATCAAAGAGGGACTGCTTCCCGAGCCCCAAAAGCCCAAACCCAACGTCCACCTCTACGATGAAAGTTTCGTCGAGAGGATCCGCTTCATCAAATATCTCCAAAAGAATTTCAACGCCTCCATCGACCAGATCCGCACACTGATGCAGCGAAAAGATTTCGATATCTCCAAAGGCTACGAAACGTTGCTCGAAACCCTCGATCTTCTCATGGCTCCCCCTTCTCCTAAACGTTACGATAAAACGGAGCTTTGCGAAGCAGCCGGGATCGAATGCGAAGATCTCGAACGCTATATCGACATGGGCGTACTCTTCGATCGAGGCGGCGGCTTCAGCGATACGGAGCTGGAGATCCTTCGGATTCTTCGGGAGCTGGAAAGGGCCGATCCCGACGGCAAGCTCCTGCAGACCTATCGCGAACATGCCCGGGCCGTCGCCGAGGCAGAAGTAGATCTAGCCCGTCGCCTGACTCGAGAACGGCCCGGGGATGAAGAGACCGTCAAAGCCCTTTTCGACGCCACGCTGATCCTCAAACCCTATCTTTTCAATATGCAGCTCTTCGAGCAGTATCGAGAGAGGATGCGCGAGGAGAATTCCCCCTCCCCGCTTGTTGAAAAGACTCCAAAGGATCCTCGATGAAAACTCTTCTCTCCCTGCGGGGCTTTCGCCCCTTTCTCTGGGTCCTGATCTTCAACGCTATGGTAGATATCGCCCATAAGATCACGATCCAAAACGTACTGATCAAAAGCTACGACGGCGAGACTCTTCTGATTCTCAGTGTCCTCGTCAACGCCCTGATTTTGCTCCCTTTTATTCTGCTCTTCTCACCTGCAGGATGGCTCAGCGACCGCTTTGACAAGAGTCGCATCGTCGTCAATATGGCTGCGCTGGGACTAGTACTTTCGGTGCTGACAGCCTTTTTTTATACCCAGGGATGGTTTGAGGCCGCCTTCGCCATGACACTGCTACTGGCGATCCAAAGTGCGCTCTATTCGCCGGCAAAGTATGCACTTATACGCCACTTGGCCGGCACCGAGCGACTCGCCGTTGCCAATGCCCTGGTCCAAGCCCTGACCATTGCCGCCATCCTCTTGAGCGGCTTGCTTTTCTCCTGGCTCTTCGAACTCCTCTACGACGGCTCTGCCCGTACCTCGGACGTTTTGCGCTCCGTCGCTCCCTTGGGGTGGGGGCTCATCTTTATGAGTACAATGGAATATCTCTTCGCCCGACGTCTCCCCTCCGCCGGGGAAGGGGTGCAGGAAGCCTTCGATCTTGGACGCTACTTCCGACTCGACTATCTGCGTCGCAACCTCGCCACCCTGCGGGCTGACCGGAATATCTGGCTCTCTATTGTCGGTCTTGCGGTATTTTGGGCTCTCAGCCAGCTGATCATCGCCGCCTTTCCGGCCCATTACAAGAGCCTCACCGGGGACGAAAACACCGTCATGATTCAGGGGCTTTTGGCCCTTAGTGCTGTCGGAGTGATCCTGGGCAGCCTCCTGGCCGGACGCTTCAGCCGCCTGCATATCGAGCTGGGGCTGGTCCCTCTGGGGGCCTTCGGTCTCTTCGGCGCGCTAAGCCTCCTGGCGGCCTCCTCCAGCCCCTTTTGGATGGGGGTGGCGACCCTGGGCTTCGGATTTTTCGGCGGTCTGGCTATCGTCCCCCTCAACGCCACCATCCAGTTTCTGGCCGATGAGCGGAGCCTCGGCACCATCCTCGCCGGAAACAATTTCATCCAGAATCTGGCGATGCTTGCCGTCTTGCTGGGGGCCGCGGCGATGGTCTGGGCCGGCTTTTCGACCCTGGGACTCCTCCATACGGCTGCCTGGCTCACGCTGGGCGCCGCACTCTATGCCCTGCTCACGCTTCCCCAGCTCGGGGCCCGGCTCCTGCTCCTTCCCCTTCTGCGTAGCCGCTATCGATTCGTCGTAGAAGGGCTCGAACATCTTCCACCCAAAGGCGGTGTACTCCTGCTGGGCAATCACATCAGCTGGATCGACTGGCTCATTCTCCAGGTCGCCTCGCCCCGGGGAATCAAGTTCGTCATGGAAAAACGCATCTACGAACAGTGGTACCTACGATGGTTTCTCCAATGGTTTCAGATGATTCCCATCTCCGGCTCCTCCTCCAAAGGGGCGATAGAGGAGGTACGCCGTCGTCTGGCCGCGGGGGAAGTCGTCGCGCTCTTTCCCGAGGGACGGATCAGCTACAACGGTCAGCTCAACGAATTTAAAAGAGGCTTCGAGAAGATCATGGCCGAATCCGATGCTCCCATCGTTCCTTTTTACCTTCACGGACTCTGGGGGTCGAGCTTTTCCCGGGCCAATCCCCGCTATCGCCTCCTCTCCCGCACCGGCGCCCGGCGTGATGTAGGAGTCTTTTTCGGAGCGCCCCTGCCTCCCCATACGGATGCCCCGACCCTCAAGCAGGCGGTCCGTTCCCTCTCCTATCAGGCCTGGGAGCACACCATCGGCCGCCAGGATCCCCTCCATTACCAATGGCTTTCCCGATGTAAAGAGCATCCCTTTACCCGAGCACTCGCCGATATCTCGGGAACCGATCTCAACCGTCTCCAACTCCTCACGGCGGTTCTGCTCTTTGTCAAACGCCTCAAACCCCGCCTCACGGAGTCGCCGAACGTGGGGGTGCTCCTACCCTCCTCCCCCGCCGGCAGCATCGTCAATCTGGCCCTCATGGCCCTGGGCAAGCGTCCCGTCAATCTCAACTACACCCTCTCGCCCGAAGCGATGGAAGCTGCCGTCAGCAAGGCCGCTTTGCAAACGGTGATCACTTCGGAGCGATTTCTCGCAAAACTCTCCGCCAAAGGATTCGATCCCGCAGCGCTACTGGGTGATCGCCTGCTCATGGCCGAGACAATCGGCAAAGAGATGGGCAGAGGGATCAAAGCCCTCACCCTGCTGGAGAGCTTTTTGCTTCCCGCCCGGCTGATCAGGTCTCTCTATTTCCGCCCCGTAAGCCTCGACGATACCGCGACAATCCTCTTTAGCAGCGGTAGCGAAGGGACCCCCAAGGGCATCGAATTGAGCCACCGAAATCTCCTGGGCAATATCAAACAGGTCAGCGCCATGCTCAACTTCGGCGACGAAGACCTGATCCTGGGTTCTCTGCCGATTTTCCATAGCTTCGGCCTGACCGTGACGACCCTCCTGCCTCTGTGCGAAGGAATCCCCGTCGCCACGGTCGCCGACCCCACCGATGCGTTAAGTGTCGGAAAGACCGCCGCCCGATACGGTGCGACGATCCTCTTCGGGACATCGACCTTTTTCCGTCTCTATACCCGTAACCGCAAGCTCCATCCTCTTATGTTCGCCTCCGTACGTATGGGCGTCGCCGGGGCCGAAAAGCTCAAACCCCAGATCAAAGAGGCCTTCCGGGCCAAATTCGGCGTGGAGCTTTTTGAGGGTTACGGCACCACCGAAACCTCTCCCGTCATCGCCGTCAATATGCCCGATATGCTCGATCCCGATACCTTCCGCCCGATCACGGGGAACAAACCCGGCACGGTCGGGCAGCCCTTGCCGGGTACGATCATCCGTATCGCCGATCCCGAAAGCCTGGAGGAGCTGCCCACCGGCAGCGACGGTCTGATCATGGTCGCCGGTGTCCAGGTCATGAAGGGCTACCTCGACGACCCGCAAAAGAGTGCCGAAGTGCTGGCCGAGATCGACGGAGTGCGCTACTACAAGACCGGGGACAAGGGCCACCTGGACGACGACGGATTCATCACCATCGTCGATCGATACAGCCGCTTCGCCAAAATCGGAGGCGAAATGATCAGTCTTGGCGAGGTGGAAGCGCGGCTCCACGAACTTCTCGGCGATGAGATCGAGCTCCTCGCCGTCGCCCTCCCCGATGAAAAGAAAGGCGAACGCATCATCTTGCTCTACTCCGGAGAGCTTCCTCCCGAGACGCTATCCGAGCGTATCAAA
This sequence comes from Campylobacteraceae bacterium, assembly GCA_026983875.1. Lineage (GTDB taxonomy): Bacteria > Campylobacterota > Campylobacteria > Campylobacterales > Sulfurovaceae > Nitratifractor. The sequence goes on from JALSTG010000103.1 coordinate 6,140, forward strand.
AGCTCCTCGATCCCCCCCATACTCCAACCCGCCCTTCTCTACCGTCTCGACGCCCTGCCCAAACTCGCCAGCGGCAAGGCGGATTTCAAAGGGGCCAAAGCCCTGGCCCTGGAGCTTTGCGGCGCCTAAACCCTGACGATCGGGGTTTGCCTCTTCTACTCCGCCCCTCTGTACGCCAAGAGTTCTACTTCTTCTCATTGAAATACTTCCATAAAATTAAAATATGTATAGTGATACTTGACACTTTATACTATATAGGTTATACTGCGTTTAATCCTTCGGGAAATTCTCATCAGGAGTCGATCATGAATCCTCGTTACGAATCACTCAAACAGCCCTTGCCTCTCTATACGCCCAAAGGCCTCTACTATGCCGCCGTTCGCGCCTTTTTCCGAGGACCCGGTCGATATTCCGACGGGATCCGAATCGGAGAGAACTACGGATACGACTCCGGCGTGATGCTCGATTATGTCTACAAAAATCGCCCTTCGGGCCGCGGCCTCTTCGGGAAGTTGATCGACCGCTTCTATCTCAACTCCGTGGGGTGGCGCGGCATTCGAAATCGCAAAGCCCTCAGCCGGGAAATTCTGGACGAAGAGCTGACAGAACTCATGAAAAAGAGGGAGAGGATCGACTATCTCGATATCGCTTGCGGCGGTGCCCAATATGATCTCGAAGCGATCCAAACCGCCGGCATCGAAAAGATTCAAGCCGAGCTTCGGGACTACCGATCGGAAAACCTGGAAGCAGCCCGGAAGAACGCCATACGCCTGGGGGTCGAAGGGATCGTTTTCCAGCAAGCCGATGCCTTTGATTCGGCCAACTACGCCCCCTCGAGTCGAGACCTCATCGTCAGCTCCGGCTTTTGGGAGATCATATCCGACGATGAGCTCGTACGGGGATGCCTTCGCGACTGTGCCCGGGCCCTTCGCCCCGGAGGGCGACTCATCTTTACGCTTCAGCCCCGCCATCCTCAGCTGGAGCTGATCGCCAGGACCCTGCGCTCCCACACGGGAGAGCCCTGGGTGATGCGGCTGCGTTCTTTGGATCTCTTTCGGGAGTGGATGGAGCCGTTGGGTCTACGATACCTGCGGCACAGGATGGAACCCTGCGACATCTTCGGTGTCGCCGTCGCCGAAAAGCTCTAAAGGAGACCGATCATGACTGTTTATGACCTCAAGCCTGCCTTTCAAAACCTGCTTCGCCCTCTGGCGGCCCGTCTGGTCGCTATGGGCCTTCGGGCCAATCAGATCACTCTGGCGGCCCTGCTTCTCTCTTTCGCGATGGCGGCGGCTCTTGCCCTCGCTCCCCACGATCTCTGGCCGCTTTGGCTTATGCCTATCGTCCTCTTTGTCCGCATGGCGCTAAATGCCCTCGACGGTATGATGGCCAGAGAGTTCGGTCAAAAAAGCCTCCGGGGTGCCTATTACAACGAAATAGGCGATCTCCTCAGCGACGCTGCGCTGATTCTCTCCATGGCCGCATTGGATGGGCTCTCACTTATCGCCGCCGTGGCCTTCGCTTTGGGAGCCATGCTTAGCGAGTATGCCGGAGTGCTCAGTCAGGCCCTTCGGGGTCGGCGCCGCTACGAAGGGCCCATGGGCAAGAGCGACCGGGCTCTCTTCCTGGGGAGCTATGCCCTGCTCCGAGCGACGGGAATCCTACCTCCCGGCTGGAGTGATCCGCTCTTTTTCGCCGCGGCGGCACTGACCCTGCCTACGACCCTCAACCGTATGAAAGGAGAGAGGTCATGAACACCGTGTTTGTCTCCGCATTTATCGTCGCTGCCCTCCTCGGGATCGCTTCCGCCGCCGAGGCTATCCTGCGCGCCCGGGGAAGAAGTTCCGACGAGCTCTATCAACGCATCCGCTCCTGGTGGATCATGGCGGCGATTTTCTTCGCTCTCATTCTCTCAGGACCTACCGGTGCTCTATGGCTCTTTGGCATTCTCAGCTATCTTGCCCTCAAGGAGTACTTCACGATGATCCCTATCCGACAGGTGGATCGGAGGATCATCTTCTGGTCCTATCTCTCCATCCCCTTTCAGTACTGGTGGATCGCCGACGGATGGTACGGGATGGTGCTGATCTGGATACCGGTCTATCTCTTTTTGCTTCTGCCTTTGCGGCAGGTGCTGACGGGGGAAACCCGAGGCTTTCTCCGCTCCACCGGAACGGTTCACTGGGGATTGATGCTTTTCGTCTACGCGCTCAGTCACCTGGCGCTGCTCTACACCCTCCCCGACCGGGAAGGGATCGGCGGTCCGGAGCTCTTGATATTTCTGGTAATTCTCACGGAGCTGGGGGACATCTATCAATATCTCTTCGGCAAAACCTTCGGTCGCAGAAAAATCCTCCCCAAGGTCAGCCCCGGCAAGACGGTGGAGGGACTTCTCGGCTCTTTAATCGCCACCGCTTTGAGTGCTTGGGGACTGAGCTGGCTGACTCCCTTCGATCTGCCGACGGCTCTCCTAGCGGGACTGCTCATCTCGGCAGCGGGCTTTGTCGGAGATGTGGTGGTCTCCATGGTCAAGCGCGACGTTGGCGTCAAGGATACCGGTACTCTCATTCCCGGTCACGGGGGAATCATGGACCGGATCGACAGCCTGACCTATACCGCACCGCTCTTTTTTCATGCGGTCTATTATCTCTATTATTAATCGGAGTCGACGATGGTCCTTAAAAAACTATTTTTTCTCTTCGTGATTCGACCCCTGCTTCTGATCTTTGGCGGAATGCGGGTCTCGGGATCTACTCTACCCACCCGGGGACCCGCTATTGTCATCGCCAATCACAACAGCCATCTCGACGCCCTTGCCCTTCTCTCGCTTTTCCCTCTGGAGACTCTGCCTCGGGTCCGGCCCGTCGCTGCCCGAGACTACTTCTGTTCCACACCCCTGCGGCAGTTTATCTCCCGATACCTCATCGGTATTCTTCCTATCGACCGCCGGCCCCGTTCCCATCACGCCCGTCCCCTCGAGCCTCTGCTCAATGCCCTGGAGCGGGGAGAGATCCTCATTATCTTCCCGGAAGGGAGTCGGGGTGATCCCGGTGAACTACGCCCTTTCAAAAGCGGATTCGCCCATTTGGCCAAAAAACGCCCCGACGTTCCGGTGATTCCCGTCCAACTCAGAGGTACCGATCGGGCACTGCCGCGAAATGAGGCGCTTTGGGTTCCTTTCGTTCTTGAGGTTCAAATAGGCAAACCTCACTATTTTTCAAAAACTGTTTCGGAGTTTACCCAGGAAATCGAAGGGGTTTACCTCCATCAAGAACCTCTTCCATCGAAGCGCTTCCCGGCAAGCGATTGACTCAGACGTCGATGGGACGGTAGCCGACCTCTTCGATATCGAAGCTTTTACGGCCGCCGGGAAGCTGAAGCGTAACCTCTTCACCCTCCTCTTTGCCCAGAAGTGCCCGGGCCATGGGCGACTGGATCGAAATGAGCCCCCGGGAGGGGTCGGACTCCTGGACACCGACGATCGTGTAAGAGAACTCTTCGTCGCTCTCCTGATCGATCAGAACCACCGTGGAGCCGAAGCTTACCCGCTCGTGTGCCAGTTTGGAGGGGTCGATCACCTGGGCACGACCGAGAAGATCCTGCAGCTCGGTGATGCGGGCCTCCATAAGCCCCTGCTTCTCCTTAGCGGCATGGTACTCGGCATTTTCCTTCAGATCTCCCAAAGCCCGGGCCTCGTCGATGACCTTGGCGATGGCGGCCCGCTCGACGGTTTTGAGCTGCTCAAGCTCTTCACTCAATTTTCGGAAAGTGCTCTCAAGCATCGGTACTTTTTCCACAGTCATCCCCGTTCGTTTTTTGGGATATTATAACCTATCGGTGTATAATCCCCTACAAACTCAAAGGTCAAGGTAGCCAAAGTATGTCAAATCGACGCCCCCGTATCCTCATCACCAACGACGACGGTTTTGAAGCCCCGGGTCTGGCGGCGCTTCGCAAAGCCCTCGCCCCTCTGGCCGACGTGACCGTTGTCGCCCCCACTATCGAAAAATCCGCCTCAGGACACTCCCTGACGCTTACGCGCCCCCTGCGCTTCGTGGAGCTGGAGGAGAACTTCTACAAACTCGACGACGGCACCCCGACCGACTGCGTCTTCCTGGCGCTGAACAAACTCTTCGCCGACAATCCTCCCGACCTGGTGGTCAGCGGCATCAACCGGGGAGCCAACATGGGTGAGGACATCACCTACTCCGGTACCGCCGCCGCGGCGATGGAAGCGGTACTTCAGGGGATTCCCGCCGTCGCCTTCAGCCAGGTCTGCCGCAGTCACTGCGACGATCTGGAGCGCCTGGGCCATCGTCTCGCCGAAGAGACCGCCCGTTCCCTGGTCGAAAAAATCCTCAAAGACGGCTTTCCTCTCCCCGAGCGAAAATTTCTCAACGTCAACATCCCTCCGATCGATCCGGAGGAGTGCAAAGGGTGGCAGATCACCCATGCCGGACGCCGGGTTTACGGCAACGACGCCCAGGTCCACATCAATCCCCGGGGGCTGGAATACTACTGGATCGGGCTACCCCGTCTCGACTGGCAGCCCCATCCCCATCCCCTCAACGACTGGAGCGACTTCGAAGCGGTGAGGGAAAATTATGTTTCCATCACCCCCGTGCGGCTGGATATGACGGATTATGACGAATTGGAAACCTTGAAAGGATGGATGTGAAAAAGGCGGAGCAATGAGATTCGAACGCTGCCGCCTCCTCTTCGGCGAAGAGGGCTTTGAAAAGCTCCAAAAGGCCCATGTGCTTATTCTCGGCGTCGGAGGAGTAGGCAGCTATGCCCTCGATTGCCTCTACCGCAGCGGCGTCGGACGGATCACGATTCTCGATTATGACCGCTACGACGAGAGCAACCGCAACCGCCAGATCGGCAGCGACTGTGCCGTAGGCGAGTGCAAGGTCTCCACCCTGGAACAGCTCTATCCCGGCATCGAGACGATCCGCCAAAAAATGGACTTGGAGTGGGTGGAGCGCTTCGATTTCGAGCCCTACGACCTGGTCATCGACGCCGCCGATACGACCCGGATCAAGATCGAAGTCGCCCGCCGATGCTGGCGCAAACTCCTCATGAGCCTGGGCTCGGCCAAACGGATCGACGCATCCCAGGTACAGGTCGCCTCCATCTGGAAGAGCCACGGCGACGCCCTGGGGCGCAAGATTCGCAACGAACTCAAAAAGGCCAAATTCGACCGCAACTTCACCGTCGTCTTCTCTCCCGAAGAGGCGCGATGCAAGGAGAAAGGCTCCTTCGTCGGCGTCACGGGGACCTTCGGGCTGACCCTCTGCTCCGAAGCGGTCAAACGCCTGCTGGCTTCCTGAGTGAGTTTGACTATTTTTTCCATCCTTTTCAAAGCCCTCCTTCGGTATAATCTCTGCTATTTAAGCGTCGGCATTCTCGGATCGGCGATTCATCAAGGAGCAACATGAACGATCTGTTTGAAAACAGCGACCATATCGAACAGGTAAAGATCGAGGAGAGTATTCAGGGCAGCTACCTGGACTACTCCATGAGCGTCATCATCGGCCGGGCCCTGCCCGATGCCAGAGACGGTCTCAAGCCGGTCCACCGCCGGATCCTCTACGCCATGAACGAACTGGGGCTGACTCACCGGGCCGCCTACAAGAAGTCCGCCCGGATCGTCGGAGACGTCATCGGTAAGTACCACCCCCACGGCGATACCGCCGTCTACGATGCCCTGGTGCGCATGGCCCAGGACTTCAGTATGCGTATCCCCCTGGTCGACGGCCAGGGGAACTTCGGCTCCATCGACGGGGACAACGCTGCGGCGATGCGATATACCGAAGCGCGAATGACCAAGCTGGCCGAAGAGCTGCTGCGGGATATCGATAAAGATACCGTCGACTTCGTCCCCAACTACGATGACAGCCTCTCCGAGCCCGACGTACTCCCCAGCCGGGTGCCCAACCTGCTCCTCAACGGGTCGGCGGGAATCGCCGTCGGTATGGCCACCAACATCCCGCCTCACCGCCTCGACGAGCTTATCGACGCCCACCTGCTGCGTCTGGAAAACCCCGAGGCCTCCGTGGAAGAGCTGATGCAGGTTCTTCCCGGGCCCGACTTCCCCACCGGCGGGACGATCTTCGGCAAAAAGGGAATCATCGATGCCTACACCACGGGTCGGGGACGGATCAAGGTCCGGGCCAAGACCCATATCGAACAGCACAAGTCCAAGGAGGCCATCGTCATCGACGAACTCCCCTACCAGGTTAACAAATCCCGACTCATCGAGACCATCGCCCAGCTGGTCCGGGACAAGCAGGTCGAAGGGATCAGCGAAATCCGGGACGAATCCGACCGGGAAGGGATCCGGGTCGTTATCGAGCTCAAGCGCGAC
>JALSTG010000104.1 GCA_026983875.1 Campylobacteraceae bacterium
TTGCTCGGGGGTCGTATAGAAGATTGCGCTGCGATAGTTGTTGCCCCGGTCGTTGCCCTGTCGATCTTTCTGGGTCGGATCGTGGAGTTCCCAGAAGGATTTGATCAGATCCTCTGTCGAAATTTTGCTGTCGTCGTAGCGTACCCTGACCGTTTCGGTATAGTTGACCACCCCGGGAGGCGTATCGAAACGGTAGGAGAGGACCTTCTTGTAGCTCGGATCGGGATAGTTGCCCCCGGCATATCCCGATACCGCATCAACAACCCCGGGCATCTGCTCGAAATGCTTCTCCACCCCCCAAAAACACCCGGCGGCAAAACCGATAGTCTGAACCTTCGCCGATGCAAAGGAAGCAAAAAGACCCATGGCCAAAAGAAGATTTTTCATAATTACATTCCTTTGAGAATATTTCTCGTATCCTATCAAAGGATTGTGTAGTAAAAATCCACGCAAGAGGATCAGAGAAGCAGTCGGGCGGCAGCGGCAACGGCAGCACTTTCACTACGCAGAATCATCGGAGTCTCCAGGCCCCGGACTCGCCCGGAAGCAAAGAGCATCCGCTCTTCGTCGTCGATTCCCCCTTCGGGGCCGATGACGAGAGTCTCGATCCTCTCCCCGCACTCCAGAGGCATCCCGGAGAAGTCAAGCAGCACCGAATCGGGAGAGCGATGTACAAAACTCTTCAATTCCTCGGCAAACTCCAGGCCCATGAGGTCGCTCCGGCCACACTGCTGGCAGGAGTTGATGAGGATCCGTTCCAAACGCTCGGTTTCGAGACGAAAGTTATGTTGGCTTCGTTTGCAACGGATGAAGGTGATCTCTCCAACGCCGATCTCGTTGAGCGCAGGAAGGCTCTTTTCTACCGTTTTGGGATCGACGAGACACCAGCCCAGATGCAAGGGGCGCTTAGGACGGACAGGGAGCACTCTAGATGACCCCAATACCAGCGTAGCACGGCGTCGATCCAGGGACTCCACGCTGTAAAAATAGATCCGATCGTCTCCGGCATAGAGATTACGTAGCGGCAGGGAATCTTCCCGACGAAATCGACGGACTTTGAAAAGATAACGATAGGCATCTCCCTCCACACTCAGATGAAGAGCTCCCGCCTGGGGATGATGGAGAAACTGCATCGCCTATCGGGAAGCGGCCAGAAGGCTCAAGGCCAGTACCAAGACCATCTCCGCCGCCACCACGGTCATAGAAAATCCGATCCCCTCTTTGCCGGAGTTCCAAAGTATTTTCAAGCGGAGCGCTCGATAGGCGTCAAGCAGGGGCATGATGACAATCAAAGCCCACATCCAAACGATCGAAAGATTCATCGGGCGTCCGGCAAAGATCCAGACCATCAACCCGCTAAATCCCACCATTGCCCAAAAGGCCCAAAAGGCGAAATAGCCGATCCGGGTCCAAAGGATTCGTCGCTCAGGCTGCCTCCGCAACGCATAGGGCAGCAGAAGATTCAGTCCCATCACCAGGAGCCATCCTTCCACGAGATGCCGGTGAACGCCAATGAGTGATTCCATCGATCCTCTATGCGCTTTTGACGATCAAAGCTTGGAGATATAGTCGGCCAGCGCCGCGATATCTTCCTCACTCAATCCGGCAACCTGCCCCTTCATCAATGCACCCATACCACTGACGTTACGCGTCCCGGCTTTGTACTCCTCAATTTTCTTTTTCAGCTCTTCGGCACTCTGGCCCGCAATTACGGCCGACTTGCCCAAAGCAGGTGTCTTGCCGTCGGTACCGTGGCAGCCGGCGCATTTGGCAAAAAGTGCCGCACCGTTTTTCGCCGGGGCCTTCTCGGCGCCAGCTTGCATCTGCTCTTTGATCTCTTGGGCTTTTTTCTCTACCGTCTCGGCAGCCTGTGCCGCCTTCTCTTTCGCGGCCTCGGCCATCTCGGTACCCTTCGCTTTGGCCTGTTCCATCACTTCCGATGCTTTCTCCGTCACCGTTGCCGTCGCCTTCTCGGTCATCTCTGCACCTTTGGCCTTGGCCTTTTCCAGAGCTTCCGCCGCTTTTTTCTTGGCTTCTTCCATCGTTACGGAGGCTTTCTCCTTCACGGCCGTCACCGCTGTGGCCGCATCACCGGTCGCACTCTCTACCGTCTTTTTCGCCTGTTCTTTCGTCTGATCACTGCATCCGGTAGCCATCAATGCCGCCACAGCGACAGAGATCCACAATATTTTTTTCATGAATCACTCCTTCTGTATTTTCTATGTTAATTATAGCTTAATGATTGTGAAGCCATTGTGAAGGTATCGGGTTCTATACCCCCTGGGTCATATCGAATATACGGATATGCAGCCGATCGGAATAACGATAACCCCGACGCATACAGAAGTCAAAAACAGCCCGATCGCTGCGACGAAGGGCTTCTCGGCTCTCTCCGACGGGCATACAGTAGATCTCCGCTTCGGGGAGAATACTCCGGATTTCGGCGATCTCTTTCTCCGCATACCCCGTCTCTATCAAGGTCTTGTCGATTGTGAATTTCAAAAAATATTCCGAAGCATTGGCCGCGATACGCTTGAGGGCTTCCGGACGGATCCTCCGATCCCGGGGCTCACCGCTGTTGGAGAGTTTGACGGAGAGGGCAAAAACGGCATCGCGATATGCAGGATAGAGATTGAAGTCCAGCTCCACCGTACCGTTGGTCTCAAAAGTGATACGCACGCCCCGTTCCAGTAAACCTTCGACGAGAGAGCAGAAGACCGGATCGGTTGCATAGATCAGCGGCTCGCCTCCGGTAATGACCACGTCGGGACGATAGCCGATCTCTCTGAAGGCTCTATCAAGCTCTTCCAGCAACTTCCCCGCTTCCTCCACGCTTTCCCAGGTACCGGCGAAGGCCCGATCCACGGCAAACCAGGTATCACAACCGACTCTACGCTCCCCCCGCAGATCGTATTCCGCTCCGAAGCCGGGACAGCTCAGATTGCACCCTCCGGTGCGTAGAAAATAGGAGGGTACACCAGCATAGCGCCCCTCTCCCTGGATGGAAAAAAAATTTTCCACTAACCAAAACATGGGAAAAATACTCCGTATTTTTTAGGGAATAGTTTCGGTTGGTTCCATTCGGCGAAACCTCTTTCTATTTTTTTGATCATCCATCCTTCACTAAAATAAAAACAATGCCGCTATACTGCGAAGTGCAACTTTTTGTTTTTCACTCTTTACTCTTCACTTGAGCGCGAAGCGCGCACTACCCTCCCGTCTCGTAAAAAGCCCGATTCGATCCTTCATTGTCCGTTTCGCTCCAGCGATTCTCCTTGGGCTTATCTCTAAGGACTTGGGCCAGGATCTCCGCCGCGGCGTCGATATCCCCTCCCCGGACCGCCTCGGCGATGCTTTGAGCTTCGTCGAAGTAGAGGCAAGGGATGAGATGTCCTTCGGCGGTGAGGCGGATGCGGTTACAGCTTTCGCAAAAGTCATGCTTGTGTGGATCGATCAGTCCGAAGATATAGCCGTTCTCTTCGATCTCATAGTTAAAAGAGGGGCTCGCACCCGAACGGCCCAGCTTGCGAATCGTATAACGCTTTTTGATCTCCTCGAGGATCTCTTTGCCCAATAATCCCTGAATCTCCCCGGCATGGCTGTTTTCCATATACTCGATGAAGCGAATCCGAATCCCCCGTTCTCTGGCATACTCAAGCAGATCCAGGATCTCGCCATCGTTGATCCCTTTGAGAGGGACCATGTTGATCTTGATCTCCAGGCCAACGGCTCGGGCCTTTTCGATCCCTTCGAGGACTTTACCTAGGACATTTTTCTGTGCGATCTGGGCAGAGACGGCGGGCTTGAGGGAGTCGAGGGAGATGTTGATTCGCTTGAGCCCGGCATTTGCCAAGCGTTCCGCCGTTTCGGGAAGAAGATAGCCGTTGGTCGTCAATGCAAGGTCGATATCGGGTTTGTAGTCGTGAATCATCGCCACGAAGCGATCCAGATCCTGTCGTAGGAGTGGCTCGCCCCCCGTGAGGCGAATCTTGGTGACTCCCTCGTCGATGGCAAGTTTGATGAATTTGAAAAGATCCTCAAAACTCAACAGATTTTCTTGGGGAACCCAGCTGAAAGGCTTCTCGGGCATGCAGTACTGACATCGGAAATTGCAGCGTTCCGTCACTGAAACCCTCAGATAATTTACCGTTCGTCCGTGTCCGTCGATGAGCATGGTTCTCTTTTATAAATTGAAGTAGGGAGTAGAGTATCAGAAAGAGCTTGAAAAAAAGTTAAGGAATTTGAAGTAGAAAGCGGCACATCCCATATGGGGAGTGCCGTTACGAAGGTTACTTCAGACCTTTCCAGTTGGACTTATACCAGAGGTAGGCCAGGAAGGTAAAGATAATGAAGTAGCCAATGACCCAGGGACCGACTGCTTCACGCTTGGGCTTGCTGGGATCGCCAACCTCTTCCAGGCGCTTGAAGACCAACTCGTAGCCCTCTTTGTTGAGACCGACCCGAGGCATCGCCGTACCGGGAAGCTGAGACTGGGGATCCTCGACGAAGGTCTTGAGGAAATCCTCGCTCCGTGCCCGGACGATGATACTCAGATCGGGGGGAAGTTTGCCCATATATTTGACCAGATGGTCTTTATACTGTGCCAGCTTCTCCTGGAACTTCAGCTTCTCTTCATCCATTTTGGTCTGGATGTTAGGCTTGGTCTTGGGCTCTTCGCCGATCTGGGTCCACTTGGCATAGCGCATCTCGTGGCAGCGTCCGCAGGCGAACTCATAAGCCTCTTTGGGAGTGACCTCCTTGGGAGCGATGGACTTGAAATAGGCCACCAGATCCGCCGCACTCTGATCATCCGTTGCCATAGGGGGCATCGGGTAGGGGCGGTTTTTGAATTTATGAGCCACCAGCGCCGTATGGGTGGGATCTTTGAGAAAATGGGCCAGATACTTCTCATCCAGGAGTTTGCCCGCCAGGCTCAGATCGGGAGGATTGACCCCATAGGTGGCCGACGCAGTGACAGGATCCATCGGCGCGGGCATCTTGGCCGCTTTGATGGAGTGGCATCCGGCACAAGCCGCTGCAAGAGCTTGCCCTTTGGCGGGATCTCCCTTGGCCGTAATAGGCTTGAGGTCCTCATACTTAAAGTTTTTGAACTCCACATGTTTGTGCATAACAGAGTGAGCATAAGGCTCCACTCCCCAATAGGTCACCAGTGTAAAAAAGACGACGACCGCGAGAATCTTCAACTCTTTCATTTTTGCCCCCTAATCGGTTTTTCCATTTTGGTAATGAACGGCAAGGCAACCCAGAGCAGGATGAAGACCCAGGCGGCCACGGTACCGATCGTAGTATAGATACCTATGGGAGGTACTTTACCCATCACGGTCAGGACAATCATATCCACCAGCAGAATCCAGAACCAATATTTGAAAATCCCGCGACGGTTTGCAGGTGCCACATTGGGACTGCGGTCCAGGAACGGCAGGAAGAAGAAGATCACCTGAGCGAAGCCGAAGGCGATCAGACCGGGATCCTTGGGGAAAGGCCGCAGAATCTCATAACTCCAGAGGAAGTACCACTCGGGATAGATATGCGGTGGGGTCTTTAGCGGATCGGCAGGGTCGAAGTTGACCGGATCCATCGCAAACTCGAAGTGGTAGAAGACCAGATAGAAGTAAAAGATGAAATAGATCCCGAGTACAAAAACGTCCTTACTCATAAAGACCGGATTGAAGGGGATTACTTTGGACTCTTTGCGCTTTCCGGCTTTCCATTTGGCCGCTTCGGCCTCGAAATCGATCTCCTCACCGTCCTGGTTGTTGACGTGGGGGATGCGCAGGGTTCCGAAGTGCAGGACGATCAGCGCCATGATGACCAGAGGCAACAATACGACATGAAGCATAAAGAAGCGTCCAAGGAATGCCTGGCCGGGCACGTAGTCACCCCGGATCCACTCGACCAGCCCCTGAAAGTCGAGACTACCGAGACTAAAGAGGTTGGTAATAACCATCCCCGCCCAGTAGCTCATCTGCCCCCAAGGCAGCATATAGCCGGAGAAGGCTTCGGCGGAGAAGGTGACAAAAAGCAGCATCCCGCTGAGCCAGATCAGCTCACGGCCCCGCTTGTAGGAGCCATAGTAGATCCCGGTAAACATATGGATATAGATGATCAGGAAGACTACCGAAGCCGCCACGCCGTGCATATGGCGCCAAAGCCAGCCGTATCCCACTTCGCCCATGATGGTATGGTTGACGCTGTCAAAGGCGAGCTTGGTGTCGGGGATGTAATACATCAAGAGGAAAATTCCGCTGATCAGCAGCACCCCGAAGGTGGCCGCCAGGACCATTCCCATGGCCCAGAGAAAGTTGATGTTTTTGGGAATCCAGTACTCGGTGGACAATACCCGCTTGAGGGTATCGATTGCCAGTCGCTCGTTCAGCCACTGATGGGAGAACGGTCTTGCGTTCGGGTCAAAATGTGCCATCTCTACTCCTTATGCCACTAAGCCGGCTTTTTTCATCTTCTCATACTCCGGGCTGCTCTCACCCAGAACCACCTTCTTGCCCTCCACTTTGAAAGGAGGGATCACCAGGGGACTCGGGGGCGGAGCTTTGAGTACCTCACCGGCTGCATTAAACTGCCCTCCGTGGCAGGCACAGATAAACTTGTGCTGATCGGAATAGTAGGCGGGAATACATCCCAGGTGGGTACAAAGGCCGATGGCGATGAAAAATTTGTCACCGCCTACCGTAATGAGCCGCTTGTCGTCGTAAGCGTTCTCCTTTCGCCCGTTGGGGGCATCGGAGGGGACGGCATCTTTCGGTACTTTGATGACGAAGATCGGCTTCCCTCTCCACATCTCCGTATAGAGTACATTCTCTTTCGCCTGGCTCAGATCGATGGTTGTAAAACCGGCCGCCTTGACACTCGGCAGCGGATCCCAGGTGCGCTTCGCCGCATAGAGAGCCCCCAAGGCTCCCAATCCGGCAAAAGCACCGAGCGCTTTGCCAAAGAAGTCTCTTCTGTCGCTCATAGTGCGTCCTTTGTTGGAAGATTTAAACGGCTTATTATAGGACGGTTAATCTGAAAAGGGATTGATACGACTCAAGAAGACGCAAGAAAAGAGGGACATTTGGAAAAAAATGATACAAATGAAGAACCCTTCATCACTCCCGGAAGAGCTTCCGATAAAAACTCTCTGCCGCAGCGAGGGGCTCCGGGGATCTGGCAGCCCGATCGGACCAACCTCTTGAGCACTCCTGCTTTTGCATCTCCAGTGTCGGAATCCCAAAGGCCTCCGCCAAACGCCCGACCGGCTCCCGGGACTCCGGGGTCAAGAGCAGTACCCGAGCCCCCGCCGCCCAAGCCTCCAGAGCCGTCTGAGGCATCGCCGTAACGACGACAGAAGAGCGCATCACCAGCTCACGATACTCTTCGCTCTCGTGGATCACCGGGAAGATTTCCGCCAAGGCTTCTTCGTATTTGACATAGAAGTAGGTTCCCCAGTAGAGTTCAAACCCCTCTCCTTCAAAATATTCACGAAGACTCAGGAGCTCCTTCTGAGGATCGCTGTCCCGGTAGATGAGGAGGCGGCGCTCCTCTTTCGGCAGATTACGGGCTTCGACATAACGGGGATCAAATAGGAGGCTCTCCCGATCGAAGGGGTCGATGACTCTTTCGCCTGCCAAAGAGTCGCCACCGCCGGGTACTATACGGAAAAGACGGGAAAAATACTCTACATAACGTTCCATCAGGGCTAGGGGAAGTTCTTCGGAGCTATCAATCACCACTATATCTCCATAGCCCGCTACGGCATCGATGTCCCGAACCGTCTCGATGGTCGTCGCCAGTGGCAGCCCCAGCTCCCGACCCGCCAATTGGGCCCGATAGTCGTTGACCAGAAGCTCCGCCTCGATCCCCTCGGCATCAAGCATCTTCCATAGCGCTCCCATGCGCCGGAGAGAATCGAGATCCTTTTTGTGGTTGGTATAGGCATAAAGATAGATCATTTCTTTCCCTTTTCCGCCATTTTGATATAGACATGGAGGATCTCCACCGCCGCCGGCGTGATCCCGCTGATTCGTGACGCCTCAAAGAGTGTCGGCGGCGTCGCCTTTTGCAGCTTTTCGACGATTTCGTTGCTCAGCCCCTGGACCTTCGTATAGTCAAAGCCCTCCGGGATGGAGACTTGGTGCATCTCGTGCATTTTGGCGACTTGACTCCGTTGCTTTTCGATATAGCGATAGTATTTGGCCTCGATAAGAATCTGTTCGAGGACTTCATTCCCGTAGCGCTCAAACTCCGGCAGCAGTTCCAGAAGCTTGTCTCTGTCGGGTTCTTTGAGCCGTGCCAGGAGATCGATCCAGGCGGTTTTGTCGTTGATCTTCTCCTCTCCCAGGGCTTCGAGTCGGGCGATAAACTCCCGAGTCGGCGTCGCATAGTGGCTCTTGAGCCACTCCAGTGCTTCGTCGATCTGCTCCCGCAAAACTTCTACTTTCCGGGCAAACTCGGGCTCCAACAGTCCCAGCTTCGCCCCGTAGCGGCTCAGGCGCAAATGGGCGTTGTCTTCCCGCAGGAGCAGCCGATATTCCGCCCGGGAGGTAAACATCCGGTAGGGCTCATTGGTCCCCTTGGTCACCAGATCGTCGATCAGCACGCCGATATAGGCTTCGTCCCTTCCCAAAATGAAAGGCTCCTCCTCCCGAAGGGCCAAGACGGCATTGATCCCCGCCATCAGCCCCTGGGCCGCCGCCTCTTCGTAGCCGGTAGTACCGTTGACCTGCCCCGCCCAGTAGAGGCCCGGTATCTTCTTGCACTCGAGGGTATGCTTCAGCTCGGTGGGCTGGATATAGTCGTACTCGATGGCGTAGCCGTAGCGGACGATCCGGGCCTCTTCCAACCCGGCGATAGAGCGGATCATCGCCTCCTGGACATCCACCGGCAGGGAGGTACTCAAGCCGTTGAGGTAAAACTCGTTGGCCTCTTTCGTCTGGGGTTCCACGAAGATCTGATGGCGGGGCCGCTCCCGAAATCGGTCGATTTTGTCTTCAATGCTGGGACAGTAGCGGGGGCCCACCCCCTCGATCTGTCCGCTAAAGAGGGGGGCGCGATGGAAGTTGCCCTCGATGATCTCATGAGTTTTCTCATTGGTATAGGTCACCCAGCAGGGCAACTGCTCAGGGGTGAAACTCTTCCTATCGGTTCGGAAAGAAAAAGGAACCGGGGGCTCGTCTCCAGGCTGTTTCTCCATGACCGAGAAGTCGATGGAGTCTCCGGCGATGCGGGCGCAGGTACCGGTCTTGAGCCGACCGATCTCCAGCCCCAGTTCACGCAGGCGCTGAGCCAGAGTCACCGAGGCGAACTCTCCCTGGCGCCCTGCGCTCTGGCGATGTTCTCCGATATGAATCAATCCATTGAGGAAGGTACCCGCGGCGATAATAACTCGCGAGGAGAGATAGCGGTTGCCCAGGTGGGTCTCCACGCCGGCAATGCGCCCCGCTTCGAGGATCAGCCCCTCCACCATCTCCTGACGGATCTCCAGATTGGGGGTATGGAGGCAGACATCCCGCATGTAGATCCGGTAACGGTCCATGTCGATCTGTGCCCGACTTCCTCGGACCGCCGGCCCTTTGGAGGCATTGAGGGTACGCCACTGCAATCCCGTAGCATCGGTACAGCGCCCCATTTCGCCCCCCAGAGCGTCGATCTCCTTGACCAGGTGTCCCTTGGCCAGGCCCCCGATGGCCGGGTTGCAACTGCTGGCACCGATCTGCTCGGCCAAGATCGTAATCATCAGGGTCTTCGCCCCCATCCTGGCCGCCGCCAAAGAGGCTTCGATCCCTGCATGGCCGCCGCCGATGACGATGACGTCGTAACGGTTCATCGGAGACTCTCCAATGAACCGTTACGGATGAATAATTGTAGTCTGCGCTGCTTGACAACGCTTCTGTTGTTATCTTTCAAAATAGAACCTCAACTGATAATTCTTGGAGCGTACTTCTACTCCATCGGCAAGAAATACCGCACTGCGATCTGTTATAATGATCGCAATTATATCCAAAGGGTTTTCGAGTGTTTACCGGACTGATTCGAGAGATCGGCACGGTCGTTGCCGATCGCGACCACATCCTGACGATTCGTTCCAGACTGCGACCCGAAATCGGAGACTCCATCGCCGTCAACGGTGTCTGTCTGACCGTCGTAGGGCTGCTTCCGGAGGGCTTCAAAGTCGAAGCTGCCGACGAGACCCGGCGCATTGTCCCTCCGGAGAAACTGCGGGGACAAGTGCACTTGGAACCCGCCATGCGGATGGGGGATCGCTTCGAGGGCCATATCGTTCAGGGGCATGTCGATACCGTCGGGACGGTCCGCTCCATCACCCGGGGCGAAAACGCCTGGGAGTATCTCATTGCCGTCGATCCCTCCCAGATACCCTATCTCGTCCCCAAAGGCTCCGTCACCATCGACGGCGTGAGCCTGACGATCAACGAAGTCTTCGACGACGCTTTTCGCCTGACCATCATTCCTCACACGGTGAAAGAGACACTTTTGGCCAACTATCGTCCCGGCACCCGGGTCAATGTCGAAACCGACCTCTTCGCCCGCTACGTCGCACACATTCTACGGCACCAAAACGCGGGCAAGAAAACCCTGCGATGGGAGGAGATCGACGCCATGAACCTAAGCTTTTAGCCCGCATGAATCTCTACGACGCTCAAGCTCCGAAACACGGTGAACGCTTCGATACGCTTTTGGAGCATAAAAATATCAAAATTGTCCGCATTCTCAGCTCCGAAGATGTGCATCACGATCTCTACGACCAGGAGGAGGACGAGTGGGTCGTGCTTCTGGAGGGTTCGGCCCGCCTCGAGGTCGGCGGGAAAGAGATCACGTTACGACGGGGAGAGAACCTCTTCCTCCCGGCCCATACCCCCCATCGTATCCTCTCCGCGGAGCGGGGAACGCTCTGGCTTGCCGTGCATATCTATTAGCCTCTCATGGGCCCGACGTTCCACCGCGAAGGGGTCTATAAAGGAAAAAAATTATCAACTACTTGACACTCTTCTCTTTTTGTCGCTATAATCCGTCCAATCTAAAAGCACTTCACGAAAGGAGGATGGCATGAACTTCACGATCAACGACCCGAGTCGCCGCTTCGACAAGCAGAGCTCCATCCTCCTGCGTCTTTCCTGATCTCTTTCATTCCCTATTCAGTTTTTCAAGCTGCCGATTTAGCCCCTTTAGGATAAAATCGGCTCAACCGTTTTCCCAACGACAAAGGTTAAAAGATGAGTAAAGAACGCATTATCATATTTGACACGACCCTCCGGGACGGGGAGCAGAGCCCCGGTGCGAGCATGAACACCGAAGAGAAGATCCAGATCGCCAGCCAGTTGGAGAAGCTCGGCGTCGACGTAATCGAGGCAGGCTTCGCCGCAGCCAGTCCGGGAGATTTCGATGCCATCCACCGCATTGCCCAACGCATCCAACGCTCTACCGTCTGTTCTTTGGCCCGTGCTCTGGAGAAGGATATCAAAGCCGCCGGCGAGGCGATCGCTCCGGCACCGAAAAAGCGGATCCACACCTTTATCGCCACCAGCCCGATCCATATGGAGTACAAACTCCGCATGAAACCCGACGAGGTGATCCGCCGGGCCGTCGAAGCCGTCGAATACGCCCGCAGCTTCGTCGAAGATGTAGAGTTCAGTCTCGAAGATGCGGGCCGCAGCGAAATGTCTTTTATGAAAGAGATCATCGATGCGGTGATCGAAGCGGGAGCGGGCACCATCAACATCCCCGATACCGTCGGTATCCTTCTTCCCCACGAGGTCGCCGAGCGCATTGCCGAGCTTCATCGCCATATCGGCAGCCGGGCGATCATCTCCGTCCACAACCACAACGACCTGGGTCTCGCCGTCGCCAACTCCCTCGCGGCGATCCAAAACGGAGCCCGGCAGGTGGAGTGCACCGTCAACGGTCTGGGAGAACGGGCCGGCAACGCCGCTTTGGAAGAGATCGTCATGGCCCTCAAGGTCCGCAGCGACGTCTTCAGCAATGTAGAGACCGGTATCAACACCCGGGAGATCTATCCCACCAGCCGCCTCATCGCCTCCATTACCGGCATCGAGCCCCAACCCAACAAAGCGATCGTCGGTAAAAATGCCTTCGCCCACGAAAGCGGCATCCACCAGGACGGTGTGCTCAAGCACAAACAGACCTACGAGATCTTCTCCCCCGAAGAGATCGGACTCGACATACACGATACGCTGGTGCTGGGCAAGCACTCCGGACGAGCCGCCTTCAAGGACAAGCTGGAAAAATTGGGCTTTACTCTGAATGAAGAGGAGCTCAATGAAGCCTTCGCCCGCTTCAAGGAGCTCGCCGACAAGAAGAAGGAGATCTACGACGACGATCTTCGAGCCCTGGTCACCAGTCAGATGGTCAACGTAGAGAAGACCTGGGAGCTCGTTGCACTGCAGCTCATGGACTCCACCGGTGGCGTCCCCAGTGCCGCCGTGACAATTCGGAAAAACGACGG
>JALSTG010000105.1 GCA_026983875.1 Campylobacteraceae bacterium
CCCCGCGACGAGGTAGTCCGGGCGATTTTCTCCAAAATCCGCCAAGGAGAGCGGGTCTATCTGGATCTGCGCCATCTGGGAGAGAAGAGACTCAACGAACTCATGCCCCAGGAGCTGCACCTGGCCAGACTTCATGCCGGCATCGACCCTCTCAAGGAGCCCCTGCCGATTGCTCCCGCGGCCCATTACAGTATGGGAGGCATCGCCGTGGATCGCGATCTGAGCGCCCTGGGCCTACGAGGTCTCTGGGCCGCCGGGGAGTGCGCCGAAGCGGGCATCCACGGAGCCAATCGCCTGGGGGGCAACTCCCTCCTGGAGATCGTCGCCTTTGGCCGGATCGCCGCAAAAAACGCCCTGAACTCCCCCGTCGAGCCCGTAGAACATACCGAAGAACTCGAATCGGCGAAGCGCCGTATCGACGCACTCCTGCAGCGCAAAGGCAAACTCAGCCCCCACTCCAAGCGCAAAATCCTGGGCAAACGCCTCTACCACGACCTGGGCATCGTTCGGGATCGGGAGCTAATGGAAGATACCCTGAGCTATCTGGGCGAACTCCAAAGCCGCCTCGATCAGGTCGCCCCCCAGGACCCCTCCCGCTGGCACAACCAGGCCCTCATAGAGCTGCTGGAGTATGAAAATTCCCTCCTACTCGCCCGGGCTCTGTGCGAAAGCGCTCTGCACCGCCGAGAGAGCCGGGGAGCCCACTGGCGAAGTGATTTCCCTCATGAGGATTCGGAGTTCGCGAAACCAACACTTTATTCTTTGGAAAACGGAGCACAAAAAAGTGAAGAGTGAAGAACGAAGAGTGAAGAGTGTCGGTTTTTGCCCTGAAACTTACGGTATGAGGAGATAAATTCATGGAAGAACGAAAAACAGCGTCGAAACAAGATCGAGAATGGGATTCTTTTTATGGCGTCAGCTCTTCACATTTTCTTTTTTCTTTGGTTCGTTTCTCTTTTTCTTTGTTGTGCTACAAAGAAAAAAGAAATGAACAAACTCAACGACAGAGCCATGGAATCCCTGAAGGTTTGGCCCGGCTTTTAGTACTACTGCTTCGATGCAATCCCATCAACTCAGGAACTCTCCGATGAAACTCACCATTCGCCGCCATCAAAACGACCAAAATTACGACGAGACCTTCGACATCGCCTCTTTGAAAGTCACGACGCTTCTAAGCGCACTGTATGAGATCAAAGCCAAGCTCGATGCGACGCTGACCTTCGATGCCGAGTGCCGTAGCGGGGTCTGCGGCGCCTGCGCCGTGCGGGTCAACGGGCGCGAAACCCTCGCCTGCTCCTACCGTGTCGCCGACGGCGACCGTATCGAAGCCTTGGCCTACCACCCGGTGCTTCGGGATCTGCGGGTGGACAAGAGCCAAGCCCAGGCCACCCTAGAGCGCATCTTACCCCGAGGCGAAACTTTGGAAGCCGCGTCGCTCGTCACCCCCGAGGAGGAGGCACGCTTTCGCATCCAGAGCGACTGTATCCTCTGCGACAGCTGCTACTCCGTCTGCCCGGTCTTTGCCGTCGAGGAGGGCTTCGCCGGTCCCTTCGCTCTGAGCCGGGCCCTTCGCTACGCCGAAGATCCCCGACTCGGCGAGGATTCCAAAGGTTCGATTTTGCAAAAGATTCAGGAAAAGGGCATCTGGGACTGCACCCTCTGCGGCGAATGCACCGCCGTCTGCCCCCAAGGCCTCGACCCCAAGGGCGACATCATGCAGCTTAGAAGCGCCAGCCTGCGAGCCGGATACAGCGACCCCACCTTCGCCGCCCAGAGCTTTGGGGGAGGCGATTTCGGCGGAGGCTTCGGCTTCGATCCCAACGCAGGCTTTTAAGCCCCTTTTAGCGCCCTAGGGCGAAGGCGTAGAGGATCTTCTCCCCGGTGCCCAAAAACTCCCGCACCTCATCGTCGTAATAGGCCCCGATCCCGCTGGCGCCGATGCCCAGCATGTCGGCGGCGAGATAGAGCCGCTGGCCGATGATCCCCGCCTTTTTATAGAGGGCCTGGTAGTTTTTGCCGCCGGAGATCATGAAGATCGTCACCGCGCTTTGGCTCCCCAGGGCCTGCTCCAGGCAGAGGTAGCCCGCCCGCTCTGCGAAATCTCCTTCGCGCAGCATCTTGCCCTCACACCAGAGCCCTCGGGACATTCCCTCCACCCGGTTGATCACACAGTACAGCCGCACCGTCTCATCGCAGTCGGAAGGCATCGGAGCCCGGGCCCACTCCAAGATCCGTTCGAACTCGTCTGCCGTAATGCTTCCGGGAGTGAAGGCACGGATCGAGCGCCGCGCGGGAATGGCCCGAAGCAGCGCGCTGCGCTCGAACCCAAAAGCCGGTAAGTGCTCCTGCGCCCGGCACTCCGAGAGCCGTGAACTCTCCCGGTAGGCTTTCTCGATCGCTTCGTCGGCTTCGAAGGTGCCGGTGGGATCGACCTGGCTCAGACCCGGCGTGGGTGTAGAGACGGCGGGTCCCTCCTTCGTCGCCGCTTCAAAAGTCGAGAGCATCCACTCTTCCCGGCCGAATCCGAAGAAGCGGTTGAGTCCCTCCCGGTCGATGCGGTAATGGACTCGGTACTTCGACGCCCCCTCGCACCACATCGAAGCCTCCATCGCCCCCAGCAAATGCCCCCCGTCGAGCAGTACGTAGCGAAAGGCCCGGCTGCGATATTTCCAGGAGGAGCGCCAATAAACCCCGCTGACGA
>JALSTG010000106.1 GCA_026983875.1 Campylobacteraceae bacterium
TTAAAAACGGCGACATCGTCCGAATCGTTACCCAGGAAGAGCCGATCCTTCATTGCTCCTGGATCGATACGGTCAAGACCTCCAAAGCCAAGGAGGGGATTCGTTCTATCTGTCGCGCCCGAACCCGGGAGGTCAACGAACTGGCGGGATACAACATTCTCGCGACGATCTTCGACAAGCGCCCCGAGGAGATTCGCCAAATTCTCCAAGAGGATGAAGGAGCCGGAGGGATCCAGAGGGTTCCCGAACACATCGACGTCCTGCGGGAGAAGATTCACCGCATCGCCAAACGGGCGAGGATCCGGGAGGTCCGCCTTTGGGAAGTCTTCAAAAAGGGGTACAAGAAGCCGGGCTTTAAAAAGATCGATCATCTCAACTTCTTTACTAACAAAACACTGGAGAAGGTGGAGTTCGATTTCTGCTGCCACCCCAAGGCAGGAGACGATATCGTGGCCTTCTATAAGGAAAACCGGGCTATTATTCACCACAAGCTCTGCCGCAACGCCTACGAGAAGATCCGGGCCGGTGAGCCGATGCTTTTTGTCCAGTGGTTCAGTGCCAAACTGGCCCGCTATCGGCTCATCGTGGCGCTTCAGAACCAAAAGGGCGTTCTTGCCCGCCTTCTGTCGCGCCTCTCCCAGATAGGCCTGAATGTCACGAGCATCGAGCTTGGGATCTACCGCAGCGATGCCGCCGAATATTGCCAGATCGAGGTGGAGTCGGAGCAGGCGGACAAAAAAAAGATCGCCCAGGAGATTTCCCGTCAGTTCAAACTGGTGGAGATCACGCCCCTGGACGATGCCTACAACCACAAATAAAAACGAGGAGAGAGGATGCCCATCGCCAAGGCACTCAGAGAGATCGAACGGGGATGCGCCGAGATCATCGACCGGGAGCGGATCGAAACCCTGTTGCGTAATTACTATGAGAAGGGAGAGCGCTACAAGGTCAAGCTGGGTCTCGACCCCACGGCTCCGGATCTACACCTGGGACATACGGTTATCCTCCAAAAGCTGGCAGCTTTTCAGCAGCACGGAGCCACGGTGCAGCTGCTCATCGGTGACTTTACCGCCATGATCGGCGATCCCACGGGCAAGAGCGAGACCCGTAAGGTCCTCGATAGGGAAACTGTTCTGGAAAATGCCAAAACCTATCAGGAGCAGGCCTTCAAAATCCTCGATCCTGAGAAGACGGAACTGCTATTCAACTCTACTTGGCTCGACGCCCTGGGCTCGGCGGGGCTGATCCAGCTGACGACTCAGTTCAACGTCGCACGGATGCTGGAGCGAGACGACTTTGAAAAGCGCTACAAATCAGGCCAATCCATTGCCATCAGCGAGTTTCTCTATCCGCTGCTGCAGGGGTACGACAGCGTGGCGATGGAGTGCGATATCGAGCTGGGAGGGACCGATCAGAAGTTCAACCTCCTCATGGGTCGCCATCTCCAGCGGGCCTACAATGTAGGCAAGGAACAGGCGGTGTTGATGATGCCGATCCTCGAAGGGCTCGACGGGGTGCAGAAGATGTCCAAGAGTCTGGGCAACTACATCGGTATCAGCGAACCGGCCAAGGAGATCTACGCCAAGGTCCTTTCGATCTCCGACGAACTGATGTGGCGTTACTACGAGCTTCTGAGCACCCGATCCCTCGATGAGATCGCCGAGATGAAACGCCAAGTCGCCGCCGGCGAACTCCACCCGAAAAGGGCCAAGGAGATGCTGGCTCTAGAGATTACCGCACGTTTTCACGACGAGACGGCGGCCCGGGAGGCCAAAGAGGCCTTCGACTCCCTTTTCAAACAAAAGGAGATCCCCGAGGATATCCCCGAGGTCGTGATCGAAGCGGGGACTTGGATCTGTAAGGCCCTCGTCGATGCAGGGCTGGAGCCCTCCAACTCCCAGGCACGTCGGGATATCAAACAAGGGGCCGTGCGTATCGACCGGGAAAAGGTGAGCGACGATCAGATCAAATTGGAGCCCGGAGAGTATATTCTCCAAGTGGGCAAACGAAAATTCGCGCGGGCGAAAGTGGAGTAGTATCATGGCATTTAAGGCACTGAAAATCGGTAAACATATCATCGAAAAGCCCATTATTCAGGGAGGGATGGGCCTGGGAATCAGCTGGGACCGGCTCGCAGGGAGTGTCAGCCGGGAGGGGGGACTGGGGGTTATCAGCTCCGTCGGTACCGGCTTGTATGAGAACCGGGCCTATGCCGAAACCCTCATGGCGGACGGCCGTCCCTACGAGGTGGAAAATTTCTACTCCCGTCGGGCGCTCTTCAAGATCTTCGAAAATGCCCGCAAGCTCTGCGGTGACAAGCCGCTGGCCTGTAACGTCCTCTATGCCATCAACGATTACGATCGGGTGGTCAGGGATGCCTGCGAAGCGGGAGCCGATATCATCATTACCGGTGCCGGTCTGCCACTGAGTATGCCCGAAGCGGCCAAAGGCTATCCCGACGTGGCGCTGGTCCCCATCGTCTCCACGGCCAAGGCGCTGAAGATCCTCTGCCGGCGCTGGGAGAAGGCCCACGGACGTCTGCCGGATGCGGTCATTGTGGAAGGACCCCTCAGCGGGGGCCACCAGGGCTTCAAGTATGATGACTGCTTCAAGCCCGAGAATCAACTTGAAGCAATCCTCCCACCCGTAGTCGAAGAGGCGAAAAACTGGGGCGAGATGCCGGTTATCGCCGCGGGCGGCGTCTGGGATCACGACGATATCTTGCGGATGATGGAATTGGGTGCCGACGGCGTTCAGATGGGGACACGCTTTATCGGGACTCAGGAGTGCGACGCCAGCGAAACTTTCAAACAGACCATTATCGAAGCCAAAGAGGAGGATATCAAGCTCTTCAAATCTCCCGTCGGCTACCCCGCCCGGGGGGTGAAGACCGAGTTGCACCGGCGTATCGAAGAGGGGACCGCTCCCAAGATCGCCTGTATCTCCAACTGTGTTGCCCCTTGCCATCGGGGTGAAGAGGCCAAGGCCGTAGGCTACTGCATCGCCGACCGTCTCGGCGACGCCTACGAGGGCAAGCGTGAAACCGGACTCTTCTTCACGGGAGCCAACGGCTACCGGCTCCGAGAAATCATCACCGTCAAAGAGCTGATGGACAAACTGGTCAATGGCGAGTAGGTTTCGACGCAGCGTGCTTCGAAAAGGGTTGTATTTTCTCATCGTGTTTTGTGCGCCGCTCTGGCTCACTGCCGCCAACCATCTCCAAAAGATGGAGATGGGGGCCGACCGTTTGGTCCTCCAGTTTGACCATCCCATCGAGCGGAAAAATATCCGATCCTTTGTGCTGAAGGGTTCCAAGAGCTTCCGCTATGTCTTCGACATCAAAAACTGCCGTCTCGGTACCAAAAATCCGACGAAAACCCTCCGCTACAATCCGCCGCTGCGTTCGATTCGTGCCGGCCAGTACCGTTCGAACGTCGTGCGGGTGGTGATCGAGAGCAGCGTCCCTTATGCCTTGGCACACTATCCTCTCAAGAGCGACAGCTATCTGATCGCCCTACCCAAAGGCTCGAGCAAAGGTATCGGTTCGGTCCGGGGTCTCTTCGCCAAGATCGGGCAGTCAAAAAGGGGGCAGGGTTCCGCCTCCAAGACTCCGGTCCGAAGAGCCGACTCCAAAACCAGCCGGGCTAAGAAGCGCAAAAGAGCCGGCCGGAAGGCGGTAGCCAAAAGCCGTCTGATGAAGGATGCGCCTCCCCGGCCCCACCGGCGCTATACGGTCATCGTCGACCCGGGTCACGGCGGCCATGACAGCGGAGCTCAGGATCCCACGCATCGCTATTGGGAGAAGCGGGCCGTCCTGGCTATCGCCCTCAAGCTCCGTAAACACCTGCGGAAGATGGGCTTCCGGGTCGTCATGACCCGCAGCAACGACCGTTTCATCAAGCTCCACCGTCGTACTCGCTATGCCAATATCAAACACGGGGATATCTTCGTCTCCGTCCATGCCAACGCCGTGGGTAATCTCCGCCGGGCGAGCAAAGTTCATGGTATCGAGACCTATTTTCTCTCTCCCGCCCGTAGCGCCCGGGCACGACGCGTTGCAGCTAAGGAAAACTCCATCGCCTTTAAAAAATACTACCAATCGAGTATGAACACCTTCCTCAAGACCTTGACACGCTCCAAGATCATCCTCTCGAATAAGCTGGCTCTTGACGTCCAGAGCGGGATGTTGCGACGACTGAGAGAACGCTACAGAGGCATCGTCGACGGTGGTGTGCGTCCTGCGCCCTTTTGGGTCCTCGTCGGCGCCGAGATGCCGGCCGTTCTGGTCGAGACCGGGTATATCACCCATCCCTGGGAGAAAAGGCGCCTCTACGATCCCGCCTATCAGGATCGCCTCGCCCGTGGCATCGCCGAGGGTATTGCCCGCTATCTGATCAATCGGGAGCGAGAGCTGGAGTAGCTGAAAGATACGTGTTGAGTGTTAGGTGTTAAGAGTTATGAGAGGGAGATTGCGCTGAAGAGAGCTTGACCCTTCCGTGGTCGTCACGGGTCTTTAGAAGTCCCCGTGGGCGGCTTTGTCCATCATGGTGTAGATGGTCTTTTTGACCTGGTTTCCGTAGGCGAGCATATCGGGGGGAAGGGGTTTGCCGCCGTGGATCATCATATCCAGATCTAGGGTGTAGAGCCAGTAGTTTCCCTCCTTGTCCTGCACGATGGTGATGCGGCAGGGGAGGTAGGCGCCGTAGGCCATAGACCATTTGACCATCTTGATGGCGATGGCGGGGTTGCAGTAGCTCAGCACCCGGGTATAGGGCTGGGGTTTGCCGGTGCGCAGGGCGACCTCTTTGGAGAGGGGGAGGTCGCCGACGGGCTTGATCCCCATCTCCGTGGCGACGCTGTTGAGGGCATCGACGATCTCGTCGGGTTCGATCCCTTTGTCTACCTTGACCTTTCGGACGGTGGCTTTGCCGATATCTCCGGTCTCCAGAAGCGTCGTCATCATATGGATATAGACGTCCTTGGCCTTAGGGTCGAGCTGTTTGATCTGTTGGATACGAGTCCCCAGGTCGAAGGCGCTCCAGATGTAGACGATGCCGGCGGTGACGATGACTCCGATGAGAGCGAAGAGGGTAGTGAGTATTTTCATGACTGAATCCTTCAAATGTATTGATGTATTAAAATATTATATATAAATATGATATATGTCAACAGTATTATTTTATTTCATAAAAAAATATTATCAATGTAAAGAATCGAAACAGGTTAGTGAGAGGGAGTATTTAGTAATGAGTCGGGAACGAATAACGGGTAACTAGCAACGAGTTAGGGTGGCGGGTAAAAAGGAGAGAAGGGGGTCCCGCCGGGGGCGGGAGGGGAGTGTTAGAACTTGTAGTTGAGCTGGACGCTCAGGCCGAGCTGATGGTGTTTGTTCTTGATCTCTCCCATTCCTAATGCAGAGAGATCTGCACTGCTTTTTTTCTCCAAAGCGTAGGAGAGGGTGAAGTCGGCGGAGAAGTTTTTATTGAAAACATAGCTACCGCCGGCAGTAATGTGGCTCTCTACCGTCGCAGGGAAGCCCAGCAGGTTAAACATATCAAGTGCGGCAAGACCGGGCTGTGCAGGAGAGGCGTTGTTGATTTTTACTGGGTTACTTCCATGGTTATAACCGACCCGAAGGGCCCAGTTTCCGGCATCATATTGATAACCGACAGCGAAAATATTTTGATCGTCCCATCCGAACTGTTTGTATCCGGATGCACTACTCCACTGAATCCGTCGCCAGTCGATGGCTATACCGTGGGGACCGCTTCTCCAGCCCAAACCAATACCAAACTCGGCCGGCTGATCGAGATGAGACCCAATGTTTTGTGGGAAACCAGGTAAAACTTTAAAAGGAGCCGTGGCACTAACCAATGCATTACCGTAGTCCATTTTGATCTTGCTTTTGTACATAGCTCCAAGGGTGATGCCGTTGCCGAAGTCGTAGGTGGCACCGAGATTGACCCCGAATCCGAAGTCCTGATGCTGGCCGTCCCCGATATTTGCAGGACCGCCAAATGCAGGAGGAAGAACATAATGAATATCCAGTGAACCATACTGGACAATGGGGGCGATACCCAGGCTTAGGCCTCCCATCTTGTAGGCGACTGGCAGGGCGAACTGCATCATCTGCAAGGTGGTTTCCATATCGAAGAGTCCGGGGTTACCCCGGAAGTCCGTACCCATTCCGGCGGTTCCCCACATCCCGGCACCGATGAAGAGGTTCTCCCGGACCTGGCTGGCGAGAGCGACGGCAGGAATCATGCTGATATCAGCGTCACTTTTCGTGTAAGTTCCGGTAGGGCCGATGTCGGTCTTGACCGTAGGCATGAAAATCGTGCCGCCGAAGCTGATCTCGGTATCCTGGACATGGGTGATCAGGGCCGGGTTGACGAGGGTGGATTCGGCACCGTGGCTGAAAGCGATGCCGGCACCGCCCATGGCGCGGGTCTTGGCGCCGACACCAATCATAGTGTCTCCGTTGGTAGCGAAAAGGGCAGTCGATGCAGCGAAAGAGAGGGCAAGCGTGCCAATCAGTAGTTTGTTGGATTTCATTTTGACTCCTTGATTTATGTAATGATAACAGCATATTAACGGAGCATATCTAAAGATAAGTTTAAATAATTACTAAAAATTAAAAAAACACTGAAAATTATTTAAATATATATTTATGCACACTGAAATTGATCATAAAAAGATTTTCGAGTAGAGGTCGGTTTTTCTCGTCACCATCCTTTCTACATAAATTTGCATGAATCAGGGTTCTTTGGAAGAGGGGTAGACGTTTCGGGACTAGATCTCGATCCATCCATGGAACAGTCGATGGATGCCTGCCATCAAGACCGCGGCTCCCAGCAGGAGCCCCGTGAGGAGGAGGGCCCGTCGGGGGTCCCAGAGTCTCCGCAGCTTCTCCCGTCCAAAGCTTCGCAGAAGCAGTCCGAAACTGACGAAGCCCGAGGCGGTGCTGGCCAGAGCCAGGCCCATCGCCCCCAGGGGCTGAAAGAGAGCTAGAGCTACCAACATATAGCCTCCCAGAGACCATGTGGCAATCCGGGCGGCCTGCATCTGCTCGTGGCGGGAGTAGAGCCAGAGACTGAAAAGTTTACCCAGGCCGAAAGGGAGGAGGCCGATGAGATACATCCGCAGGACGTCGGCGGTCTGGAGGGTATCGGCACGCCCGAAGGCTCCGCGTTCAAAAAGCAGCCAGATGATTTCGGTGCTGAAGATGATTCCTCCCAGCGTGGCGAGGGAGAGGAGCGTCAGTAGGATCCAAAATCCCCGCTTCATCTCCCGCAGGGCGCCTTCTTCGTCGTGGTGGCGGAGGAGTTTGGCTACGGAGGGAAAGAGCGCGGTGCTCAAGGCGATGGCAAAGAGGGCCAGGGGGAGCTGGAAGATACGGTTGGCGTAGTAGAGGTAGCTGATGGATCCGCTGACGAGAAAGGAGGCGAGCCAGGTATCGAGAAAGGCCATGACCTGGGCCGTGGAGTTGCCCCAGATGGCGGGGAAGAAGTTGGCGAAGAAGCGACGGCTCTCCTCGGCAACTTTGCGGCCGTGGCGCCCCAAAGAGGCGAAACCGATCCCCAGCATCCGCAGGAGTCGGAAGCGCCGGGCCATGAGCAGATGGGCCAGAAGCTGAAGTGCCCCGCCGGCCAGGACGCTCCAGCTCAGTACGACAAGGATCTGTTCTTTGGGCATGCCCCGGCTGATGAGCAGTCCTCCGATGATGGCAATGTTCAGAAGCACCGTGGCAAAGGCCGTGGTAGCGAAGTGCTCTCTCCACTGAAGCAGCGCCCCGAGAAAGGTGACGAGAAAGATCAGGGGCAGGTACCAGAACTGGATGGCCACGAATCGCGCCGCCGTTGCCGCCGCCTGGGCATCGAATCCCGGAGCGATGATCCGGGTGATGGGGGCGGCAAAGAGATCGACGAAGAGCGCCAGCAAGGTGATGATCCCTAGAAAAATCAGCAGGATCCGCGCGGCGAAAATCGTTTTGTAGCGGCTGGCAATAAAGGAGGGCAGAAAGCTCTGGGCGAAGGCCCCCTCCCCGAAGATCCGGCGAAAAAGATTGGGGAGCTTGAAGGCGACGAAGAAGATGTCGCTATAGAGGTTGGCCCCCAGGATCGAGGCCATCATCAGATCCCTGACGAAGCCGAAGATTCGCGAGAGCAGTATTCCCCCGCTGTTGGTAAAGACGGAACGGATTTTCATACCGCATTATCCCTGAAAGCGGGTTAAAGTTTGGCAGAGGGGAGCCGAAAAGTGATTCTGGGAGTCTGGGAAGGATTCAGTAATTGTCGTATTTGCCCGCTTCGACATCTGCTTCCAGCTGATCGATCTCTTCCCGTAGAATGCGTAGTAGCTCTTTGGCTGCGAGGCGATCGTCGGCCTCGGGGATATCCCAGTCGGTAATCTTCATATTGGCTTTGAAAAGCAGTTCCAACTCTTTGGCGATCTCTTTGCGGCGGCTTTCGAGCTCTTTGGTGACAGGGTTCATCAAGACATTCCTTGTGCTGATTTTTTGCAAGTGTAGCTTTTTGAGTTTAATGAAACATTCCCAGGACAGGTATCGCACTCATCGGACTAAAAGAGATCGCCTCCTCCCGGTACGGAAGGCCCCCTCCCCGAGATGTTTGGAAGGGGCTTGGCACTTGATGCGGAATCTCTCCCGGATCGTTGGGTCGCCGTATTGCGTCCGCTTCCTGTCATTCCCAGGATCTCCGGTCTATATTCGAAATGCATCGTATCGTAGTGGTACCATTTGCCTCCCCAGATGAATCCGTGACGCTCGAAGGCTTCGACGATTTTCAAAGGGATTTTGTTGGCGGGGCGTTTTCCGCTTTTGCTCCAGCGCCAGTAGGCCGAGTAATGGGTATTAATATCGATGGCGGCGCCGAAGGAGTGGACACTGAGCCGATGAGTCCCGGCGATAGTGCGCCATTTGAAGGTCCCGCCTATAGGGACAAGGTATTTGCGGAGCTTTGGATAGCGTTTAAGCTCCCGTTCCACAGCTTGGAGCCGGGCAGCGACATCGTTGACGGAGGTGACACGGATCTTGCGCCCGAACCAGTCGATGGTCGTCAAACGGCGGCGAATCTGATCGGCTGAGTTGCCGTACATTTTCCGAAAAAAAGGCTCGTAGCGGATCCGTCCGGGATCGTAGTTTTTTGCGAGAGCTTTTTGGAGTCCCGTTTTTCCACGGTAGTATCGATAATGAAACATATCTTCCAGATCGGGCTGATTGAGCAACTGATCAAAGGACTTTCGCCGGCCGTCGTCGTAACGCATTTGCGTGCCGTCTTTCCAGATCAGCGTACTGCCACTACAACTTCGGAGATAGTCGGGATAGGCCCTTACCAGATCGTTACAACTTCCGTAGGCATGATGGCTCATACCTACGGCTATAAAAATCATCAAGGCTTTTTTCGTGAAACTCATAATAAATATTATATCGTGTTTACTTTGCCTTCGTAGAGGATAGGCTCTCGATGGATAGGTCATAAACTCAGTGATTTTTAGCGACAATAGCTTTTGAGATGATTTAGAAAAGGTCGGTATGATGGACAAACCATTCAACGATTACGAAAAAGCGGCTCAGTGGATCTCGGAGGCAAAACGGGCGGTGGCCTTTACTGGAGCGGGGATCTCCGTCGAGAGTGGGATCCCTACCTTCAGAGGTCCCGAAGGGCTATGGAGCCGCTACGACCCCCAGATTCTCGACCTACGCTATTTTCACGAGCATCCCCGGGAGTCCTGGCAGGCGATCAAGGAGATCTTCTACGACTATATGGGGACCAAAGCACGGCCCAATACGGCCCATCGTTTTCTGGCGGTCCTGGAGCGGGAGGGCAAGCTATCGGGGGTCGTCACCCAGAATATCGACAATCTTCATCAAGAAGCCGGCAGCCGGAACGTGGTGGAGTTTCACGGGACGGCCCAAAGGCTGGAGTGCACCGGGTGCCGTAGAAAACTGGCATTCGATGAAGCGCTCCTCGAGAGGCTCCCGCCGTATTGCCCGGACTGCGGCGGGCTGCTCAAGCCCGATTTCATCTTCTTCGGTGAAGCGATCCCTCCTGAGGCTTATCAACAAAGCCTGGAGCTTTGCCGGACGGCGGATCTGCTGTTGATTATCGGAACGACCGGCGAGGTGATGCCGGCTTCGATGATCCCCTTCGAAGCGAGAGGAGCCAAGGTGATAGAGATCAATGTAGAGCCCTCCCGCTACACGGAGGAGCTTACGGCTATTTTTCTCCGGGATCGGGCGACGGTCGCCGCCAAAAATCTGGCAGAGTGTTTGGGTTACTGATTCTCTTTTTTCTGCTTGGCGGCACTGGAGAGGCTAAGGAGCATGATGCCGTCAAAGAAGAGACTGATCCCGACGAGGATACCTACAAGCCAGAGGGTCTGCAAGGGATTGCCGATCGCCATGAAGAAAAAGATTCCCAAGGCCAGAGAGAGCACGCCGTTGAGCAGAGCGATCCACCAGTAGGGCTCGGGTCTGAGTCGGAAAGCCAGGGCCACATTGGCAAAGGCATCGACGAAGAAGTAGGCCGCGAAGATAATGCCCAGGGCGATGACGCCGGGCAGGGGATTGATGATGATCATCGCACCGGTCACGGTAAAGAGGAGAAACTTCAGCCAGCCGATCCAGTCTTTGCGGTTGATCTGCCAGGTCTGAACCCCGACCAGGAAGCCGCTAAAGAGCAGCAGCCATCCGAAGAAGATGGCGGTGGTAATCGACATCAGCCCAGGGAAGAAGATGCCCACCAGGCCGAGGATCAGAAAGATCACGCCGTAGATTTTGGCATATTTGCTGAATTTCTCCAGCAGATCGGGTTGATTGCTGAAAACTTTGAAGTCTAACATAGTGCATCCTTTGAATGAAATGTTCTTGAGTTAATTGTAACGGTAACTACGTTTAGCTTAGGTTTAATAAACCGCTTCCCAAACGCACAACTGCGTCAGGGGCGAGTATGGAGCGGCAGAAGAGGATCAGAGAGTCAGATCCATAATCCGGGCACTCCGCTCGATGAGTTCATGGTTGACCCGGCGTTTTTCTTCGTCAATCTCTTTCATAATGCGAGCCATGACGACCAGAATCGCTCCGGTGATCTCCGGCAGCTTCGCTTCAAGCTCTGCATGAAGAGGATACTTCAAAGGAGGGATCGTCGTCAGATAATTCAGGACATCCTGCACGTCAATCTCCTCTTCGAGCTTTTTAAAGGCGATGATGGTCTCCTGCAGCCCTTTGGTGATCGGCAGGTCACCTTCCCAGATGATATCGCGGCCGTTGAGGTTGGCGTTGCGCTCTCCCGCGATGAGAAGGTCGACCAGTTTCTTTTCGATGATGTCGGTGATCTCTTTGGCATGACCTTTGTCGATATCGAGGGAGGCTGCCTTTCTGAATAGTGTTTCGAGCTTGGTAAATCCGATGATTGCCATATTGATTCCTTTTTTCTTTTATTTATTGGACCCGTGAAGGGCACCGCATCATTTGGTAATCGATTTTACCGCTTTTTCTTTGAACTCTTTGAGTTTGGCGATAAGATCTTCGAAGAGCTTTTCGGCTTTGTTTTTGCCTCGGACCTCTTTTTCGATGGCGCTGATGGCATCATTGAGCATTTTGTAAGTCGTATCCGAAGTACTGGTGTACCCCAGAGCCTCCGCTTTTTTCAGGGCTGCTTTGGCCGCGGCGAGATGGGCGAGGGCAAGTTTCTTGTCCTTTTTGGCTACTTTCGCCGCAGCCGAGACGAGCTCCTGGGCCTGGAGGATACCGATGGGAGTGACGACATCGACCTCCACAAAGGTATTGAGGGCCGTGGCGATGACCCGTTTGGCCTCGTCCACTTTGTCCTCGTGTAGGAGCTTCGCCGCCAACTTCAGGGCTTGCGGATAGGAGACCAGAGGCATGTTGAGCGTCACGAAGTCGATCTCATCCTGGAGGGTTTGAACGATCAGCCTCGCATCCTGGACCCTTTTGTTCTGAAGCAGGGCGATAGAAGTGATGACTGCGTTTTCCACATCGTAGGCGGTACCGGGGAACTCATGGGCAACGACCGATGCACTGAGAGGAATCAGCGCGGGAGCTTTGGGGTGGCTCATGACCACTTCGAGTTTGCCGATCGCTTTTTCGAGCTTTTTGATCGCTTCGTCTTTCTGTTTTTTATCCAGGGCGACCAAGACCTCCTGGGTCAAGGCTACGGCATCGACGGCCTCTTTGACCACTTTGACGTCGTCACGTTTTGCTTTTGCCGCCGCTTTGGCATGGCGAACCGCCATCGTGGAGACGTTTTGACTCTTTTGTGCGGCGGAGCTTTGCTCCATTGTTTTGTTTTCCGCTGCGTTGAGACC
>JALSTG010000107.1 GCA_026983875.1 Campylobacteraceae bacterium
CAAGGATTTCCTTGAAACGGTGCGTGAAATCGAATATCCCGATGCTCAAATCAATGCAACGCGACTCAAAACGGCCCACAGCTACATCGCGCTGCGGGATGCGGGGATGTTCTTGATCCTGACGGTACTCTTCTTCCCCCTTTTGCTGCTGCCGATCGTCAACGTCCTGATCCAACTCTTCCTCTGGGCCTGGCTCTATCGCGATGCCAACTTCCGGGGTACCTGTGCGCTTTATTGTGATGAGGCGACCTACAGGCGGCTCAAGCACCATAGCTTTACCATCTGGAGTATCGCTTTTTTTGCCTCGATGCTCAACTTTGTTCCCATTATCAATATCTTCACCCCTTTCTTCGCCCAGTTGATCGCTTTTCACTGGATTATGGCGGAGAGGGGAATGAAGGCTACCGCAACTACGGAAGGAGTGAATTATGGAGCCTAATATGAGGTCTGAAGAGAAAACACGCGTCACGATCGCCGGTCTCGATATCCCTTTCTGGGATCTGGTCTGGTTCATGGTCAAGCTCTCCCTGGCGTCGATTCCCGCGATTTTCATTCTCTATATTTTCGTTATGGCTTTGGGAATGATTTTCGGTGGAATCCTGCAATTCCTACCCCCAATGATGATCCCCTAAGCAAGCGAGGAGTGAAAAAATGAAGCGTATCGTAGCCCTGTTGAGTCAAATGGACGCGGCCAAAGAACTGATCGAAGTGACCCGTAAAAAAGCGCAAACCCTAGGAGCCGGAGTGACGCTGCTCTACATTAAAGAGGAGCGGCTTTTCGACCTGCCGATTTTCGGGGAGGAGGAACCCACTCTCGCCGGAGCACTCGAATATCTCAAGGCATTGGTTCGGGAAGCGGGAGGAGAAGAGTGGGCCGTACTGGCCTACGAAGATGATCCCGTCGATCACCTGCTTCTGGAGGCACGACGGGAGAAAGCCCTGCTGGTCATCAGCGATTTTGAGGGCGAAGTGCGGGAGGATCTGATCGAAAGATGCCGCACCCCTCTGCTGTTTCTGGAGCGGGGAATCGTCCATGAGTGCGCCAAGGTCCTGTTGGTTTTTGATCCGGCCTACAGCGACGCCGATTGTCTGCCTCTGGTTCGGAAGATCCTGGAGGCTCGGGAGTACAGCGCCTATCTGGATTATCAAATCGTTCCGACCATGGGGACGGATCTGAGTCTCGATCCGATGATCGATACGCTCAATGTCGAAGTTCAGATCGAAGAGGAGGTAATGGAGGCTCGAAAAAAGGCCTTTGAAGCGCTTTGCGAAAAGGAGGGCTTGTCCGGGACTTTTGAAGTGGGTGAAGCGGGGATGGTAGAGGATATCCTCGCGAGGACGGCAGTCGAAGAGGCAGAATGCCTTGCCTTCATCGTCGAAGATCACGATACCCTACTGGCCGATGCTTTGCCGGAGTTGGCCCGTAAGGCCCGGAGGGATCTGCTCATATGCTTTCGGGATCATGAAGCCTGATTTACAAAAGGGATGCCTTCGAGAGTTCTACCGAAGCCGGTGAGATGAAAAGACGCCTTCATCGTGCCGCACGTCGCGCCGCTGCAAACCCCATCCTCCGTCAAAGCTTTCAATCCCTTAAACCGAAGCCCAATCTTTGGGGTATTGTCGGTACGCTTTTATTGTTTATCCTGCCGGAAATTCTCGCCTTCTGGCGCGGTAGTGAGATCGCTGCATGGGCCCATGCTCACTACCTCCAAGAACCCGATGGAATCCTGCGCCTAAACTACCGGCTGCTTGAAATGATCTTTGCAGAGGGAGGGAGTTGGGTCAATCTGGGAATCGGAATTGCACTTTTGGGATGGATCGTCTATGAGTGGAGGAGAGAGGGCTCTTAGCCGCTGCCTGTCGAGGAAACGGCTGCTCCTCTCCATAGAGCTCTAGAGAAAAGCCGCTCCACTGGAGAAGAGGCCGGATCAGATACAGCCCATCTCTTCTTCGGCTTCGGCGGCAGGGGCGGCAGGTTTGGCGGCAGCCGGTGCCGCGGTGGGAGCGGCGCTTTGCGCTCCCTTGGTAGCCTCGGCGGGAGCTGTAGCAGTCGTTGCCGGAGCCGCCTTGGGGCAGGAGGCGAGGACCACCTTTTTGAACTCGGCGACTGCTTTTTTGTTCTTGGGATCGACGACGAGTGCCTCTTTGGCGTATTTTTCCGCCATCTTCATATCGCCCTTATTTAGGGCCTTTTCCGTCAGGTCGACATATTTCTCGACCGCTTTGGCTTTCGTCTCGACGAGGGCGGCACCGCTGGTACCGGTGTAGAAGGCCAGGGCAAGGCCGCCGATGAGGATCAGGATGCCCCCGGCGGGAGCGACGATATTGGTTTTCATTGCCATATTATTTTTCTCCTTTGTTGGTAAGTTTTTGCAAAAGCATCAGAAAGCCGATGATCCCGCTCTCCAGGGCGACGGTAAGGATGTAAGAGGTGTAGGCGTTGCCCCCGAAGAGATCGTGAAGTTTAAAGACGCCCAGATTGCTGCTGGAGACGAAATCCTGGACATAAGGATAGAGGACAAAGTAAAGAAAGGCTCCGCCGAAGAGGCCGATGATGAAGACCAAGGCGTCGCTCTTGCCCGTTCCGAGTCCAGCGACGGCGGTACCGGGGCAGTAACCGGCCATGACCATGCCGACGCCAAAGAGCAGTCCTCCGACCAAGTAGGG
>JALSTG010000108.1 GCA_026983875.1 Campylobacteraceae bacterium
CACCTCCCGCACGCTGAGGCGGCGTCCGATAATCGTATCGACCAGCACCTTCTGGCGTTCTTCCGGTAGTCCCAGAAGTATCTTGGCGTGCCCCTGACTGATCTTTCCTCTCATGAGATTCTCGCGGGCATAGTCGCCCAGGGAGAGAAGACGTAGGGTATTGGTGATCTGGGAGCGGCTCTTGTGGACGAGGGCGGCCAGCTCTTCGTGGGTAATACCGTGAACCTCCAAAAGCTCCTTGTAAGCCTGGGCCAGCTCAACGGGGTTGAGATCCTGGCGCTGGATATTTTCCACCAGGGCCAGTTCTCGCATCCGCAGGCGATCCAGATCCACATCGGCAACGATCGCCCGGATCGTCTCGGCACCGATGAGCTTGTGGGCCCGAAGACGCCGCTCGCCCGCTACCAGCAACCAGCGGTCCCCGTGGGGAATGACGACGACGGGCTGGAGCAGTCCGTGACGCCGAATCGAAGCCGCCAACTCCTCGAGACGCTCAGGATCAAAATCCTTGCGGGGCTGATAGGGATTGGGGTCGATCGAGGCCACGGGAAGCTCCCGTATCTCTTCGCCCAGATCACTGTCGCGGCTCTCCGCCTTCTGGGCCAACTCAGTTTCGTAGGCCTGTCCTACTTCTTCCAGAATCGCTCCCAGCCCTTTACCCAGTGCCATCTCAACTCCTCAGGATAGCTTCAGCCAGGGCTTTGTAGGCCTTAGAACCTTTAGAGCCGGAGGCGTAGTGGGTTACGGGCTTGCCGAAGCTGGGGCTCTCCGCTACCTTGACGTTGCGGGGAACGACGATAAATTCACTCTTTTTCTTCCGGGTAAAGAGCTTATCCCTGAAATGGTGTTCCAGATCCGCCAAGACCTGTTTGGAGAGGTTGTTCTGTCCCGAGTACATCGTCGGCAAAAAGCCTTTGATGCGGAGTTTCGGGTTGATGGTTTTGCGCAGAAGCGATACGGTGTTGAGAAGCTGAGCCAACCCCTCCAGGGCGAAAAATTCGCACTGAATAGGAATGATGACCGAATCAGAGGCACTCAAAGCGTTGATGGTAATGGGACCCAGGGCCGGCGGTGAATCGATGATGATATAGTCGTATTTCGTCCGTACCTCTTCGATCTCCCGACGCAAAATCAGCTCGCGATTGCGCTTACAGCTGCCGTAAAACTCCTTCTCGATTCCCACAAGGCCGATATTGGAAGGGGCAAGATCCAGACCTTTGATCGAGGTTTTTAGAAGGATTTCATTGATACGCTTGCTTCCGATCAGGACGTGATAGATATTGAACTCGTAGTCGTTACGGCTGTAACCGAGGTTGGTCGTAGCATTGGACTGGGGATCGACGTCGATCAGCAATACTTTCTTTCCCTCGTCCGCCAAGGAGGCTGCGAGATTGACCGCCGTCGTAGTCTTGCCGACACCACCTTTTTGGTTGGCAATGCTGATCACTTCGCTCATCGCAGGCTTACCATCCTTTCTCCGTCGACGACGATAGTTCCGTCGTCCATAATCTGGGCATTTTCCAAGGAAATGCGTTTCTGGCCGATATGGGCGGAAAAGGCCCGGGTTTTTTCAAATTCTAACCGGTATTCTCTAAAGAGCTCCTTCCATTTGGGAGGTCTCCGAAGCCGATCGAGATACATATCAAGTAATATCATTGCGGAAAGCTCCGTTTCAAGGGCGGCAAAATTTTTTTCACTTTTTTTCAGGTTGATTCCGATTCCTACCACATAAAAACCCTTCAATCGTGCGGTCAGCACGCCCCCGACCTTTTTTTCTCCCAGGTAGAGGTCGTTGGGCCATTTGACCCAAAGCTCCGGATATTGGGATGAGAGGAGTTTTTTCATCACAAAAGCGAAGTAGATCGAAGCGGCCGAAGGAGGCAAATCCTCCGGGAGGTGCGACTCCTTAAGTGCAATAGAAGCAAAAAAGTTGCCCCGGTGACCGATCCAGCGGCTCTCGCGACTCCCGACGCCGTCGGTCTGGAGCTCGGCAATGACCGCCGTCTCTTCGGTGATCTCTCCCTTGCGGATCCGATCGGTCAGCCACTGCTGAGTCGAACCCAGCCGCTCAAAGGAGCGAATCACCACGCTTCAATCCTCTCCCGACGCAATAGGCTTTCGCACTCATGGGTTTCTTTCCCCGAGGTTGGAGGCGATGGATCCAGAGGCTGCCCCGACCGCATCCCAAAAGCAGACTCTCCCCCTCCAGGGCCAATATCTCTCCCGGCCGGTGCTCTTGATCCATCTCGGCCGCTTCGATCTCCAAAAGTTTGAGTCCGTCGGGGAGAAAGATCCCCGGCCATCCCTGGAAAGCCCTCGCTTTCCGCAATAGCGTCCGGGCATCCTCCAGTCTCACCTCCCCGTCGCCACGCCGTATCTTGCCGCAATGACTGGCCAAAGCGGCAAACTGGGGAATCGGCTCGATCGCTTCAAAACGGCGCAGAACCTTGGGCGTCAGCTCCGCCGCGAGCGAGGTCAGATCTTCCATCAACTCCCCCAGGGCTCTTTGGGAACCGATCTCCAGATAACTCCAGGCGAGCATCGGCCCGCTGTCGAGCCCCTCCTCCATCAGCATCGCCGTGACGCCGGTGTAGCGGTCGCCGGCCAGCAGCGCCTGCTGCACCGGTGAAGCTCCCCGATAACGAGGCAGCAAAGAGGCGTGGAGATTAATGCAGGGAGCCAGATCCAAAATCTCTCGGGGCAACAGTTGCCCAAAAGCCGCTACGACGATGAAATCGGGATTTGCGTCGGCGATCCTCTCGCGAACCCCTTCCTCCCGGAGGCGTTCCGGCTGCAAGACTTCGATCCCATGCTCCCGGGCCAATACCTTTACCGGCGGCGGAGTCAAAATCTTCTTACGCCCCACGGGACGGTCCGGCTGGGTCAGTACCAACGGTACCTCAAAATCCGGAGCCTCCAGAAGCGCTCGGAGAATCATCTCCGCATAGTGGGGCGTCCCCATAAAGACAACACGTTTCATCTCTCTCCTTTGAACGGTGAATGCTGGATCCAACCCGGTGCGGCCTTAATCTTCGCCGGAATGCCCCCCGGCATGCAGGGGCTCGAAAAGGGTCCCTCCCCGATGGGTCCCCTCCAGGAGAAAGTTTCGGGCATCGGTGAGATCGAAGCCGCTGGCGAGGAACATCCGTCCGCCTCGGCGCATCAGAAAATCCGCCGCCTGAAGCTTGGTGACGATCCCTCCCGTAGCAAAAGGGTTGTGGGGATCACATTCGGCCTCCAGCTCCTCCGGGCTCAGAGATCGGACCACTTTGCGGATCACCGCCTCGGAATGGCGGTGGGGATCCTTGTCGTAGTAGGCATCGATGTCGGAGAGGATTACCAGCAGATCGGCACCGAAATAGTGGGCTACATGGGCCGAGAGACGGTCGTTGTCTCCAAAGACCAGCTCCTCGGTCGCCACGACGTCGTTTTCGTTGACAATGGGAACAACGTTGTGTTCCAGGAGCTTCTCCACAGCATTTCGGGCATGGGCGGTACGCTTGCGTGAATCGAAATCGTCGGCACTAAGTAACATCTGGGCACTGAGGATTCCGTGGTGGGCGAAGCGGGTCTGATAGATCTTGAGTAGATAGGGCTGCCCGATCGCCGCCAGGGCTTGCCGGTCCGCCACCGAAGCGTTGCGATCCAGGGGGAGTTGGGTGTGGCCCGCCGCCACGGCGCCGGAACTGACCAGGATCAGCTCCATGTCAGCCTTCTGGAGCTCGGCGATAAGGTCCACCAGAGCCTCCAGACGCTCCAGTGCGATCCTTCCCTCCTCCGTCAGGACATGGGAACCGACCTTGAGGACGATCCGCTTCATGATCCTGCTCCCGGGGTCCTCTCCTGCTCCTCCTCCTGACGCTTCTTTTCACTCCGGCGCGAGGTATTGACCATCGCGCCCAGAGCAAAACGCAGCGGCTCTATATTGCGTCCGCTCACCGCCGAGACGGGGAGGATAAAGACCGGCGAAGCTTCGGGAAGCTCTTCCCAGCTTTGACGGGGATTGCCGTAGCTCAAGAGTTTACGGTCGGCATCATAGCGCTTTTCCAGGATCTCGTTGGGCTCCAGAGAGAGGGCTTGGAGAATCTCTTCCGTGCGGGTATCGATCTCATGATCGCTCAACGCATCGATCTTTGTCAGGGCAACGGCGTAGGGACGACGGGCCAGCTCTTGGGAATAGCGCCGCAGCTCCTCCTTGAGCGTCTTCAACTGATAAGCCATCTCTCGATAGTTGGTGGCATCCACCATCAAGAGCAGCGATTTTGTCCGCTCAATATGGCGGAGAAACTCCAGCCCTAGGCCCCTCCCGTCACTGGCCCCTTCGATGATACCGGGAATATCTGCCATGAGAAAGGAGTCGAACTCTCCCAGGTGCACCACGCCGAGCTTGGGCGTCAGGGTCGTAAATTCGTAATTGGCGATCTCAGGCCGGGCGTTGGAGAGGGTCGAGATCAGGGTCGATTTCCCCACATTGGGAAAACCCACCAAGCCCACATCGGCAATGAGTTTCATCTCCAGCCGCACGTGGCGGCTCTGGCCCGGTAACCCCGGTTGAGCGTAGGTGGGACGCTGATTGGTCGAGCTCTTGAAGTGAACGTTGCCCAGGCCCCCTTTGCCTCCCTCGAGAAACTTCACCTTCTCCCCGGGGGCCGTCAAATCCAAGAGCACCTCTCCGGTTTCCGCATCGATTACCTGGGTTCCCGGAGGCACGACCACGATCGTATCCTTTCCGCTGCGACCGTAGCGCTTACGCCCTTCGCCGGGACGGCCGTTCTCCGCTTTGATGTGACGCTTGCCCCGCAGGTGGGAGAGGGTATCGGTATTGGGATCCACCTGAAACCAGATCGCCCCTCCCCGTCCGCCGTCTCCGCCGTCGGGTCCGCCTTTGATGACGAACTTTTCAGTGTGGAAGGAGACGCACCCCGCGCCTCCCTTGCCGGAGCTGAGGGTCAGCTCCACATTGTCTACAAACATATCTTTTTGCCTTTTGCTTAAAACTCAGAAATTTTTTCTTGCTATTATATCGCTTTCTACCCGATCCGGAAGAAAGTAAAAAACCATCAGCTATCATTGCTGTAAAAAATTGAGACGTGAAAAAAAGAGAGAAAATCCGGGAAAACCCCGGAGAGAGGTTTAGGCGGGAACGACGGAGACTTTCTTTTTGGTGGCGGTCTTGTTCTCGAACTTGACGACCCCTTCGATCAAGGCGTAGATCGTATGATCTTTCCCCATCCCTACTCCGTTGCCGGGATGGACTTTGGTTCCCCGCTGACGGAGGATGATATTGCCGGGGATGACCTTCTCCCCACCGAATTTTTTCACGCCGAGACGGCGGCCCGCAGAGTCACGGTTGTTCTGGGTTGATCCCTGTCCTTTCTTATGTGCCATGGATACTCCTTATGCGATTTTGGTAATGCGGACGCGGGTAAAATCCCGGCGGAATCCGCGCTTAAGCTTGGAGTCTTTCCTCCGACGCTTCTTGAAGATGACGACCTTTTTATCCCGGCCTTCGTTGATCACTTCACCTTTGACGACGGCGCCCTCTACCAGAGGCGTACCGACCTTCAATTCGCCATCGTCGAGGGCCAGAACCTCAGTGAACTCCACTTCGGCCTTGGGCTCGAGACCCATCTTGTCGAAGCAGATAATGTCGCCTTCCTGGACCTTGAACTGCTGGCCGCTTGCTTTGATAATCGCGTACATTGCTTACCCTTACTATGATTTATGCTACTCGTCGATTACCCGGGAGGGTAATTTAAGTGCGGGATTATACCCAAAGAAAGTTTAAGAGTTTTTGAAACAGCAAAGAGGGTCACGCCGGACAACTCCGACGTCGGATCAGTACTGGTAGTTGGCCCCCGGCATGGCGATACAGTCGATTTCGATCTTGACTCCTTTGGGGAGAGATCGGACCGCTACGGTGCTTCGTGCAGGTTTGTGTAGCCCGAAGTAGTGGGCATAGATGGCGTTGACCTTCTCGAAATCCCGCATATCCTCCAGATAGATCGTCGTCTTGATGACGTCGTTGAAGTGGGCTCCAGCAGCTTCAAGGACGTAAAAGAGGTTTTTCATCACCTGATGGGTCTGGGTCTCCACATCCTCGCCCGCCAACTCGCCGTTGGGCAAAAGGCCGATCTGTCCGGATGTGTAGACCAGGCCTCCGGCGGAGATCGCCTGGGAGTAGGGTCCGATCGCCTGGGGGGCTTCGGTGGTGGATATGATTTTCATCGATAACTCCTTGCTTTACTTGGCATCATTTTCATAGAAAATGTAGTTGGTCGAGTAGTCGGAAAACTCGAAATAGACTTTCTTCTCGCCGGGATCTTTTTTGAAATTGAAGTTTTTGTCGTCGTAGCCGTAACCGTAGCGGTAGGGACGGGGTTTGCCGTCGTTGGTTCCGTAGGCGGTGGAGAGCTTGTCGATCTTGATAAAGCGTTTGACCAGTTTCTCCCCCGCATAAACATCGAGGACGCCGTTGGTACCGGTCCAGTTCTGGATCGAACGGCTGATGGAGTTCTGGGTCTCCTGGGTACAGCCGAAACTCAGCAGGGCCACGGCCGTCAGGGCTCCGGCGATCTTTAGACTTCGATGCATCGACATTCCTTTGAGCAGTAGGATGGCGCCATTATACCACGCCGCGGGAAATAGCTTCACTCCTTCCCCACTTCATCACACTCCGCAGGAACGGCGAACTTCTGGATGACCAGCTCCCCCTCCTCGTCATAATAG
The DNA here is from genome assembly GCA_026983875.1 of Campylobacteraceae bacterium. Taxonomy (GTDB): domain Bacteria; phylum Campylobacterota; class Campylobacteria; order Campylobacterales; family Sulfurovaceae; genus Nitratifractor. The sequence goes on from JALSTG010000108.1 coordinate 6,730, forward strand.
AGGTAGTGGAGCCAATCCTTCCGCACCGGCAGTCCCGCCAGATAGCGCAGAGCGAGATTTGCCTGAAAGGAGCCGATCTGCATAACGATGGGCGCGGCGATCCCGCCGGGCCGGTGGTCGCTGACGGTAAAGACCCCGAAACTTGAACGTTCGAAAAAGCAGACCTGGCCGTTGAACTCTTCGACGCTGGCGTAGATCCAGGGAGTCTTTTGTGCCTTGGCCCATGCATCGATCCGTTCCCGTACCGGCAGGTTGTCGGTGGCATCGAGGATCAAGTCGTACTTTCCTTCCGCCTTCGCAGCAAAGGTGTCAAAATCACTCTCGAAAGCTTTGACCGTAAGAAAAGGGTTTTTCCGCCTTAGGAGCTCTGCCGTCGCCACCGCTTTGTTCTTTCCCTCATCTTCAAGGGTAAAAACGATCTGACGATGGATATTGTGCAAGTTTACCTCATCGAAATCGACGAGGTGAATCTCCCCGATCCCGCTAGATCCAAGGGCCAGAGCCAGGCTCGATCCAAGGCCTCCGCAGCCGACGATCACGATCCGTTTTTCCCGAAGGCTCACCTGGGCCTCCAGCCCCCAGAGTTCGATCTGCCGCCGAAAGTATCCCTCGAAGGCAACCGTTTCACTCGCCATTATCCATCCTCAATTTTCCATCATATACTACAACGCCCCACGCCTTTTGAGGGCCGTCTGAAAAAGCCACTCTTTTCGGTGGGTTTTGACCCGTTCTTTTTCGACGGGTTCGACCAGCATCGACTCCCGATCTTCCAACATCATCTCCACGTTGCCGTCGGGATCGACCAGCATACTGTCACCGTAGAAGCGCCACTGATTCTCTCCGTCGCTGTACTCGCCCAGACGGTTGGCCCGCAGGATATAGACCCCGTGAATAAAGGCTCGGGATTTGATCAGCTCCCGCCAACGGTTGTGGGAGCCGAAAGTCGAAGCGGTCGGCAGCAGGACCAGATCGACTTTGTGTCGGTCCACCGCCTGCCAAAAGGGATCGAAGTGGAGCTCGTACCCTCCCATGACCGCCACTTTGAAGCCGTCGACCTTGAAGACAAACGGATCCTCCAGAGGAGCAACGGGGTTGGCGAAAAAGGCCTCCTCGTTCCAGTGGGGATAGGGGATGAGAATCTGTTGATCGTAGTAACGCACCTTCTTGGCACAGACCCGGGCGATACTTTTGACATAGCGTTTCTTTCGGACCCGGATCAGAGGTGCGACAAAGACGACGTCATACTCGTCGGCGAGTTTTTTCAGAAGTTCCAGATGTTTGCGACTCTGCTCTTTGACCATACTCCGGGGCATGGAGCGCAACTCCAGGAAAAAGTGGTTGAGCACATACTCTCCCAGGAGAATCAGACGTGCCCCCCGTTCTTTGGCGTTTTTGAGATAAAACTCCAGACGGGTGGCATTCATCCCCAATGTCGGTAGTTGCAGCGCGCCGACGGTCAGGGATTTCATGCCCCGCTCTCCCGCTGCTTCGCCTCGATGGTTTCCACCTTGAGTTTCGCCTCCTCGATCATCGCTCTCGCAGCCCGGATCCGCTCCATCCCCTCTTCGTAGAGTTTCAGGCTCTCTTCAAGGGTAATCTCCGGATCCATCAGCCGCTCCAGGATTTTCCGGCTCTCCTCCAACTGCTCCTCAAAACTGATTTTCTCGTCGCTCATGGACACTCCTTTTCCAGAATCTCACGTAGAATGGGCTCAAACTTCTCCACCTCCACCAAAAAGGCATCGTGGCCGTAGTCGCTGTCGATCTCATGATAACTATGGGGCTGGTTGTTACGCCGGAGCATCCGTGCAAGATGTCCCATCTCTTCGGGGAAAAAGAGATAGTCTCCGGCGAAACTGATCAGATGCACTTCGGCCCGGATTCTGCTGACGGCGTCATGCAGCGAATCGTAACCCCGGGAGAGGTTGAAGGTATTGATCGCCTTCACGATATAGAGGTAGCTCAAGGGATCGAAAATCCTGGAGAAGTTATCGGTATTGTACTCCATATAGCGCTCCACCTCATAGCGGCCGAAGAGCTCAAAAAGCCCGTCGGTCGCCACATAATTTCGGCCGAACTTTCGGTCCATCGATGCCGGAGAGAGATAGGAGATATGCCCGGCGATGCGCCCGACGGCAAGCCCATCGCATCCATGCTCCCGAAAAGCGTCCGGAGCATAGTTGCCTCCGTCGAATCTCGGATCGCGACGGATCGCCTCGACGGCGACTTTGTTGAAGGCGATGACCCAGGGGCGGGTGGCATAGGTCGTCGCCAGGGGAATGATCCGCTCCGCCAGCCCCGGATAGTCCACGGCAAATTGAAGTGCCTGCATCCCGCCCATGGAGCCGCCGACGATTGCCTTGAGGCGGTGAATCCCCAGACGGCTCAGTAGCTGCCGTTGGGCCCGGACCATATCTTTGACGGTGATGACGGGAAATTTGAGGCGATAGGGCAGCTCGGAGGGATACATGGAGCTCATGGGGCCCGTGGAGCCGAAGCAGGAGCCGATGACGTTGGTGCAAATGACGAAGTGCCGATCGGTATCGATCCCCTTGCCCGGACCGATGAGGGCATCCCACCAGCCCGGCTTACGATCCCCCTCATAAAGTCCGGCAGCATGATGGGAGCCGCTGAGGGCATGACAGACCAGCACGACGTTGGATTTATCCTCGTTGAGCTCTCCATAGGTTTCGTAGACGATATCGTAGGGCTCCAGGATCCGCCCGCTTTCAAGGTAAAGAGGAGAGGTGAAATGAGCGGTATGGGTTTCGATCTTCATCGCGGCGACGGACCTTTGGAAAAATTTGAACCCATTTTATCGTAAAAGGGTTGAAGGTGCGGGAAGAGTCCCGGCGGGGAAAAATCTGAGCCCCAAAGGCCAAAAGAGTACCAGCTCAGCCCTCGATTGCCTGCCGCAAATCCGTAATAAGGTCTTCGGGATCTTCCAATCCTACACTGAGACGGATCAGCCCCTCGGGGACGCCCGCTGCGGCCAACTCCTCGGCGCTGAGCTGCTGGTGGGTGGTGCTGGCCGGATGGGTGATGATCGATTTGGAGTCGCCGATATTGACCACGATTTTGAAGATCTTCGTCGCGTCGGCAATGCGCTGGGCCTCTTCGCGGCTATCCACTTCGAAGCTCAGCAGTCCGCTGGCCATCCCCCGGTCGAAATACTTCTGTGCCAGGGGATAGTTGGGATCGCTTTTGAGGCCGGGGTAGTTAACCTTGCGCACCTTGGGATGGCTTTCGAGAAACTCCGCAATCTTCAGGGCCGAATCGGAGTGCTGGCGCATCCGAAGCGGCAGCGTCTCGAGCCCCTGGATGTAGAGCCAGGAGTTGAAGGGGCTCGGCGCCGCTCCCAGATCCCGCAGCAGGGCCAGGCGCACCCGCAGGGTAAAAGGGGGCAGAGGCAGCTCGGTATAGACCAGACCGTGGTAGCTGGCGTCGGGCTCGTTGAAATGATAGTAGCGCTCGTTGCCCTTGAGCTTCTCTACCAGATTCTCCCGCTCCACGACGATCCCGCCGATGGCCAGCCCCTGACCGGTGGTGTATTTGCTGGCACTGTGGACCACCAGGTCCACCCCGTGCTCCAGGGGGCGGCAGATGATCGGCGTGGCCACCGTATTGTCGGTACAGCTGAGCACGCCGTGGCGGTCGGCGATCTCGGCGATGGCCGCAATGTCGGCCACGTCGATGCTGGGGTTGGTGATACTCTCAAAGAGGATCAGTTTGGTACGCTCGTCGATCATTCCCTCCAGCTCTTCGGGCTTGTGGACGTCGAAGTAGCGCGCTTCGATCCCGAAACGCCGAATCGTATGGCCGGTCAGCGTGGTGGTCCCGCCGTAGACCTGCTTGGCCACGAGGATATTGTCCCCCGCTTCGGCGACGTTGGCGATGGCGTAAAAGATCGCGCTCATCCCGCTGGCCGTCGCGACCGCGGCGGCACCCTTCTCCAGAGCCGCAAAGCGCTTCTCGAAGACCTCGGTGGTGGGATTCATCAGCCGGGTGTAGATATTGCCCAGTTCCTTGAGCTCGAAGAGATTGGCCGCATGTTCGGCATCCCGGAACTCGTAAGCCGTCGTCTGATAGATGGGAACGGCCATCGTCCCCTGCTCGTTTCCTTCATAACCGGCGTGTAGCGCCAGGGTCTGCTCTTTCATCTATTTTATCCTTATCTTAAACTATTCGACAAAATTATAGCAGTTTTGGGAAAGATCTCAAGCCAATTCTTTATAAAGAACGATCCCCCAGATCAACACCGTCAGACAAAAGGCCAGCAGCACCCCGAAAGCCCCGATGTCTTTGGCCTCTTTGGCCAGGGGGTGATGCTCTTGGGTCACCAGGTCCACCACCCGCTCGATGGCGCTGTTGAAGGCCTCGGCGATAAGCACCAGCCAGGTCGAGGCAAAAAGAATCCATTTGGAGATCGCCGAAATCGGAGCGAAGAAAAGCCCGACCGCAAGTACGGCAATCACCAGCATCTGGGTGCGAAAAGACTTTTCGTGGGCGATGGTAAAGCGCATGCCCGCCAGAGCATAGCCGACATTTTTTAGGAGCGAGAATTGAGGTTTGTTGTGCATTTTGACCTCTCTAAGGAAAAAGTATAACACCCGACAACGGCACTAAAGAGGGAGTTCGCCCCTTTTGCCGGAGATTTGGTGAAAGGGACGAATTATTCCCATTCGATGGTGGCGGGGGGCTTGGAAGAGATATCGTACACCACCCGATTGATCCCCTCGATCTCGTTGATGATCCGGCGGCTGATATTCTCCAGCACGTCGTGGGGCACGTGGGCGAAGGTCGCGGTCATCCCGTCGACCGATTCGACCATCCGCACGCAGACGGTATTGTCGTAGGTGCGATTGTCCCCCATGACGCCGACGCTGCTGACATTAAGCAGCACGGTAAAAGCTTGCCAAACCTTGTCGTAGTAGCCGCTGGCGCGCAGCTCCTCTTGCATGATCTCGTCGCTCTCGCGCAGCAGGCGCAACGCCTCTTCGTTGACTTCGCCCATGACTCGGATCGCCAGGCCGGGCCCGGGGAAGGGGTGGCGGCCGATCATCTGCTTGGGCAAGCCCAGCTCCAGCCCCAGTTTGCGTACTTCGTCCTTGAAAATCTCCCGCAGCGGCTCGACGAGTTCGAAGGTCATCCAGTCGGGCAGACCTCCCACGTTGTGGTGGGATTTGATGGTCTTGGAGGGGCCTTTGACGCTGACGGACTCGATCACGTCGGTGTAGAGGGTCCCCTGGGCCAGGAAGCTCACCTCATCGGCATGCTTCTTGGCCTCTTCGTCGAAGACTTCGATGAAGGTCTCCCCGATAATCTTGCGCTTGCGCTCGGGATCGGTGACGCCTTTGAGCCGGGAGAGGAAGCGCTCGCTCGCATCCACGGTGATCAGGTCGATCCCCAGCCCTCGGAACATATCCTGCACCTGCTGCGCCTCGTTTTTGCGAAGCAATC
>JALSTG010000109.1 GCA_026983875.1 Campylobacteraceae bacterium
AGCCCCCGCTCTTCGTCAAAAATCCACAAGGACGCAAATTCTGCATCGGTCAGTTTTGTGATGAGATTCTCCGCAATGCGGTTGACCTCTACTCCATCCTGTGCCTTTTGGAGTCGATGCTCTGCCTCATCGAGAATTTCCTGAAAAGTATCTGCCACCTCTTTTCTCATAAATACCTTTCCCGGAAAATGGTTTCCGTAATTATAGGAGGAAAAAATTACTTTGCATGTAGGCAATCTCCTACAGACTACCCTGATATTTTCCGATAAGATTCGTCAAAACAATTTCAAGGAGCGCGTAATGCAACGTCCTACGCCCACAGATATAGAGCGGGAAGTTACTGCGGTAGATATGATCGTCTCCAAAGGCAACGAAGCCGGAGACATCACCTACGCAAATCCAATCTTTTTCAAGATCTCCGGCTACAGCCAGGGGGAACTGCTGGATCAGCCTCATTCGATCCTGCGCCACCCCGATATGCCCAAAGTAATTTTCAAGTATCTTTGGGACAACCTCAAAGCGGGAAAAGAGGTGTATGCCTACGTCAAAAACCTCTGCAAAGACGGAAGCTACTACTGGGTGCTGGCGCAGGTCCGCGTCGCCAAAAATCCCGACGGTTCCTTCCGCAACTATGTCTCTACACGCCGGGCCGTCAAACCCGAAACCAAAGAGAAGGTCGGCGCCTTGTATGCCAAACTTCTGGAGATAGAAAAGAGCCAGGGAGTCGAAGCTGCAGAAAAAGCCCTGGCCGACTGGCTTGCGGAAAACGGACAAAGTTTCGAAACCTTCAACCAGTTTATGCAAGAACTCAATAAATAAAAATATAAAGGATAGAATATGATCGATTTCGACCAGGCAATGAAACGGCTCAAAGCCGTCAACGGATATCTCGGATCTGCTGTGCTCAACTACACCGGAGAGACCCTCTATTACGACAATGAAAATACCGGGACCGACATTCCCTATTCCGCCAGTATTTTCAACGATGCCTTCCGGATGATCAGCGAATCTTCCCTCGATGTCGGCTTCAGCGATGCCTCCTCCATCGAAGCCAAAACTCTCGACGGTCACGTCTTCCTCATCAACAGTGCCGGCGAACACAGTGACGAACAGTTTGCCAAGATCAATATCTTCGCTATCTTTCGCGACGACGGAAACGTGGCTCTGGCCAAAATGATTATGGACAAAGCCGCCAAAAACATCTCCTCCGAGCTTGGAAACCTTTAATAGCACCAGAGAAAGGATCTCCCATCAAAAAACTGTTTCTAATCCGGGACGCCAAGTCGAGCTGGGATGAGGAGGGAGCAAGCGATTTCGAAAGAGACCTCTCTCCTCGCGGCATAAGGGATCTCAAAACCATGGGAGCCTATCTCTCTCTTCGGGGAGTCCGGCCCGATCTCATTCTCTCGGCCGGCTCCCTTCGTGCCCAGCGTACGGCAGACTCTCTCGCCTCCTCTCTGGAGTATCGTGGGAAAATTCATTATCTCAAAGAGTTGTATCGGGCAGATCCTCAGACGGTTTTGGATCTTATTGCCATGCAAGACGATGAGGTTGAGACCATGTTTCTGATCCTGCACAATCCCGAGATCAGCGAAGTAGCCAATATTCTGGGCCGGGATCACTTCGGCAAGATCCCCGCACTCGGGATCGTCTCACTCGACTTGCCCACAGATTCCTGGAGTGCTCTGACGGAGAAGATAGAGGGTGAAACGGATTTTTTCATCTTCCCCAAGCAGTTTCGCTACTTTATGCCCCGGCAGATTCGTGCAGTACTTGGCCATCCGTAAAAGGATCAGCATACTCCCGTCAGTTCCCCAGGTCCACCACTCATTTGCTTTCCGTCGAAACTTGATTTGACTCTTTTGAACATGTATCCGTGGATAGAATTTCCCAACTTCCCCAATCGACAATACACCTAAATTTTCAAAAAGAGAATTTTTTCAGAAAAATCTATATTAATTCTGATAAAATCTGAGTAATCTTGTGTATCATTTTTGTGTTTCATTTTTGAAAAATTCCAAAAAAGTGTTGAGGAAAATTCCGTGAATGCCCCTGATAACGTGAGAATACTTCTTGTTGAGGACGATGCCCAGACGGCAGAATTTCTCCAAAAATTTTTGGAGAGTTGCGACTTCACGGTAGATCGTGCCGCATCGACAAGCGAAGCATTGAATGCATTGGGTAAAAAACTGTTTGATATCGTTTTGCTGGATCTGGTATTGCCTGATTTTAGCGGATTCGATCTGCTGCGGGAGATTCGCAGTAGACACACGACCCCCGTCATCGTTGTCAGCGCCCACGGCGATACTAAAACCAAAGTCCGGGCATTCCGACATGGGGCGGGAGACTACATGGTCAAACCGATCGATCCGGAAGAACTTGAAGTCCGCATTTGGGCGATTCTCGGTCGGTACAGCACTCTCGCACCCGATGAAAGCGTCCATCTTTTCACCATAGATCGGCACCAGATTTTTTTCAAAGGAAAAGCCCTTGACCTCACGGCGACCGAATTCGATATCCTCTCTCTGCTGATTCAGCATCGCAATACGGTTCTAAGCCGCAGCTTTCTCTCGAGCAAGCTCTCTTCAGTAAGTTCCCACCGCTCTTTGGACCACCACATCAAAAACATACGTAAAAAAATCGAAGAGAATCCCCGTCATCCCGTTTATCTCAAAACAGAATACGGCGTCGGTTACAAATTGGTCTTTTGAGGACCGAAAACCCCCTCTTTTAAGACCCGATCGAGATCGGATAGCATTTTTTGGGGGGCGTCGGTCTCCGCCCGGACCCCTTCGAGTTTTTCCGCCAGTTCATGGTTGCCCAGATTAAAGAGCAGCCCCTTGATCGCATGGAGTGCCCGGTCGAGTTCGGCAATATCCGGTGCCTTAGAACGACGGATCCGATCCATACGGGCCAGTTCCCTGTAAAGATCTTTTTTTGCCTGATCAATCAGAGGGTCGATCTGCTCTTCTCCAAACCCCAGACCGATCAAATATTCTCTCGCAATACGCTCTGTCTGAAGAATAATCCGTTGCATCTTCGTTCTCTCCCACTCCATAGTCTCTAAGTTAGTTTTCCATCTCGGTTACGGCAATCTAACCCATGTAATTTGCCATTTCTCAGATTATAGTTTAAATTTTGGATTACGACTGTAGGCAATCTCCTACATAGAATCTGTACCAATGAGTCATGCGACTATCGGGAGAATATGAAATTAACTCAGTATAATTGCAAAATTTGGACAAGGTACAGGAGCGGAACTTTGAAAAACCTTCAAGAGCGTTATCTGAACAAGCGTCGGGAGAGCATTCAGGTTATTCTACTCATTCTCATTCCCCTACTGGGAACACTTGCTTATCTGCGTTCCCGAGAGCCCGGAAACCAAGTGCAAATGCAAATCGACCTGGTATTGATGACGATTGCCTTGACCGGCCTGATCCTGCTTCGGCGTTTTCCTTCTCTTTATCAAGTTTTAATCAAATTTTTCCTCTTTTCTGCATTTTTTGCCTTTCTCGCCACACTCTATCTGCAGCGGGGGGATCCCCGCAGTCTCATCTGGGGTATCACCGTTGTTTTGCTTGCTTTTTTGCTCTCCGGCCGACATACGGGTTGGCTCCTGACCCTGGCGACCATCACCGGGACCTTGGGACTTGTTCTACTCTCGCCGGCCTACCTTTCCGGACTTGATGCCCTCAGTCTTCTGATCTTTATCGGTAACGCCCTCCTGGTTGCGATCTTCGCCTCTTTGTATGAATATATCTCCGAAGAAGAGTATAAACAGATCCGTTACGAACAGAATCGCTTGGAATCGTTGGTCCGTTTTCGAACCCGATCGCTTCACGAGGCCAATGTCAAGGCACAAAAAGCCCTCAAGGCCGCTCAGGAGGCTTCGGAAGCCAAGAGTACGTTTCTCGCCAATGTTTCCCATGAAATCCGTACTCCGCTCAATGCCATCGGCGGATTCATTACCATGATGCTTAAAGACGAAACCGATCCGCAAAAAAGGAAACAGCTCCAGACAATCAACGAGGCCTCGGAGATCCTGACCCAGCTTATCAGCGATATTTTGGACCTTAGCAAGATCGAAAGCGGCAATATGGAGCTTCACTTCAAGGACTTCGACCCACGGCAGCTCTTTTTCTCCATTGCCGAACTTTATCAGAGTCGTGCCCAGGAAAAGGAGATCGACCTCTCGATAGAGTTTTGTCGAGATGGAGAGGAGACTCCGCTACTGCACTCCGATCCCGTTCGCATTCGTCAGGTATTGAGCAATCTTCTCTCCAATGCCGTCAAATTCACGCCTCGAGGGGGAAAAGTGCTTGTCGGTGCCTGCTATCGCGACGGATGGCTGAGTATCAGCGTCAAAGACAACGGCATCGGGATGAGTCCGGCAGATCAGGAGCGGATTTTCCAACCCTTCCAGCAGGCTTCAGGCCGGGACAGCAATATTCAGGGTACGGGACTTGGGCTGACAATCAGTCGGGAAATAGCCGAAAAGCTAAAAGGCCGTTTAGAGGTCCGGAGTTCTCCCGGTCTGGGCAGCACCTTTACCTTCTCCTTTCCCGCCCGGAAGGTCAACAAAGCTCGTATCGCAGCCGGAGAGACTCCTCTGCGCCCTCGTAAAGTTCCCGAACATATCGACGCACATCTGCTGATCGTCGAAGATGTACGAGCCAATCAGATGTTTCTCACCATGGTACTTGACCGACACGGCATCAGCTATGAGATCGCCAATGACGGAGTCGAAGCGGTGGACCTCTATCGTATCAACCGGTACGATCTCATCCTGATGGATGAGAACATGCCTCGTATGAGCGGGATCCAGGCCACGCAGAAGATCCGACAAATCGAAAAAGAGGAGGGACGCGAACCCGTACCCATCATCGCCCTGACCGCCAATGCCGTTGCCGGGGATCGGGAACGGATACTCAAAGCGGGAATGGACGAATATATCAGCAAACCGGTCAATCCTGACAAACTGATCCGCACGATCGCTACACTGCTGAATAAGTGGTCTTGAATTGTACTGTGCCCCACTCTTATTTAAGAAGCTCAAGAAGAGATGCTTCACTCATCGCACGGGCATAATACCACCCCTGGATAATCAGCGGTCCGTATTGGGCAATGATTTGCTGTTCTTCTTGACGTTCCACACCCTCCGCTACGACTTCCAGGCCCAGGGCTCCCGCCGTTTGGAGCATCGCTTTGAAGAGCCGATGCGTCTTGAGATCCTGATCGATTCTACTGACATATTCCCGATCGATTTTCAAGGTATGTACGGGGAGTTCCGTCAGCGTCCTCAAAGAGGTATAACCCGTTCCGTAGTCATCGATTTCAATTCGGATCCCCATCCCACGGATTTTGGAGAGAATCTCCCGCATTACCGTCATATTGTGGGCAAAGATATTCTCCGTGATCTCGAAGTGAAGCGAACGACCCCGCAATCCGTAATAGTCAAAAAAGAACTCCAGATCACTGAGAAAGTCTCGATGAAACAACAAAGTAGGAGAGAGATTGATCGAAAGGGTAAAGTCGGATGCGCCGACCTCCTCAAGCTTTTCGAAAGTTTTGGCGGCCTGAATCAGTGCCCGATTGGTCAGAGATCGGATCATTCCCGTCTGTTCTGCCAAGGGCAGGAAAAGATCCGGACCAAGTTCTCCCGCTCTTGGATCGTTCCATCGTACCAGCATTTCGGCACCCACATAGCGTTGCCGCTTCAGGCAATACTGTGGCTGATAGAGAAAATAGATCTCTTCGGTTTCAATCGCTTCAGGTAGTGCCTGTCTCAAATACTCCAAATCTTCCAACGGTGCGTCGGTATGTAGTTGGTTGAAAAGAGATATACGGTTCCATCCACTTACCTTGGCTTCTCGCATCGCCCTGTCCGCCAGCCGCACCAATTCTGCCCCATCATTGCTGTCGTATGGGAAAAAAGCAATCCCGATAGAGATATTGAGATAAAAGAGATCACCTCCAATCGCCACCGGTTCGGCATTGAGATGAAGCAGTTTTTGGGCGAAAGTCTCGGCATCATTTATCCGCTTTATATCCGAGAGCACATAGACGAACTTCTCGTCACCGATGTAAGCCAGATAATCCGAATCCCCCAGTAGATCCGAGAGTTTCCTTGCCAGCTCGACGAGTACCTTGTCTCCCCGGCTGCTGCCGCTACGGGTATCAAAACGGTAGACATCATCGAAGGCTACCAGCAGAAGCGCTCCCGCTCTCTCTTCTTCGGAGGAGACCAGGTAATGCCTATCCAGCACGTCGTAGAGCGCCTGAATGTTTGGCAATCCCGTCAGTTTATCCAGTAACGGCATCGCATCATTACTCTCGGGCAGGTCATGGGTATCAATCAAGATGAGCAGGCAGCGGCCTGAATCCTTCCGCCCCTCTTCAAGGGGATAACAGTCGATTCGCCCATCAAAGGTACCTTGGACTCTTATTGACCAGGCGCGCTTTCCACCCAAGAGTCCGGGAGGCAGATGTTGCTGCGTAAATTGTTCACCGAAAAGTTCATCCAAAGAACGTGCCGCTACATCCCCCTGGGGGAAAAGAGTCTCTGCCCGTTCATTTCGTTCCAAAATTCTCCCGTATTCATCGACCACGAGCGCGGCACTACGCAGATGATTGCATACCTGGGAATGGGACACGAAAGGACTCCTAAACCTGCAATAACGCCCGAAGGTTTTCTTTGTAGATCGTCGGTAGAATAGGCTTTTTGAAGTAGGCGTCGAAGTTTCCCTGATCCTCTTCGTATCGCTCGGGATAGATCGTCAAGGCGGCCACCCGGGTCCGTCCTCCCTTTGCTCGAATAATACTGACCACATCGCTCCCCGTCCCGTCGGGAAGATTCATATCTACGATGGCGACGTCATACTCCCTGCCGGCGATCAGATCTTTTGCTGCTTCCACACTGCCTGCCGTATCGATATCGATCTTCACTCCGAGATCTTTTTCCAGCGATTCGATCACTTTGGTCTCAAATTCGAGTATAAAACCTATATCATCCACAAGCAATATGCTTTTGCGTTCCATGTTCAAGAACTTCCTTCCGAGCCTTTTGCATAATTCTATCGTACTTTTTTCCTCATAGGATTAGAGGCTCTCTATGTTATAATCGTTATTAAAAGAGAGGTGGGATGATGAAAGTGGGAGTGAATATCGATCATATCGCCGTTTTGAGAGAAGCCCGGAAGATCAATGACCCCGACCCTCTGCAGGCACTGGGAATCTGTCAGCGAGCCGGCGCGGACCAGGTCACGATCCATCTGCGCGAAGACCGTCGCCATATCCATGACGACGATGCCGCAGCGATTATCCGGCACTCTCCTCTTCCGGTCAATCTCGAATGCGCGACGGCGTCGGATATCCTCGACTTTGTCGTACGGCATCGCCCTCAGCGAGCGACCATCGTCCCCGAAAAACGCAATGAAGTCACGACGGAGGGAGGACTTGCCGTCACGGGAGATCAACCTATACTGCAGGCGGCAATCAGTCGTCTCAAAGAAGCGGAGATCGAAGTCTCCCTCTTTATCGATCCCCATCCCGACGCCCTCCTCGCAGCCAAAGAGCTCGGAGCCGACTGGATTGAGTTTCACACCGGACGTTACGCCAACCTCTGGGCGATGCTCCATACCAATCTTGCTCGTACCCGCCATCGCATCCCCGAGCTCGACCTTCCCCGTGATGAGCTCTCAACGATGCTCCAAGAGGAGTACGCCCGTCTCTCCGAACTCGCCCAGAATGCCCGGGAGGCTCACCTTCGTGTCGCCGCAGGACACGGTCTCAACTATCACAACGTCACTCCCATCGCCGCCATCAAAGAGATCGAAGAGCTCAATATCGGCCAGAGTATTATCGCCCGATCGGTTTTCACAGGCCTCGAGCCTGCAATTCGGGAGATGAAAGCACTTATCAAAAGGTCTGGATTTTGAAAAAAGTCGCCGTTTCCGTCGGTGATATGAACGGCATCGGCATCGCTCTGGCGCTAGAAGCTCACTCCCGAGTCTCCGGCCTTGTCCAGCCTCTCTACCTCGTGGATCGGGAGATGCTCCAACAGGCTGCAAAACTTCTGAAGCGGGATATTCCCCAAGATTTCCACATTCTCGCACCCGACGCCGTCCCCTTCACCCTTCGTCCCGGGCGTGTCGATGCTACGGCAGGGGCCTATAGTTTTGCCTCCTTCAAAGCTGCCGTCGATCTCTGCATCGAAGGTCATGCCGATGCTTTATGCACCCTTCCTATTCACAAAGAGGCCTGGAACCTCGCCGGCATCCCCTACAAAGGACACACCGACGCGCTACGGGACTTCTTCGATGCCGAAGCGATCATGATGCTGGGCTGTCCCGAAATGTACGTGGGGCTCTACACCGAGCATATTCCTCTGCGAGAGGTTCCCGATGCCCTCGATACCCAAAAGCTGGAGCGCTTTTTACTTGATTTTTATCGTGAAGCCGCCCCTACGGGACCCATCGGGGTTTTGGGACTCAACCCCCACGCCGGAGACGGAGGCGTCCTGGGCCAAGAGGAGAAGAAGGTCCGCGCGGCCATTGATGCCGCAAATCGGCAGATCCTCCAAGATTCAAAACCCAAAAACCCAAACCCTCCTTTCGTCGGCCCCCTCGTTCCCGATACCGCCTTTACTCCTGCAATGCGTGAACGCTTCACCCACTACGTCGCCCTCTATCACGATCAGGGACTCATCCCCCTTAAGGCCCTCTACTTCGATGAGAGTATCAACGTCTCTCTCAATCTTCCTATCTTGCGCACCAGTGTCGATCACGGAACCGCCTTTGATATCGCCTACACCCACACCAAACCCCGGGATCGCAGCTATCTCAACGCTATCCGATACATTGCCCAGCAACCGCATCGCGCCTAGCCGTCAACAAGACGGGATACGGCTCAAGCGATATCCCCTGAAGAATCTCCATCACTTTCCCACGTAGAGCTGACGAGGACGGGCGATCTTGCCCTCCGGATCTTTTTTAAACTCGATCCACTGTGCGATCCATCCGACGGTCCGGCCGATGACAAAAATCGGGGTAAACATGGAGCGGGGAAGCCCTAGGGCCGTGAGGATAATTCCCGAGTAGAAGTCGATGTTGGGATAGAGTTTACGCCGGATAAAGTATTCGTCGTTGAGGGCAATCTCTTCGATACGCTGGGCGATCCGCAACAATTCGCTGTCGAGATCCAGCTCCTCTCTAAGCTGATCCTGGAGGGTCTTGAGGATGCGGGCACGGGGATCGAAGTTTTTGTAGACCCGGTGGCCGAAGCCCATGAGTCGGAAAGGGTCATGGGGATCTTTGGCTCGGGCGATGAACTTGTCGACATTCTCGACGCTGCCGATCATTTTGAGCTGCTCGATGACCGATTCGTTGGCCCCGCCGTGGGCCCGTCCCCAAAGTGCGGCAATCCCCGAAGAGATCGCTACGTAGGGGTGGGCTCCGGTAGAGGCGACGCTGCGCACGACGGTCGTCGAGGCATTTTGCTCATGGTCGGCATGGAGGGTGAAAATGGTATCGAGTGCCGCCACTTCGATGGGTTTGATCTTCCGGTGTCCGTCGGGATCCCGGTGCATCTTCCCCCCGGGGTAGGCCCGCAGCATATAGAGGAAGTTTTCGGTGAAGCTGCGGTCAATATCGGGATAGATATAGGTCGCCTGGATACTATGACGATAGGCAAAGGCGGCCAGCGTCGGCATCTTGGCGATGATACGATGAGCCATCTCTCGATAGTCTGCATCGTTCTCGAGCTTGAGGTGCTCATAGTAGAAGCTAGAGAGTGCTGTCACTCCGGCACTGAGAGATGACATAGGGTGGGCGTTGTCGGGCATCATCTCGAAGAGCTTGACCAGCCCTTCGGGCAAAAAGCTCCGATGGCGCAGCTCCAGATCGAAGGCGGTAAGCTCATCCTCCGTCGGGAGTTCACCCTCCAAAAGCAGATGGCAGACTTCCAGATAGCTGTGCCCCGTGGCCAACTCTTCTATCGGTATTCCCCGGTAGCGCAATTCCCCCTTTTCTCCGTTGATGAAGGTGATTTGCGAACGGCAGCTCGCCGTGGAGGTAAAGCCGGGGTCGTAACTGAAGATCCCGCTGTCTTTGTAGAAGCTTCGCATATCCACCGCCGCGGGCCCGCGGGTTCCTTCTAGGATCGGATATTCGTACTCTTTACCGGTTCGGTTATCAATGAGGGTCATTGTCTTCTTGGCCATCTTTCGCTCCTTTTGCCTGAGGGTATCCGTCGATTATAGCACAAGAGGAACCCGGGAAAACGGCGATTTTTCCACCTTTAAGCTCATCGAATGATTTAGATTTGTTCCCCGGATTTTTCCGCCTCTGCATCTATGGTAAAATGCCGTTCCCAATCGAAGAATACCCTTTGATATTCAAAAATATAAGGCTGCCGCTTGTTTACCCTCAAGAACTACACTCGAGATAACCTCAAAAACGACATTCTCTCCGGCCTGGTCGTCGCCGTCGCCCTGGTCCCCGAGGCGATCGCTTTTAGCTTTATCGTCGGCATCAACCCCATCATCGGCCTCTACACCGCCTTCATCCTGGGGCTCGTCACCGCAATTCTGGGAGGGAAACCCGGCATGATCAGCGGTGCCACCGGTTCGGTGGCGGTGGTCCTGGTCGGTCTGGCTGTCGAAGCGGGAGATTTACTTCAACGATCAGGCCTCAGCGGCGACGCCTTGGCCATTGGCGTACTGCAGTATATCTTCCTCGCTGCCATTCTCGCCGGAGCGATCCAGATCCTCTTTGGGATTTTACGCTTCGGCAAATTCATCCGCCTCGTTCCGCTGCCGGCGATCTACGGCTTCGTCAACGGCCTGGCCATCGTCATCGCTCTGGCCCAGCTAAAGTTTTTTCACGGGCAAAACTGGGTCATGTACGCCATCGTCGCGGCGACGATGCTCATCATGGTCTACCTGCCCCGCTACACCAAGGCCGTCCCCGCGGGCCTGGTGGCCATCGTCCTCATGACCCTGCTGGTAGCCTTGGGCCATATCGATACGCTCCTCATCGGCGACCTGGCCAATCTGAGCGAATTCAAAGGCCAACTTCCCTCCTTTCATATCCCTCCTACGCTCTTAAGCTGGGAAGCCCTGAAGCTCGTCGCCCCTTATGCCCTAATCGTCGCCCTGGTGGGCCTCATCGAGTCGCTCCTGACCCTGGCGGTCCTGGACGAGATGAGCGGCACCCGGGGCAGCGGCAACAAAGAGTGCATCGCCCAAGGCGTCGGCAACGTCACCTGCGGCTTCTTCGGCGCTATGCCCGGCTGCGCCATGATCGGCCAGTCGATCATCAACTTCACTTCCGGCGGCCTGGGGCGCCTCTCCTCGGCTACGGCGGCCATCGGCCTAATGGTCCTGGTGGCTTCTCTCACCGATCTGCTCAACATCATCCCCGTCGGCGTCCTGGTAGGCATCATGTTCATGGTCAGTATCGGCACCTTCGAGTGGAGCAGCTTCGGGCACCTCAAAAAGATGCCACCGGAAGACGCCTTCGTCATGCTGGTGGTGACGATCGTCACCATCTTCTTCGACCTAGCCATCGCCGTCATTATCGGCGTGGTCATCTCCGCCCTGGTCTTCGCCTGGAAACACGCCAAGATCACCGCCCACTCCCGGATGCTGGGGAGCCATGCCAAGCTTTACGAGCTCTCCGGCCCCCTCTTCTTCGGCTCGGTCCAGTCCTTCCACGAGGTCTTCGACCCCGAAAAGGACCCCAAAGCGGTGATCGTTGATTTCAAAAACACCCGGGTCATGGACTCCAGCGGCGTCGAAGCGATTGAGAAGATCAGCCAAAAGTACGCCAAAGCAGGCAAGAAACTCACCCTGCGACACCTCAGCGACGACTGCAAAGCGGTTCTCGCCCGAGCCCAGGCCAACATCACCCAGGAGGAGGATGACCCCCACTACAAAGTCGCCCGGGATTATTGATTACGGGCCCTGCCCCCTCTTTGAAGCAGAGTCCTACTCTTTGTACGCGTTAACAATATAATCTAAAACAGGTCCAAAGGCTTGAGCCGTTCTATATCTTTATTTCGCACATACATCA
>JALSTG010000110.1 GCA_026983875.1 Campylobacteraceae bacterium
GTGGGGCAGTTCATCGAAAAAAAGAATCCCTTCGTGGGCCAAGGCCACTTCTCCGATCCGGGCGTTTTGGCTCCCTCCGCCGAAGACCGAAGCCGGGGTCGCCGTATGATGAGGTGAACGAAAAGGGCGTACCGGGCGAAAGTCCGGCGTCTGTCCGTCCAGAAAACGGTGCTTCGCCACGGCCAGAAGCTCCGGTTCGGAGATGGGAGGCAGGATATGCCGGAGACGCTTGGCAATCATGCTCTTGCCGCATCCGGGGCTCCCCTCCATGAGATAGTTGTGCATTCCCGCCGCAGCGATCAATGCGGCGCGCTTGGCGATCTCCTGCCCCTTGACCTCTCTGAAGTCCTCGGGGTATTCCCGGCAGTAATAGTAACGCTCCGATCCGATCTCCAGGGACTCCCCCTCGTAGCCCGTCTCCTCGATCCGCGTCCCCGACTCGGCCCTTTGAAGGCCCTCAATCGCCTCGGAGAGCGTCTCCACGGGCCAATATTCGATGCCGGGAATGTGGGAGAGATATACCATCGCCTCGGCAGGTACCATCGCCCGTTTTACCAAGCCCTGCTCCCGCAGAGAGAGAAGAAGGGGGAAGATTCTGGAGCTGAATTTTACCCGTCCGTCGAGCCCAAGTTCCCCGAAGACATAGAGGTCGCTCCGATCGATCGTTCGATCATGCAAAGCGATGAGCAGAGCGATGGCCAGATCCACATGGGTCCCCGACTTGGAGACATCGCTCGGACTGAGGTTGACGGTGATTTTGAGAGGAGGAAAGACGAAACCGTTGGTCAGAAGCGCTGACTTGACCCGCTCTTTAGCCTCCTGGATATCGCTGCCGGCCAAGCCCACGACGCTGAAGCCCGGCAGTCCCTTGGTAAAGGTCGCTTCCACTTCGACCCTCCGGGCCTGTACCCCTTCCAGCGTCGCACTGGCAAGGGTATTGATCTGAGGGGTCTCTGGTTCCGATGTCTCAAGAAGATTAGGCTCGTGACGACTTTGACTCATGGGGTGAAGTATAGCACAGGGATGCAGCTACCCACCCGTACTTTTCAATGTGTCAGAATATAGACTCCGGCAACTGACCCGAAGAGGATCGGCTGATGAAGCAGATAAATCGCCAGAGCATGACGTCCCGCCAGAGCGAGAAGGCGTCCCCCCGATCCCGGCAGCGCCGGACCCGGCTCAAAACGCTTCATCCAACCAGAGGAGGCGAAGGCGATCCCCAGAAGTACCACGGCAAACCAGGGAAAGAGCGGTGCCAGATCCACCGTCCGCTCCGGCAGATGAAGCAGGGGTTGAAGTAGACGGAAGAGCCCCTCGGTACCCAGCCATCCTTGAGTGCTTCCGAGGAAAATTCCCAGAGCGGCGCTCAAGGCGAGCAACGGCCGTCCGACGAAAGCCAGGCCCAGCAAGGAGGCGATCCAGATCAAATGCAAAATCCCGAAATAGACCCAGTAACGGGGAAAAATCCACCAAGTCGCCAGACTCACTGCCGCAGCGGCCAAGCCCAGGATCAGTGCCCTTCGCCCGACATGGCTCCAGCGAATCCCCCGACGGTGGACCAGAACCAAAGCAACCCCGACCGCAAAGAGAAAAAGCGTGACGATCAGTTCACGAAAGCTCACCCAGAAGGGATCGGTAGTAATGGCGATATGAAGAAAACGGTAGTAATTCAGATCGTAACAGAAATGAAAGAGAAGCATAAGAGCAATGGCAAAGCCCCGAAGCTGGTCGAGCCAGAGGATGCGAGAATGCACTACCGGTTTTTCAGGCGTTTCTTCCACTCTTTTTCAAACTTTTTTCGCTTGATAATGGAGAGTTTTTCCACAAAAACTTTGCCGTCAAGATGGTCGATCTCGTGTTGGAGAGCGATGGAGAGAAATTCGTCGTCTTCGATGATATGCTTCTTTCCATAGCGATCCTGGTACTCGATGCGGACCTCTTTGTAGCGATCCACCTCCTCGAAATAACCCGGCACCGAGAGGCAGCCCTCTTGATAGCGGGTCTTTCCCTCGGCATCAAGGATCACGGGGTTGATGACTTCGAGGGTATTTTCTTTGGGCTGCTGCACCTGAGGATCGTCCGAATCGGTCTCCACGGGGACGTTGATAATAAGCACCCGCAGAGGTACGCCTACCTGAATCGCCGCCAGACCGACACCGTTTTTGGCAATCATCGTCTCGTACATATCGTCCAGCAGCGTGTGAAGCTCCTCGTCAAAGCGCTCCACAGGTTCGGAGACCATCTTGAGCCGCTTGTCGGGATAGACGACGATATCACGAATCATCTTCTCACTCCGCGAAACTCTTGGTAAGGATCTTGTCGATGAGGCCATACTCCACCGCCTCCTCGGCGCTCATGAAATAATCCCGCTCGGTATCCTTTTCGATCTGCTTGACCTTTTTACCGGTCTTTTCGGCGAGAATCTCGTTGAGATAGCTCTTCATTCGCAGGATCTCCTTGGCCTGGATAGCGATGTCCGTCGCCTGCCCCTGAGCACCCCCGAGAGGCTGGTGAATCATAATCCGGGAGCTGGGCAGAGCATACCGCTTGCCCTCGGTCC
>JALSTG010000111.1 GCA_026983875.1 Campylobacteraceae bacterium
CTGAACAAGCACGGAATGGGCGGCGTCATGAAGGGTCAAGCTGCAGCCCTGAGCGAAGACGACATGAAAGCCCTGGCCGACTACATCAGCAAGCTCGGCAAGTAAGACACTTCCGGCCGCCTCGGCGGTCGACTTCCTCTAATCTCTTTACAACAATTCCCGCTGTAATTCTTTAACTAGCTTTTCTTTTCATTAAAAAAAATCCGATACACTCGGAAAAAGCTTCATAGGATTTTCTAATGATAAAGTATCTATTGATTCTATCACTGGTTGCCGGCGTTTACGGAAAACAAATGGGTGAACGACCCGTCAACGCTCTGATCCATGAGGAGTCTCCCTATCTCCAGCAGCATGCCCACAATCCCGTCCACTGGATGCCTTGGAGCGAGGAGGCCTTTGCCAAGGCGAAACGGGAGAACAAACCGATTTTTCTCTCTATCGGATACAGTACCTGCCACTGGTGTCACGTCATGGAGGAAGAGTCCTTCGAGGATCCCGAAGTGGCACGAGTGCTCAACCGCTATTTCATCGCGATCAAGGTCGATCGAGAGGAGCATCCTCAGATCGACCGCTACTATCAGAGGGTTCATGCCCTTATGACGCACCGATCGGGGGGATGGCCCCTGACGATCCTTTTGACGCCGGATCGGAAACCTTTTTTCGCCGCAACTTACCTACCCAAGGAGGAGCGCTACAATCAACCCGGACTCCTGGAGCTGCTTCGATCGGCCGGGAAGCTCTGGAATAGCCGTCCCCAAGAGCTCCGTAAAATCGCCGCCCAGGTGGATCGAGCTATGAAGCGATCCGATACGAGTTCGACGACGCCGGTCGAGATCGATGCGCACCTGAGCGAAGCCTTCGTCAAGTCTTTGAAGCGAGGATACGACGAAAAGTTCGGAGGTTGGGGGAGCGAACCCAAGTTTCCCAGAGCGATGACACTGACGGCACTGCTAAAGATCTACGAGCTTACGGGGGATCGCGAGGCTCTCTCCATGGCAGACAAGACGCTAAGGGCAATGGCCCTGGGAGGTATCTATGATCAGATAGAAGGGGGGTTCTATCGTTACAGCACCGACAGGAAATGGACAATTCCCCATTTCGAGAAGATGCTCTACACCAATGCCGAGCTCCTGGAGGCCTACGCCGAAGCAGCCCGGCTGACGGGCCGTCCTCTCTATCGCCGGATCGTGAAAGAAACGGTGGCACTTTTTGAGCGTCGATATCGGGATCCCCGTAGCGGCCTCTACTATGGGGCCAGTGATGCCGACAGTTTTGATAAAAACTCCGGGAAGAAGATCGAAGGATACTACTACACCTACCGCTACGATCGGGTGCTGCCGCTTGCCCGAAAGGGGGGAATCTCCCATCCCGAAAAGGCCCTCGAAGCCTTAGGTATTAAGGAAGGAGGCAACTTCATTCGATTCCGCTCCAATCCTCACCTGTCAGGCGTTCAAGCTCCAGATGCCGCCTTGAAAAAGCTCCTGGCCGATCTCCGGGGCTCTCGGTCCTACCCCTTCATCGATCGCAAGATTTTGACGGCGTGGAACGCGCTGTGGATTCATGGGCTCTTCACTGCCGCCATTTTGGATAAAGCCTACGAGAAACGGGCCTTCGAAGCCCTGGAGAGCCTCTACAAGCATCTCTATATCGACGGCCGACTCTACCATCAGAAGCTTCCCGGTCACTCCCCCAAGGTCCCGGCGCTTCTTGAAGACTACGCCTTCGTGATCGCCGCAACATTGGATGCCTACGACGCCGGTGGCGGGAAGCGCTGGCTCAAGCGAGCCGAGACTCTGATAGCGCAGGCACAGAAGCTCTTCCATGCCGGAGATCGCTGGTACGACAGTGAGGGGAATTTCCGTAATGCGCTGGATCTAGAGGGGGGATCCTACCGCAGTCCCCTGGCGGTACTGGCCGACGATTATCTTCGGTTGGCTCTTTATGCCGAAAATCCCCGTTACCGCCAATCGGCCCGGGAGATTCTACGGGCAAACGCGCGGCTCCTGGAATCCTATCCCCAGGCTGCACCGGCAGGCGTCCTGGCATGGCTTGCCGATCGCGCCGGCTACGTGCTGGTCAAGATTCCAGCAGGGCATTTCGCCGGAGTGCGCTATACGGCCAAAAAGGAGATCCGCTACCCCTTCGTACTTTTTACCAAGAGTCCGGATCCTCTCTATCAGGCTTGCCGTATCGACCGCTGCTTCCTCTATGACCGGAACGAGACGAAGTTCCTTCAGCAGTTACAAAGCCGTCTAAAGCGGAGTCGGAAGTAGCGACTCATGGGTTTTAGGGTCTAGTGCTTCACCGATTTGAATCAAAAAGATCGGCAAATAGGAGAGGGGTTCTAGCCTGGATAGGCCTCTTGTAATCTGGTGTAGAGCTCTTCGGGGGCGATACCGGGGTGCTTGGCGAGGAGCTCTTGCATGACGACATTATCCTCGCGGCCGTTCCAGGTCTTGAGGTAATTTCCCTCTTTGTAGCCGTGTTCCTGGCGGAAGCGGTTGAGGAGGTTTTTGCCGAGATAGAGATCGTAAAGACTTTGCAGATCCAGATCAC
>JALSTG010000112.1 GCA_026983875.1 Campylobacteraceae bacterium
GCTCTATATCCTGGTCGCGACCCTCAACTATCGCTCGCGTCTTCATCGTCTGGATGAGCAGGTGGTCAACCAGATGCGATTGTTCAGTTTTCACCCGGTAGGAGAGGGATTTGCCGCGGATTTTGTTCCCAAAGACGGAGTCGTGGACCTGGTGCATCTCTACAAGGGGGACCGAAATGTTTATGCCTTTTTTGAAATCCCGGGAAGCAAAAAATACTTGATGAAGCTTTCGCTGCCGAAGGATCGGTACGAAGCGATGTCGGAACAGTTGTATGCCGAGAGTTTTACCGGATGGCCGCTCTACTTTTTGTTGATTGGAACGGTTTCTCTCGCTCTGGCTTTTTATACGCTCTATCCTCTGAAGAAGGCCTTGAAACTCAATGAGGAGTTCGTGCGAGATATCCTCCATGATCTCAATACCCCTTTGAGCTCTCTGCGGATCAATCTCGATATCCTTCGACGTCGCTATGGAGAGGATCGGTGTGTCCGAAGAATGTTTGGAGCGATGGAGACGATCCAGGCCTTCCAGTCCAACCTCAGGGCCTTTCTCAGTCAACAGGAGGGTCGGCAGGAGCGCTTCTCCTTGTATAACCTTCTCCGAGAACGGATAGAGCATCTCCGTGAACTTTACCCCAAAATAGCTTTTCGGCTCAACATACCTTCCGATTTGGAACTTGAATGCAATAGGGAGGCTTTTCTTCGTATCCTGGAGAATTTGCTGAGTAATGCGGGCAAATATAATCGGCCGGACGGAAGCGTAGAGATCACTATGGAGGATAGTCGTCTGTTCATCAAGGATACCGGCATCGGTATCAAGAATCCCGATCGTGTTTTCGACCGTTACTATAAAGAGGGAGAGAGAGGGCTGGGGTTGGGATTGCATATCGTCAAAAAACTGGCCGAGGAGTTGGGGATCGATATCAAGCTTTCGAGCCGACCGGGAGAAGGGACGACTGTAATGCTGAACCTTTCTCCGCTGACAGCCAAGGGGGTTGAGAAATGAGTCCGACTGCGCTCCAACGGTTTCTTCGGGCTTTTCAGTACTTTGTATGTGTCATATTGTTTCTTTCCATGGGCTGTTCGGTAGCCCCGGCAGCTTCAGGATCCTCATCTGCCGTTCCCTCTTCAGAGAGTGAAGTTTCTCGGATCGATCTTATGATTCAGACTTACAAAAGTGCTCCGCCTGAAGAGAGAAAGGCTTTAAACCAGGCGATTCGCCGAGAGATTTCCCGAGAAGTCACCGGGCAGCAGAAACTGGCGATCCAGGAGGCGATCCGCCTGAAAAATCTTCGGAGCCAGGAGCGTATCTCCTCCAGGAAAACAAAGAAAAAAATCCGCCACTTGAGAAAAAAATACTCCAGGAGACATCCCTGCAATACCTGGAACTGCAAGCTAAGAAGACTGAGTGATTCATTTCATCGCTTTTTCCGCAGAGTGACCCAGAAACGGCGCCACCATACTCCACGTCCTCACCCCAAAGATGTACTTCGGATTCCCGAGAAGTAATATCGAATATATGACGGGTCAGAAAGACGGTGATATCGGAAGTTGACTTCAAGCTCTTCAAAACCGTCGCTACTGCCTTCCCCATAAAACCGAATATTTGTAACAACTCTGTAATAATTCTGAAATTCTAGGGAAAAATGGAAAAAAGTTAAAAAAACTTAACAAAGATCAAGATTTTTTAATTTTGTGAGGAATAAAATTGATTTCGGCAGATTGGGTAGATGTACCATATCTGTGAGTCCATCAAACGAAAAGGAGAGAGGAATGAATTGGATGGTCAAACGGTTATCTATGGCAGCCGTCGGCACGCTGGTAGGCGTTTCGATGGCGTCCGCCGCGACGGAACTGGATAAAGTGATGAAGGAGCGGGGGCTGACCCAGCAGGATCTGCTGGCGGCGGCCAAGACCTATACTCCCAGCGGGGGACGGGACAAGTACATCGTCTTCAGCTCCGGCGGGCAGTCGGGGCAGATCATGGTCTACGGGGTGCCGTCGATGCGGATCCTCAAATATATCGGCGTCTTTACCCCCGAGCCCTGGCAGGGCTGGGGATATGACGACGATACCAAGGCGATTCTCGCCCAAGGCAAGATCCGCGGCAAGCAGATCACCTGGGGGGATACCCACCACCCGGCACTCTCGGAGACCAACGGAAAATACGATGGGAAATGGCTGGTCATCAACGACAAGGCCAATCCCCGGCTGGCGGTGATCGACCTCAAAGACTTCGTTACCAAGCAGATCGTCGTCAATCCGGTCTTCAAGAGCGACCATGGGGGTGCCTTCTTTACCCCTAACAGTGAATATATCCTCGAGGCGTGCCAATACGGTGCTCCTTTGGATAACAACTATCATCCCATCGACGAATACAAAGAGACTTATCGGGGCGGGGTGACGGTCTGGAAGTTCGATCCCAAGATCGGACGGATCCAGCCGGAGAAATCCTTCACCATCGAGATGCCTCCTTATATGCAGGACCTCTCCGATGCCGGGAAAGAGGCGAGCTTTGGCTGGGGCTTTACCAACAGCTTCAACTCCGAGATGTACACCGGCGGGATCGAAAAGGGTCTGCCCCCTATGGAAGCAGGGATGAGCCGCAACGATACCGACTTCCTCCATGTTTACAATTGGAAGAAGCTCGCGGAACTGGCCAAAGATGACAAGAATGTCAAGGTTGTCAATGGACATCGGGTAGTCCCCATCGATGTGGCGGTCAAGAACGGCGCGCTCTTCCTGATCCCCGAGCCCAAGTCGCCCCATGGTGTGGATGTCTCTCCCGACGGGAAATACATCGTCGTCTGCGGAAAGCTCGATACCCATGCGACGGTTTACAGCTGGGATAAGATCAAGCAGCTTATCGATAAGAAAGAGTATGCAGGAAAGGATCCCTATGGGATTCCCATCCTTGATCTGAAAAAGGCGATGCACTGCCAGGCCGAGTTGGGCCTCGGGCCTCTGCACAATCAGTACGGTAAGCACTGGAAAGACAAAGGAGAGATCTATACCTCGCTCTATGTCGACAGTCAGGTGGTCAAGTGGAACTATTTGACCTGTAAGGTCGAAGACCGACAGAATGTCAACTACAACATCGGCCACCTCTGCGGCATGGAGGGCAAGACCGAAGATCCCCAGGGGGATTACATCATCGCCCTGAACAAACTGGCGATTGACCGCTTCAACGAGATTGGGCCTCTGCATCCTCAGAACCACCAGCTCATCGATATCCGCGGCAAAAAGATGCAGCTACTCTACGACATGCCGGTACCTCTGGGTGAGCCTCATCAGGCCGTGGCGATCCGGGCCAGCAAGCTCAAGCCCGAGGTCCGTTACAAGATGGGAACCAGCGCCTTTACCGGCAAAGTTCACAAGGGAAAAACCTTGGCAGGTCAGGAGCATATTGAGCGCAAGGGCAATCATGTCTATGTCTATGGAACCATGGTACGCTCGCATATCAATCCCGAGCACGTCACCGTCAACCTGGGGGATACGGTCACCTTCTATCTGACCAACCTGGAGCGGGCCGAGGACGAAACCCATGGATTTACCGTCGATCTCTACAATGTCCATACTTCGCTGGAGCCCGGTAAGACCGTGGCTGTCACCTTCAAAGCGGACCGAGAGGGGGTCTTCCCCTATTACTGTACAGAGTTCTGCTCTGCACTGCACCTGGAGATGATGGGATACCTGCTGGTCAAAGATCCCAACAAGAAGTATATTTCGGCTCACAAGCTCAAGATGGCCAAGATGTCCAAAGAGGAGCTTGAAAAAGAGTATAAAAAGATCGTTGCGACCAATGCCGCGACCGATAAAGTCATTCAGAGTGTCGTGAAGTTCCTCAAAGAGAACCATTACGAGAAATATCCCGTCGTGGCCAACCTGGTCAAAGATGCCCTGGATCAGTACGGCAAGATTCCTGAGCAGAAGAAAAAGGCTGACGAAGCCTATAAAAAAGGAGATCTTGAAAAAGCGATCCTCTTCGAAAACATGATCTGGCAGTACATGGTCAAGACCGCCGATGTCGGCATCCGGGCCCGGGATCTGCTGGTCAAGAAGATCGCCACGCCCATGAGTGAAGCGGCCAAGCGTGGTCAGGCAGCCTATTTGGAGGGCGGATGTAACGGATGCCACGTCATCGGAAAAGTCTCCTCCGGTCCCGACCTGGTCGGCGTCCTGCAGCGACACGAAAACGGTGAGAAGTGGGTCAAGGAGTGGATCTTGCATCCCGAGAAGATGTATGACAACCCCTACATCAAGTCCATGACCAACTACTTCAACCTCCGCATGCCCAACCAGGGCATGACCGAGAAGCAGGTAGACGATATCATCGAATACCTCAAGTGGATCGACAAGAACGCCAACCTGTTCTGATCCTGATTTCGGCTGAATCGGTCCGAGACCGCTTCGGCCGTTTTCCTCTTTATATGTTTTGAGATTCCACGCGTTTTTCAAGAGATTTTTTGACGAAGAAACCCTCGGTATTTTCGCTGTTGATGCCGGTCAATCTTTTGGATAACGATTGGAGTATAATCGTTTCAACTTGCAGAAAGGATGCACGATGAAGAGTTCCATGATGAAGGCGAAGATCTTCACCCTGATTGCCCTGGGGATCCTCCTCTACTGGTTTGTCATTCCTGCAGTCTTCACCCATGACGTGGTGGAGTTGGCCCGGGAAGGCAAGGCCGACCAGATCCCTCAGATCTCCTACAAAGTCTGGGATTATTATGTCAAAGGGCAGTATGTCAGTCCCAACACCCCCAAGGAAGCGGTGGGCAGTCTCAAAAAGATGATCGAGGAGGATGCGGAGCTCTCCGTCGTCTCCGCACCCATTTGGTACGTGGCCCTGGAGGCGCCCAACTATCCCAAAGAGGCCTTCCCTGAAGGAATCCCGGTCTACTACCATTTCGACGGCTTCAGCGGTGACGTGCACGAGATGAATACTATCAACCACTTTATCGGGATGGATCCCATGGAGCGGGGAGCTCCCTATCTGCGGGCTTTGGCGCCTTATGCCCTGGTCGCCGTAGCGCTTTTGATGATCTTCTACATTCTTTACGATTGGAAGATCCTCGACTATTTGATGCTGATCCCGGTGGTGCTGCCGGTAGTTTTCCTGGGATTCTATGCTTATTGGCTCTATTGGTTCGGTCACCACATGCATCCCTGGGGGGCCTTCAAGATCAAACCGTTCATGCCGACGGTCTTCGGGGACGGGAAGGTGGCCCAGTTTACGACTCACTCCTATCCCACGACGGGATTTTGGCTGCTTTTGGCGATCAGCTTCTTCAGTCTCTTGGCGATCATTGCCAAACGCAAAGCCCGTAAAACGGCGCAACAGACGGTGTAACGGCGGCGGATCATGAAACGGATCGGTGCGGCGATGTTTTGGAGCCTGGGGTTCTTGATGGCGGCCAATCCGCTGCAAGAAGCCATTGATCAAGCAGAGCCCGGCTCCCTGCTTCAATTGCCGGCGGGTGAGTTTCACGGCAATATCGTCATCCGTAAACCCCTGATCCTCGAAGGAGTAGGGGAGGCGACACGCATCGTCGGTGACGGCAACGGCACCGTCGTGACGATCCGCAGCGACTATGTGACCTTGCGTAAGCTGAGTATCCTTCACAGCGGGAGCGAGCACGAGCGAGTTGATGCCGGCGTCTCAATCAAAAAAGCCCGGCATGTTACCGTGGACCGCTGTCACATCGACGACTGCCTCTTCGGGATCGATATGGAGCAGGTGAGCGATTCGGCTATCACCCGTAATTTCATCCGCTCCAAACCTTTCAGTCTGGGGCTCCGGGGCGACGGAGTGCGTCTGTGGTACAGCAACGACAACAACATCAGCGCCAACCATCTGACCCACAGTCGGGATATGGTCGTCTGGTACAGTCACGGCAATACCATCGCCGACAACTTCGGCGAATACAGCCGCTATTCGCTTCACTTTATGTATGCGGGACGAAACTATGTCCACCGCAACACTTACGAGCACAACTCGGTGGGGATCTTCTTTATGTACTCTCGGGATTCCATCGCCACCGACAACGTGATCAAGAGTTCTCTGGGGACGACGGGGCTGGGGATCGGACTCAAAGATTGCAGCAATTTTATCTTGAAGAACAATACGATGATCTATTGCGCCCGGGGGCTCTACATCGACCGCAGCCCTTTCCAGCCCGAAGAGAGAAACCGTATCCAAGGCAACCGGATCCTCTACAACTCCGTGGGGATCAACTTCCACTCTCTGAGTATCGACAACGATATCGTGGGCAATATCTTCAAAGGCAATATCGACGATGTGTATGATGACGACCAGGTGACATTGCACTCGGTCAAAAACCACTGGGAAGGCAACTATTGGGATAGCTACCAAGGCTTCGATCGAAACGGAGACGGGATCGGTGACACCCCTTATACCTTACTCTACTATGCCGATCGGATGTGGATGCTCAATCCCAATCTCAAGTTTTTCTACGCCTCGCCGGTGATTTCGATCATGAATTTTCTGGCCAAACTGGCTCCCCTCTCGGAGCCGGTCAAGCTCTTGACGGATCCCCGACCCGTCGTCGATGAAGCATTATTGGAAAAAGGAGGAGTCTGATGGCGGCAAATGATAAGAAACGGCGGCAGTTCATCCAGCAGATGACGGGATTGGGCGTTCTGGGCCTGGCCGCAGCCGGAGGGATCTTCGGCGCTCCCTATCTCAAAGCGGCTCCTGCACGCTTGCGTCCGCCGGGAGCAGTTCCCGAGGAGGAGTTTATCGGCCTGTGTATCAAATGCGGTCAGTGCCTCCAGGTCTGCCCCTACGACTCGATCAAACTGGAGGATATTGACGGAAAAGTCGGTGTGGGGATGGCCTACATCGAGCCCAGGGAGCGGGGATGCTACCTCTGCGAAGCCTTCCCCTGTATCCTGGCCTGCCCCAGCGGTGCCCTCGATCACGAGCACGACAGCATCGAATTTGTCCACATGGGGGTGGCGGTGGTCCACAACCCCGACGGATGCCTGGCCAAAACTGGCAAGCCGGTCCCCGACGGGGCGATCGACCGGATCTACGAGCATACAAAGGTTCTGAACGCTGAGGAGAAGCGTACCCACAAGGTTAAAATAGCTCCCGACGATCCGGAGAAGGTAGTCCTTCAGAAGAAGCTGCTCCAAAAGCTGGAGAAGCATCGGGGCGAAGAGCCCTGTACGATCTGTGCCGATATGTGTCCCTTCCATCCCGATCCCAGCAAGGCCATCGGAATGGTGGATGCCAATGGAGGAGGGCTGCTGCCGGAGATCCGCGAGATGTGCAACGGTTGCGGGGCCTGCATGGAGCTCTGCCCCGTCGATGTGATCAAGGTGATCCCGAGAAAGAGTTATGCCGAAATTTACGGCGACAAGGGAGAGAAACATGCGTAACAAATCCAAGGTGATTCTGGCGCTTCTATTGGTGGCCGGTTTGGCCGGTTGCGGCAAAAAAGAGGAACAGCGCGGTATGAATTCGCCCCCTGCCGCTGAGATTAAAGTGGTCAAGGGTGCGGTGAAAAAGGTCGCCGAGAGTAATCAAAGCAAGGCCAACAGCGGGCAGTTCTACTACTCCTATAACAAGGAGAAAAAATCGGCACCCGTCGCGGAACAGAAGCATCGTACCACATTGGATGCCTATCTGCATATCCGCTCGCCTTACGAGCGGATTCAAGTGGAGCTAATGATCAAGAAGCTCAGCCGTGATTTCATCGTCCGATGTTCTCCCTGCCACGACGATTACGCCAACGGCATCATCGGCCCTTCGCTGTTGGACAAAAATGCCAGCTTCATCTACGGACGACTGATGGATTTCAAAAATGGCAAGCGTAAGAACGTCCTGATGAAGGAGCTCGTCAGTCAGATCGACGACGCCACGCTCAAATCGATGGCAGAGGAGATCGCGGCTTTCAATCGCCAAATCCAGGAAATGAGAAAGGGGAGAAAATGATTCGACATATCATCGCGGTACTCGCTACGCTGCTGGCACTGGGAGCCTACTGGTTTATGGCACAGCAGGATCAAAAAGCCGAGCGCTTCGCAAAGATCCGGGAGATCATTGAAAAGACCAAGATGGAGGTCCCCGTTGCCAAGAAGCCTGCGTCCAAACCCGCGGCAGAGAGTTCCGGATCCGGTACGGCCCAAAAGCAGGAGGATGAAGCCGCCAAGAAGCTCAAGGCTCTGCGGGAACGGGCCGGAAACCTCTCGGCCTTCAAAGTCTCACCCCTCTACAAGCAGAAGTGCTCCTCCTGCCACGGCGTCAACGGGGAGGGAATCATCGGGCCCAAGCTGATGGGCTTGAGTGCTGAAAAGGTCTATCAGGACCTCCAGGATTTCAAGAGCGGCAAACGGAAAAACTACGTCATGTACGGTCTGCTCTCGAAAATGGACGACAAGCAGCTCAAAGAGCTTGCCGACGAGATCGGGACCTTCGAAGCCAAGATGAAAGCGGCGCAGTAGTCCGCGCCCAAGGAGGGGATTCATGGATCGGTACAACAGCAGCATTCGTGAGATACTGCGGGCCTCGTTCTTCTCGACCTTCTACTACAAAACCCGGGAGGGGAAGATCCGTCCGACCTGGCGTTTCTGGCGCTGGATGAGCGTCATCGTCATCAACATCGCCTTTTTCCTCTCCTACCATATCGACATCCAGCTCCTGGAGGGGACGATGAACGGCTCGCGGCTGCTTGGCTTTCACTTGATCGACCTTTTTACGGCCCTGG
Organism: Campylobacteraceae bacterium; assembly: GCA_026983875.1. Classification (GTDB taxonomy): domain Bacteria; phylum Campylobacterota; class Campylobacteria; order Campylobacterales; family Sulfurovaceae; genus Nitratifractor. Next base: position 8,733 of record JALSTG010000112.1, read on the forward strand.
AGACTTGGGCGGCGACCCATGTAATCCATACCAACATGATCATCGGATCGGTGACGATCGCCGTTTTTTACCTTTTGGTGGGGGGCAAAAGTTTCTGTGCCTGGGCCTGCCCCTACGGCATCCTCAGTGAGCTGGGGGAGCATTGGCATCAGCAACTGGTGCGCAAAAAGATCATCAAGGAGCGCAGTTGGGATCCGAGGATCCGCTTCGCCTTCTGGGCAGTCTTTTTGGTCGTGACATTTCTCGACGGTTTCCTGGTCTTTGAGATCATCAATCCCATCGGAATCCTCAGTCGCTTCATCGTCTACGGCTGGAGCCTGGCGATCGTCTGGGTGGCGGTGATTTTGGCCTTCGAGGTCTTCTACTCCCGTCGGATGTGGTGCAAATATATCTGTCCTGTCGGCACGACCTACAATCTCCTGGGCTGGGTCAGTGCGACGAAAGTGCAGTGGGATATGGAGAAGTGCGATCACTGCGGTGCCTGTCTCGATGCCTGCTTCGAAAATCACGTCATTGACTTCATCAAGCCCAAATACGACAAGGAGCGCAAAGAGAAGGGGATCAACAAACAGATCGTCGTCAACGGAGATTGCACTCTCTGTGCCCGCTGCTTCGACGTCTGTCATACCGACGCCTACAACTTCACCTTCCGTCTCAAGGACCTTGTCTGATGCGTGTCGTCAAAGTGAAAAATGCCGTCAAGCGTTTCATGGGTGCGACGGTCCTCGACGGAGTGAGTCTGGAGGTGGACGCCGGCGACCGTATCGCCATGATGGGGCCCAACGGAGCGGGCAAAACGACGTTGGTCCGCTCTATCCTGGGCTTTTACCATCTCGACGCCGGCTCCATTTGTGTCGAGGAGCATGATCCGATCAGGGAGCGGGTGAAGGTATTGGCATCGGTGAGTTTTATTCCTCAGCTTCCGCCGCCGGTCAAGCTGACGGTGACGGAGCTGCTCCGTTTTGTCGAGCGCAGCACCGGTACTCCCGTGGCGACGGTCCGTTCCAGAGCCGAAGAGATGGCCCTGGATCTGGAACGCCATAAACACAAACCCTTTTTCAAACTCTCGGGCGGGATGAAACAAAAGCTCCTGATCGCCATTGCATTGGCCCGCAAGAGCCGACTGCTGATCTTCGATGAGCCGACGGCCAGCCTGGATCCCAAGGCCCGGGAGCACTTTTACCGGCTCCTGGAAGCTCAGGGCCATGAGTACGCGGCAATCTACATCACCCATCGTGCTGAAGAACTCGAGGGGTTGGTCAACCGTCACATTACAATGGATCTGGGGAGGATCGTCGAAGATGTCCGGGTTTAAAAAGCTCTTCTTTATCCTGTCGGCACTGGGGATGCTTCTCGGCTTTGTCGGATGCGGTCAGAGCCGGGAGCGAGGGGGCGTAGAGGCGATCCATTGGGATCGGGACATGTGCGAACGGTGCAAGATGGTCGTGAGCGAACGCAAATATGCTGCCGAAATCGTCAACCCCAAGACAAACAAGGTTTACAAGTTTGACGATCTGGGCTGTGCGACGCTTTGGCTCAAGGAGGAGAAGATCCCCTGGGCCAAGGAGGCTAGGATTTGGGTGACCGATGCCAAGACGGGGGCATGGCTGGATGCGCGCAAGGCGCTCTATACCGACGACTCTATCACGCCGATGGCCTACGGCATCGCCGCCTTCAGCGAAAAGACCTTCCCCAAGGGGCACAAAGTTTTGCATTTCGATGAGGTGGTCAAGATCATCGAGAAGATAGAAGCAAAAAACAATCAGCTACGCAAGGCGGTACCTTGATGAAAAACCTTTTTCTGGTTGCTTATCTCGATATTCGGGAGTCTCTACGTTCCAAATGGTTCTATGTCTACGCCTTCGTCTTCGGAGGCTTGATGGGGCTCTTCTTTATCAGCGGGATCACCGATTCGGTGGTGATGGGCTTTACGGGATTGAGTCGGCTCTTACTGGTCTTTATGCAGGTGACGATTATTATTCTGCCGATTTTTATCCTCGTGACCACCGTCAAGTCGATCTCCGGAGATCGGGAGAGCAATATATTGGAGTATATGCTCTCCTTTCCGATCTCCCTCAAAGAGTACTACTGGGGCAAATTTCTCGGCCGTTTTGTTACGGTTTTTTTCCCGGTGGTCGTGGCGCTTTTTATCGGAGTTCTCTGGGGGTTGGTCAAGGGCGGTGAGCTTCCTTGGGCGATGGTGGGGCTCTATTCGGCGTTGATCTTCTCTCTCTGTCTGGTTTTTCTGGGCATCGCTTTTTTTATCTCGACTCTGGTGAAGAGTCATGATGTAGGTCTGGGGCTCTCTTTTACCGTCTGGATCGTGCTGCTCGCCTTTCTCGATGTGGCTCTGATCGGACTAATGATGCAAAACCGCCTTCCCGACGGACTCATCATCTCCATCGCCATGCTCAATCCCCTGGAGGCTTTTCGGATCGGAGCGATCGCACTCTTTGACCCCGAGTTGACGGTGATCGGCCCGGTGGCCTACTATCTCCTCGATACCCTGGGGCACGATTTTTTGATGCTCTACGCCGTACTCTATCCGGTCTTGTTGGGGGGGCTGTTCGCCCTCTTTGGCTATTATCTCTTCAAGAGGAAAGATCTGCTTTAAGGAGGCATGTATGAAAAAAATACTTTGCTTGATTATATTGGCGGGACTCTGGCTGGGAGCCGTCGAGGCCGGAGCCGGGGCGGTTGAGAAGACTAAAGCCTGGGTCAACGGCCGGGATCCGGTCTATCTGGTCGATCTGAAAAAGTATCCCGAGTTCACCGCTCGCATGCAGCTTAAAAACGGCAAGACCATCGAATTCGCTTCGGTCAAGTCGATGCTCAACTTCTACTACCACCCCGAGAAGTATCCGAGCTTCGGCGTGCGTGATCGACGCCAGATCGGCGAAATGTTCGTCAAGGACTATCTCGATGGTTCGGAGATCCCGCTGCAGAAGGCTTGGTTTGTCTTCGGTTCCCGCCTCGTCGGTCCCCACGGTGATGATTTGATTCCCCTCTCCTCCCGGGCCCGGGCCGAACTTTTTACGAAGCGCTACGGCGGCACGAAGATC
>JALSTG010000113.1 GCA_026983875.1 Campylobacteraceae bacterium
AAGCGGTAGCATCCATCTTTGCTCCTTTTGTCATGAAGATTATGAAGAGTGAAAAGGCGATATTACGGACATTGTATCAGATCCTTTTTAAGGAGCAATTGGGGATAATCAAGCCAAGAGAAGCAAGGAAAGGAATCCCATGAAAAACCTTCATATCATCGAACATCCGCTGATCCGCCACAAGCTGGCCAAACTCAGGGATGAGGCGACGCCGATGCAGGAGTTTCGCCGGCTGCTGGACGATATCGGTCTGCTAATGACTTATGAAGTGACGCGAGAGCTTCAGACGGTTTCGGTGGAGGTGCGCACGCCGGTGGGGACGGCGTCGTGCAGTCGGCTGGAGCGGGTGCCGGTGCTGGTGACGATCCTTAGAGCCGGCATTGGGATGCTGGGCTCCTTTATGCAGATGCTGCCTGAAAGTCCCGTGGGCTTCCTGGGGCTCCAGCGTGATGAAGAGACGCTCCAGCCTGAGAGTTACTACTCAAAGATCCCTTTCGTAGCCCGCACAAGCCCGGTGATCCTCATCGATCCGATGCTGGCGACGGGAGGTTCGGCAAGCGATGCCATTGAACATCTCAGAAAAAACGGCGTCGAAGAGATCACCTTTGTCTGCCTCGTGGCCGCACCCGAAGGGGTCCGGGCGATCAACGAACGCTATCCCGATCTCCAGATCTACACTGCCGCCCTGGATGACCGCCTCAACGAACACGGCTACATCGTCCCGGGCCTGGGCGACGCCGGAGACAGGGTCTTCGGTACGGGAGCCGACGATATCCGCTAAGAGAGAACTCATTCATGGGTTCTAATTAATTTATTCCTTTCCCCCCTTTGTCTAAACAATCAAATTTGGAGTTGCTACATCCATAAATAGTCATATTTGAGATTCAATGATCAAACATATCAATAATTTTGTTGAAGTAATAGATAAGTAATGTATTTGTCGTATGATTCGTGTATTCAGAGACTGAAAATCTCGGGAAATCAAATAAAAGGATTTGCAATGAGACGATTTATTTTGCTTGCAGGAGTTCTAGCAGCTACAGCTGCGATGGCTACGGATTTTATGTCGATGAGTACGGAGGAGCTTGTCGCTTTAAGAGGAAGTGTTGCCCCGGAAGAGATAGAGGCTTTTAAGGCGGAACTTCAGAGCCGACTTCAGAGTCTGACACCCGATGAACGAAAGGCGTTACTCTCCAAGAGTAGCACGGCGACCGGAACAAAGACACAAACAAAAACGCAAAACAGAACAAGGACACGTACCCAGACAAGAACTCAGAGTCGTGCCATGGACGCTCTCAATGGAAACATGGGTTCAGGAACAGGTTGTGCTGGTGGCGGTCACGGCGGTGGCGGTCACGGTGGCGGAGGTCACGATGGCGGAGGTCACGGTGGCGGCAGCGGTCGCTAATAGATAGATATCGCATCAAAGAGACTTTTGATGCGATATCCCACACCATTTTGAAATTCTTCTTCCTTTATATCTTTTCGATTCGCTCCTAGATTTAAGCAGAGGTCACGTTATATAGATGTGAAACCTTAGATACATTGACCTTGCCCTGGAAAATTTCCAGAAGGATCTCTGCCCTCCTCGTTGGTCATATGGCGATTGAGGGTGTAGAGTGAAGATTCTCCGGTTTCACCAGCTCGTAAAGGATAGGATCGTTCATAGACCCAGCTCCCCGATCCACTCCCAGACCTGGGCGTCGCTGGGCATGCGCCAGTCGGCCCGGGGGCTGAGGCTGATGGTACCGACTTTGGGGCCGTCGGGCATGCAGGAGCGTTTGAACTGCTGAGAGAAGAAGCGCTTGAGAAAGACTCCCAGCCATCGCTGGATCGTCCCTTCGTCGTAACGCCCCTCAAAAGCGTGCTTCGCCAGATAGAGAATTTTTTCGGGCGGCGCACCGTATTTGACGAAGTGATAGAGGAAGAAGTCGTGCAGCTCGTAGGGACCCAAGATCTCCTCGGTCTCCTGGGTGATGGCTCCCTCCTTGTCGGCGGGCAGGAGCTCGGGGCTGACGGGGGTAGCGAGAATGTCTTGGAGTATCGGAGCCAGCTCGGGGTGAAGCTGGGCGTAGTGCTCGACCAGGTAGCGTACCAAGGTCTTGGGAATGCCGGCATTGAGGGCATACATACTCATGTGGTCGCCGTTGTAGGTACACCACCCCAGAGCGATCTCGCTCAGATCCCCCGTGCCGACGACGAGGCCGTTTTCTTTGTTGGCCAGGTTCATAAGAAGGGCGGTGCGCTGCCTGGCCTGGACGTTTTCGTAGGTGACGTCGTGAAGTTCGGGATCGTGACCGATCGCCTCGAATTCCCGGAGGCTCAGCTCCTTGATAGAGATCTCCCGAAGCTCGACTCCAAGGGTTTTGCAAAGGGAGACGGCATTGCGGTGAGTACGCTCGCTAGTGCCGAAGCCCGGCATGGTCACTGCCAGGATTCCTCTGGGGTCGCGCTCCATGATCTCGAAGGCCCGCACCGTCGCCAGCAGTGCCAGGGTCGAATCCAGCCCTCCCGAGATCCCCAGGACGGCT
>JALSTG010000114.1 GCA_026983875.1 Campylobacteraceae bacterium
GCCTCAGGAGATCTCCGCCAAGATCCTTATGAAGCTTAAAGAGGATGCGGAGGCCTATCTCGGGGCTCCCGTCACCGACGCGGTAATTACCGTACCCGCTTATTTCAACGACGCCCAGCGTAAGGCCACCAAAGAGGCGGGGACCATTGCCGGGCTGAACGTCCTGCGGATCATCAATGAGCCCACCTCCGCAGCTCTGGCCTACGGTCTGGACAAAAAAGAGAGCGAAAACATCGCCGTCTACGATCTGGGAGGCGGAACCTTCGACGTGACGATCCTGGAGACCGGCGACGGTGTCGTCGAAGTCTTGGCGACCGGGGGAGATGCCTTCCTCGGTGGAGACGACTTCGACAACCGGATCATCGACTATGTTGTTGAAGAGTTCAAAAAGGACAACGGCATCGATCTTAAAGCCGATATCATGGCACTCCAGCGCCTCAAAGAGGCGGCGGAAAACGCCAAGAAAGAACTCTCGACGGCGACGGAGACCGAAATCAACCTGCCCTTCATTACGGCAGACGCTACCGGTCCCAAGCACCTGGTCATGAAGATCACCCGGGCGAAGTTCGAATCCTTGATCGAAGATCTCGTCGAAAAGACGATTACCAAGATCCAGGAAGTCCTCAAAGATTCCGGCCTGAGCAAAGATGAGATCAAAGAGGTCGTGCTGGTTGGAGGATCCACCCGGATCCCTCTGGTCCAGGAGAAGGTCAAAGCCTTCTTCGGCAAAGAGCTCAACAAGTCGGTCAACCCCGACGAAGTCGTCGCCATCGGTGCGGCGATCCAGGGGGGTGTCCTCACCGGAGACGTGAAGGATGTTCTGCTGTTGGACGTTACGCCTCTGAGCCTCGGTATCGAGACTCTCGGCGGCGTCACGACCAAGATCATCGAGAAGGGTACGACCATCCCGGTGAAGAAGTCTCAGATCTTCTCTACCGCCGAGGACAATCAGCCCGCGGTGACAATCCATGTCGTCCAGGGTGAGCGGGAGTTCGCCAAGGACAACAAGTCTCTCGGTATGTTCGAGCTGACCGGAATCCCGCCCGCACCCCGGGGCGTGCCTCAGATCGAAGTGACCTTCGACATCGATGCCAACGGTATCCTGACCGTCACGGCGGTGGACAAGGCTACCGGCAAGTCCCAGGAGATCAAGATCACCGGCTCTTCGGGACTCAGTGAAGAGGAGATCCAGCGGATGGTCCAGGATGCAGAAGCTCATAGGGCAGAGGATGAGGCACGCAAGGCACTCGTCGAGTTGAAGAACAAAGCCGATGCCCTAGTGCATCAGACCAAGAAAACCCTTTCGGAGCTCGGAGAGAAGGTTGAATCGGCCCTCAAAGCGGCGGTCGAAAAGACCGTGGCCGAGCTCGAGGAGCTGCTCAAAAACGAAAGTGCCACCAAAGAGCAGATCGAAAGCAAGGTCAACGAGCTCAACGCCCACAACGAGAAGCTGGCCCAGCAGGCTGCTCAGGCCCAGCAGGCCGGCGAGCAGAGCGGCGGTGCTCAGAGCAAGCCCTCCGACGACGATGTCATCGACGCCGAAGTGGAGTAACGCTCCCGCTCCAAGCGTCGAGTTTTTCTTTCCCTTCGAGCCCCGGTTTGGGGCTCATTTGAATTCATCTACCGCTTAAAGCATTTTCCCGTAGAGCTGTTTGATCTTTTGAATCCGTTGGAAGATATCGTCGGCTTTTTGAGAAATGAGCGTAGGGATGGCTGTGTGACTCTGACGATACATCATTTCGAAAAAGATGAAGTAGGTTCCAGCCTGCTTGAGTAGTTGTTTGATCTCTGGCGTATTTTTGGGATAGGCTTCCAGGAAAGCTAGGTTGGTTCGGAAATGATGAATGTACTTTTTCATCTGCTCTTCGTAGTCCGGAATATCCACACCCCAAAGTTTCATCAGGTAGAGATTGGCCATATAGAGGGGATCGCGGCAGAGGCCCCCGGTTTTGGCAACGGCCTTGAAACTCTTTTTGGTATTAAGGACTTTTGGGGCCGAGAGGAGGTGGATCATCTTTTTTAAATTGGACTGTAGCTTCAAAGCGTTTGTTTTGCTCGGTTTGGAGAGGAGCATCTGTTTGGATTCCTCCCAAAGTCTTTTGGCTTGTTCCATCTTTTGGCGGGCCTCGGCATCGTTAATACGGCTCATGAAGTAGTCGTAGAGCAGACGAAAGCGGCGATCGTACTGCTCGACCGTACCGGGGAGTGTTCCTTTCGGGTCTTTGTAGCTACTTCCCAAAGCCGCCATGATGTATTTTTTAAGCAGTTGCTGGGTTTGTGTCCGTTGAAGACAGTTAATAAAAAGTGCACGGCTTAAAGGAGCGCCGGGATCAATGGGGTCAATGCCCCAAGCGGTTAAGAGGCTTGGTGTGATCAGCACAGACCCTGAGATTCTGAGAAAATCCCTACGAAACATGAGGAAACTCCATTTTTTCTATAAAGCATAACAAATTTTTATAAAAATAGATTTAAATTTCCACGAAACGTTTTGCGGTCGCGGGGAAGTAGAGTCTGAAGAGGGATCACTCTCCCAACAACTCCCGGTGCTCTACCATGGCGCACATATTCTGGACGACGTCGATGCCGTGCTCTTTGGCTTTTTCGGCGGCTGCATTGTTGACGATGCCCTTTTGGGTCCAGAGGACTTTGACGTCGCCGCGTTCGATGCAGGCATCGGCGATGGGTCCGACCGCTTCGGGTTTACGGAATACTACGACCATATCGACCGGTTCGTCGATCTCTTTGAGAGAACGGTAGAATCTGCGTCCGAGAAAATCCTCACCTTTGGGGTAGATCGGATAGACGGTGTAGCCGTGCTCCATCAAATATTTCGTTACCCTATGACTATCTTTTTCGGGATTGGGGCTGGCTCCGACGACGGCGATACGCCTGCACTCCTGAAGAAATTTTTTGACCGCTTCTTCGTTGCTGTTGATTCGGGGAAATTCACACTCCATAAACCATCCTTTACTTTGATATAATCTGCTGAAAATTGAGCTATTGTACAAGGGATTGCGTAATGTTGGACTTAAAACGGATCGGCCGTGCCCGCAAGCGTCTGGGCGAGGTAGCGTACAAGACCCCCTTCGCCTATGCCCCGCTTCTAAGCGAAATGACGGGCCTGGAGATCTATCTGAAAAAAGAGAACCTCCAGCGTACCGGTTCTTTCAAGCTGCGGGGTGCTTTCAACAAGATCGCCGTCCTGGCGGAAGAGGGGCGCCGCAATGGCGTCGTAGCCGCTAGCGCAGGCAATCATGCTCAGGGAGTCGCTTTTGCCGCCCGTCACTTTGGCATAGAAGGGACGATTTTCATGCCCGAATCGACTCCGCTGACCAAGGTGATGGGAGTTCAAGAGCTGGGGGCCGAGGTCGTCCTTAAGGGATCGAATTATGACGAAGCCTATGCCCATGCTGTCAAGTATGCCGAAGAGCAGGGAAAGGACTTCGTCCATCCCTTTGCCGACGAGGAGGTAATGGCCGGGCAGGGAACGCTGATGCTGGAGATGCTCGAGGACCAGCCCGATCTGGATGCGGCGGTGGTGCCCGTAGGGGGAGGAGGGCTCATCAGCGGCTGTGCCGTGGCGGCCAAATCCCTTTCGCCCGAGATGCAAATCATCGGTATCGCCGCCGAGGGCGCACCGGCGATGAAGCAGTCTTTTGACGCCGGCCGACCCATCGACACGACGAGCGTGCGGACCATCGCCGACGGCATCGCCGTGCGGGATACCTCCCCCGTGACCCTGGAGTATATCCTCAAGTATGTGGACCGGATGGAACTGGTCTGTGAAGATGAGATCGCCAGCGCGATTCTTTTCCTTCTGGAGCGGCAAAAACTGACGGTCGAGGGGGCGGGTGCCGTCGGTGTCGCGGCGGCTATGCACGGGCATTTGAGCCATCTTGCACCGGGGAGCAAGGTGGGGATCGTCCTTAGCGGCGGAAACATCGATGTCACGATGCTTTCGTTGATTATCGAAAAGGGATTGGTCAAATCCTACCGGAAGATGAAACTGGTCGTGACCCTCATCGACAAACCCGGAGCCCTGGAGCGCTTTGCCGGATTGATGCGAGAGGTCCAGGCTAATATCGTCCAGATCGGCTACGACCGGACTTCGACCGATCTGGAGTTTGGAGACGCTCATGTCAGCGTTGCCTTGGAGACCAAGGGAGCCGATCATCAGGAAGAGGTGAGGCAAGCGTTGAAAACCCATGGCTTCCCTTTCCGGGAAGAGCACTGACGAAGTCCATGAGAACTTAGAAATTAGTAATGAGAAATTTCGATAAGCGAGGTGAAAGATCGCCGCAGTATCCAAAATTCTCAATTGGCATAGATCTGGGTTCCAACACCCTCCGGGCGGTCAAACGTGATTGCGAAAAGGGAGTTTTCGTCGCGGAATATGAACGGATCGTTCGTACTGCCGACGGCCTCACCGAGACGGGACGTATCGCTCCCAAGGCCTTGGAGCGAATCGTCGCGGCCCTCGACGAGGCCCGTAAGCAGATAGGCTTCGACGGAGCAGTCCTCCGGGCCGTAACGACGGAAGCGATGCGTCGGGCGGAAAATGCCGTGGAAGTTCTGAAAACGATTCAAGAGAAGACAGGTGTCGCTTTCGAGATCATTGAGGCGGACGAAGAGGCCCGACTGACACTGATGGCCGTGCGTTATCGCCTTCGAGTGTTGAACGAACCGGAGGATTCTTTTGTCCTCGTCGATATAGGAGGCGGCTCTACCGAGCTGATCTTTGTCGTGGGTGGACGGACGCTTTCCCGAAGTTTTCCTCTGGGAATCGTAACCTTGAGCCAGGAGGCTCAAGGAGATCTGGCACGAGTGGAGAGCCTATTGGAAATTCGCCTCAAGCCACTGGAAAAATTTGTTATGGAGGCGGTAGAAGTCGCGGGCCGGCCGAAGCGCTTCATCGCCACCGCCGGGACGCCGACGACGATTGCCGCCATGAAACACGGCATGAACTACCATAGCTACGACGCAGGTAAAATCAACGGCACCAGGCTGGAGCGGAGAGAACTCAGGGAGTGGTTGGCAAAACTCCTGGCCATGAGTCCCCGTGAGCGAGAGCGGACCGTGGGGGTGGGACGCGATGATCTTATCGCCGCGGGGATCTTGATTTTTGAGGGGATTTTTCGCGTTTTGGGTTTCGAGGAGTGCCTCGTGATCGACGACGGCCTGCGTGAAGGTGTGGCGCTGGAGCTTTGTCGGCGCTGAGCCCGGCTTTAGTCTCGTGCCGGAATACCGGGAAGTTTTTCGACGTAGATACTTTGGGAGGGAAAGGCGAAGGCTACACCGTTGCTCTCGATGATCTCCATAATTTTGAGATTGATATCCTCCTTGATCTCCAGGTAGCGCTCCCAGTCGGAAGTGTTGGTAAAGGTGTAGATGAAGATCCCCAGATAGCTATCCTCGAAGCGGTCGAAGCGTATCAGGAGCGTCTGGTCGTGGGCGATACCCGGATGGGCCTGGAGCATGGTGCGCAGATCCTCCGTGACGCGACGCATCTGGGCCGTCGTGGTATCGTAGGTCAGACCGATCACCATTTTGATCCGTCGGATCCCCCGACGGGAGAAGTTTTCGATGTTGGTGTTGGCGACGATGGAGTTGGGGACGACGACGAAAGATTTCTCGAAGGTGCGGATCTTGGTGGTGCGCATCCCGATATCCTCCACAATCCCCTCGACGCCGTTGACTTTGATCCATTCTCCGATACGGATCGACTGATCGAGCATCAGAGCGATGGAGCCGAAGAGGTTGGCTGCCGTATCCTTGGCGGCCAGGGCGAAAGCCATACCCACGAGCCCCAGGGAAGCGACGAAAGCGGTGACATTGATGCCGAAGTTGTAGAGCAGGCTGATTATGCCCAGGAGAACGACCAGCAGCCGGACCATCCGGACGATGAAACGCCCTAGCTCATAGGAGATGTGACCGCCTTGCTGGCTATGATTAAGGAGAAAATTTTGCAGAGCCGGAGTCAAGGCATAGACCATCCAGTAGAGATCGAAGATCAGTAGAGAGCTTAGCAGGAGCTGGGTATATCGGTTGTCGAGAAAGATAAATTGAAAAAAGAGATCCAGGGCAATGATGACGAAGAAGAAACGAATAGGCGACTTGAGTTCATGGACGATAATGTCGTCGAGTTTTGTGTCGGTTTTATGGGCTAATTTCAAAAGAAAGCCGGTGACGATACGCGTCAGATATTTTCGCAGAATAATGACGAGAAAAGCGACAAGGAAGGCGGCCAGAAGGTTACCCAGAGGAATACCGAAAATCGTATCGGCGAGATAGCGACCGTAGTGGCCGGCATATAGCTTGTTGATATAGGGCTGGATCGAGTCGAAAAGGCTGCGATCGACGCTTTGGAGGAGATCTTTGCTGGCATCCGTGACTTCCTGAATGACGGTACTGCTGACATTGCTCTCTAAGGACTTTCCTGCCATTAAACTCCCTCTTGCCACGTTGTTTCACAGGTATTCTACAATTTTCCGCTTGAATGAAGCGGTATAATCCCTCTAAGGAGATTGATCATGAAGATGGAACGAACGGTGCTTCTGCTTTTTTTGGGGATCGCGAATCTATGGGCGGAATCGTGGCACTATCGGATTGCTTCGCCGCTTGTGGGAACGCTGGGACGGATTACTATCGCCAAAAAACTCTCGACGGAACACTACCGGATCGATGTAGATGTCAAGAGCAAGGGAATCGCTGCATTCTTGACCGGCAAAAGGCAGGAGCATTATCGTTCCGAAGGCGTCGTGCGTCACGGAAAGCTCAAAAGCCGCACGCTACGGATGGAACGCCGAACGAAGAAGAAACGGCAGATCGATACCTATATCATCGACTCCGGGAAGAGAAAGGTCGTCAAAAAGCGACTACGATGGAAAAAGGGGAAGCTCGATACCAACCGTAGTAAAACCTTGCCCTATTTCAGCCAAGAGGATCTGCTGACCCTCTATTTCAATATCGCTCCAAATCTCCTGAAAGATGGGAAAAAAACTCACTGGGAAATCCTTACCGTCGGAGCGGAGAAGATCAAAGGGCGGGTGATCATAGATCGACTGAAAGGCAAAGAGGCGCAAAAAGCGCGTCGGACTCTGAAAGTAGGTGCAGACCGGATCATCGTCGTTTTTCATTCCTCAGAAAAGATCGCGGGCAAGCGTAACCGCCGCTTCACCGTCGCTATCGATCCCCAAGGCATTCCCGAAAAGATTCGTTTCGTGGCCATCCCTGTAGTCGGGGTGATCGTCATAGAGCGTCGAGGGAGGTAGTTTCGCTATAATCGGCGAAATTTAACGCGCCCGAAGGAGTGAGAGGATGATCCTGATCGCCGGGCCCTGTGTCATCGAAAACAGGGAAAATATATTTCGTATCGCCGAGGCTCTGCGCCCTTACGCCGAAGACTGCACCAAGGAGTTCTACTTCAAAGCCAGTTTCGACAAGGCCAATCGGACTTCATTGGAGAGTTTCCGGGGGCCGGGGCTGGATGAGGGGCTGAAGATTTTGGAAGAGGTGAAGAGAGAGTTCGGCTACTCCATCCTGACGGATATCCATCTGCCGGAGCAGGCGACCCCCGTCGCGGAGGTAGCCGATGTCTTGCAGATCCCCGCTTTTCTCTGCCGCCAGACCGACTTGCTAATTGCCGCGGCCCAAACTCCGGCGAAGGTCAATATCAAAAAGGGGCAGTTTCTCGCTCCCCAGGCGATGGAACACTCGGTGGCCAAGGTCCTGTGCACCCGAGGGTACGACGGTGAGGTTGAGCACGCGGCGGCCGAAAAGTTTGGCGTCTGGCTGACGGAGAGGGGGACGACCTTCGGCTACGGAAACCTGGTGGTGGATATGCGCTCTTTCCCCATCATGCGGCAATTTGCTCCCGTGATTTTTGACGCGACCCATTCGGTGCAGATGCCCGCCAGCGGCGGGGCGACCAGCGGCGGCGACAGCCGCTTTGTCCCCACCCTGGCACGGGCGGCGGCAGGGGCCGGAGTGGACGGCTTTTTCTTCGAAACCCATTTCGACCCTTCCGTGGCGCTGAGCGACGGACCCAATATGATAAAATTGCAGGATCTTGAGCGTTTGATCTCCCAGATCGACGCCATCCAAAGCATAGTAGAGTAAAGGACTTTTCATGAACATTATCGAAGGCAATCTCCAGGTAGACCGGAGCAAAAAAGTAGCGATTATCTCCGCCCGTTTCAATCACTTTATCACCGACCGGCTGGTGGAGGGGGCCAAAGACGCCTACGCCCGCCTGGGGGGAGATCCCGAGATGCTGGATCTGATTCTGGTGCCGGGGGCCTTCGAGATCCCCTTCGCCCTGGAGCGGGCTCTGGCCGGCGGCAAATACGATGCCGTCTGCTGCCTGGGGGCGGTAATTCGCGGCGCAACACCCCATTTCGACTACGTCTCCGCCGAAGCGACCAAAGGCATCGCCAACGTCACCCTCAAATATGGCAAGCCGGTCTCTTTCGGCGTGCTGACCGTCGACAGCATCGAGCAGGCGATCGAGCGCGCCGGCACCAAGGCGGGCAACAAAGGCGCCGAAGCGATGCAGAGCCTGATCGAGATGATCAACCTCTACGGCGAGCTGGCCTGATGGCCACGAGGCACCAGGCCCGACGGGCCGTCGTCGGACTCCTCTACGCCTACGACCTGGGCAATGACGGGATCGAGAAGTTCAGCGAAGAGATCCTCGAGAGCGACAAAATACGCAACAAGCAGCGGGAGTTCTCCCTCCGGCTCTTTCGGGGGACGGTGGAGAATCTGGAGAAGATCGACGAAGAGATCGCCAAGCATCTTCAGAGCTGGGATTATTCCAGCATCGGCAAGGTGGAAAAAGCAATCCTGCGCCTGGGAACCTACGAGATCCTCGTCGAAGGGACCGAGCGCCCCATCATCATCAACGAAGCGGTGGAGTTGGCCAAGGAGTTGGCCGACGAGAAATCCCCCCAGTTCATCAACGGCGTCCTCGACGCGGTAGGCAAACCACCGCATCGAAGTGAAGAGTTTAGAACGAAGAGTGAAGAACTTTAGATTCAATCTTTATAGTTTTTGAAGGTAGAAAGAAATTATGATCAAACAATTTTTTAATCAAGGCTTTTCAAAGAAAAGCAAACCAAAACTCTTCACTCTTCACTTTTCACTCTTCACTTCTTTTCATCGGAGAACCCGATGAAAAGAATGAGTATAGACGAGGCGGTGGATCTCATCCGGCATGCCGACCTCAAAGAGCTTGGGCGCCTGGCTTATGCCCGCAAGAAGGAGCTCCATCCCGAGGGAGTGACCACCTTTGTCGTCGACCGCAACATCAACTATACCAACATCTGCTGGGTCGACTGCGATTTCTGCGCTTTTTATCGCCACGAAAAGGATGCAGACGCCTATATCCTGAGTTTTGACGAGATCGACGCCAAGATCGAAGAGCTCTTGGCCATCGGCGGTACCCAGATCCTCTTTCAGGGCGGGGTCCATCCCAAACTGGAGATCGAATGGTACGAGGATCTGGTAGAACATATCCACACCAAGTACCCCCAGATTACGATCCATGGCTTTAGTGCCATCGAGATCGACTATATCGCCCGCCGTTCGAAGCTGCCGATATCCGAAGTGCTCCAGCGCCTTCACGCCAAAGGACTCTCCTCGATCCCGGGTGCCGGAGCGGAGATCCTCAGTGATCGGGTACGTGACATTATCGCCCCCAAGAAGCTCGACAAGGACACCTGGCTGGAGGTCCACCGGGAAGCTCACAAACTGGGGATCAAGTCCACGGCGACGATGATGTACGGCACCGTGGAGAGCGATCGGGAGATCGTAGAGCACTTCGACTATGTCCGGCGGCTTCAGGATGAGACGGGAGGCTTTCGGGCCTTTATCATGTGGTCCTTTCAGGGGGCCAATACTCAGCTGGCCGCCAAGCATCCCGAGATCCGCAAACAGTCGTCCAACCGCTACCTCCGCCTCCTGGCCGTAGCGCGTCTCTTCCTCGACAATATTCCCAATATTCAGAGCTCCTGGGTGACCCAAGGCAGCTATATCGGACAGATGGCGCTGCTCTGGGGAGCCAATGACCTGGGCAGCACTATGATGGAGGAGAACGTCGTCTCCGCCGCCGGAGCGAAGAACCGGATGAACCAGGAGGAGATGATCCGGTTGATCCGGGACATCGGAGAGCGTCCCGCCAAGCGTAATACCGCCTATGAGATTCTCGAAGTTTTCTAAAAAGAATTTTCGGAAAGCTCCGGAAGTACTTTCCTGATGGAAGGAAGATGATGAAAAAACTCTTCTACGCATTAACGATATTGATACAAGGAGTGCTAATGGCCGCATCGATCATGCATGTGGAGGTCAAGGGAGTAAAGGTCCCGGTCGTTTTCGAGGAGGAGCAGCGTCTTCCTCTGGCTTCGATGGAGCTGATCTTTCAAAATAGCGGCTCGCTGGCCGATACGACGCCGGGCATTGCCAAATTTGCCTCCCGGATGCTGGGGGAGGGTACCCGCAAAGAGGGGGCGACGGCCTTTGCGACCTCCCTGGAAAATCGGGCGATCAATCTCCATGCCGATACGGGGAGGGAGACCTTTGTCCTCTCCCTCGAAGGGCTCAAGAGCGAGTTTGATTTCGGGGTGAAGCGTTTGACGGATCTGCTGGGTGACCCCAACCTGACACCGGAGGCCTTTGCAAAGGTCCGTACCGAGACCCTGGGACGCATCCGGCAGAAAAAGAGCGACTTCGACTACGTTGCCGCGACCCGTTTGCGAAGCATTCTTTTCGAGGGGACGCCCCTGGCCCATCCGGCTTTGGGGACCGAGGAGAGTATCCAGGCCTTGCAACTGGAGCAGGTGCGCGAATATCTGTCCAAACACCTGAAACTGGACAATCTCATTGTGGTTTTGGGCGGGAAGTTCAGCCCCGAAGAGGTAGAGAAGATCGTCGCTAAGGCGGCATCGGTGCTCGAAAGAGGGACCGTCAAACCTATACCCCATTTTGAAGCCAACGCCAAAGAGCGGCGAACGACCGATTTCGAAGAGACGGATCAGGCCTACATCTACTTTGGCGCTCCCTACAAGATGGCGGCCGATGACCCCCATCGGGTCTACGGCAAGGTCGCGGCCTTCATCCTGGGTAGTGGAGGCTTCGGCAGCCGTCTGATGGAGGAGATCCGGGTCAAGAGAGGTCTGGCCTATTCCGCTTACGGTCGCCTGGCGGTCAACCGCACCCACAGTTACTTCAGCGGCTATCTCCAGACCAAGATCGAAAGCGGCGACGAAGCCCAAAAGGTCGTCGCTGAAGTGATCCAAAACTTTCTGAAAAACGGCGTGACGGCCGAGGAGCTGGAGGGGGCCAAGAAGTTTTTTCTCGGAAGCGAACCTCTGCGCACCGAGACTCTGGCACAGCGGATGAATCGGGCCTTCCACGAGTACTATGAAGGCCTGGGGCTGGGCTGGTCGGCGAAAGAGCTGGAGATGATCCGTACCATGAAGCTCAAAGATCTCAATGCCTTCATCCATGCCCATCCCGAGATCGGCAAGCTGAGCTGGTCGATCGTGACCAGGAAGCAGCCCTGATCTTTCACCACGGCATCCAAAGCTCCTCCGATTCCCTACTACGTTAAGATACCTTAA
>JALSTG010000115.1 GCA_026983875.1 Campylobacteraceae bacterium
GTGACGCTCCCGCCGTTTCGCGCGGCGGTGACGGCCGCTGCCAGTCCGGCCGCTCCGGCACCGATCACAAGCATGGAGTTTGTCTCCATGCTGCTGAAGTGAAGAGTGAAGAGTGAAAAGTGAAGAGTTGCGATAGTCGTTGCTTCGCAACACTTCTATTGGATCTATTTTCCCAATGAGAATTGACTTTATCTTCCATATGGCATTATACCTCCCGATAGACTCATAACTTTTGAAAAGGGAGTTCCCATGTCTGCGCTTGTTGAATTTGCCATGTTCCCTACCGATCAGACCGAATCCAAATCCGCTTTTGTCGCCCGGGTGCTTGATATCGTCGACCGCAGTGGCCTGCCCTACCAGCTTACGCCCATGGGAACGATCATCGAAGCGGAGAGCGTGAGCGAGATTTTTGCCCTCATCGAGCGGGCCTATGCGGAGCTGGAGGTCGATTGCAACCGGATCTACAGCGTCGTCAAGATCGACTACCGCAAGGGTCCCGTGGGCCGTCTGACGAAGAAAAAGCTCTCCGTAGAAGAGAAGCTGGGCAGGAAACTCAACGGTTGACTTGGCTATAATCGTAAAAAATTTACAGGAGCGCATAACGTGTGTGCCGAACGAATGCAACGGATCGTCCTGGCGATAATTCTCGGGGTCAATATGGGCCTGGCGGTGAGCAATGTACAACTCGCTTTTTTGATTCAACTGGCGGTGATAGTGCTGCTGTTGATCGGCGGCTTTACGGGCAAGTGCCTTTCTGTGGAGATCCTCAAGCAGTTTCTCCCCTCCTGCGATGCGGTGGATAAGGAGAAAAAATGAGCGAGCGCAAGGTCAGCTACAAGGATGCCGGAGTCGATATCGACGCGGGCAACGAGTTCGTCGAGGCGATCAAAGAGGATGTGAAATCGACTTTCGACGAGCATGTGATCGGCGGGATCGGTTCCTTCGCCGGGGCTTATGCTGTGCCTTCTGGCTACAAAGAGCCCGTCCTGCTCTCCGCTACCGACGGCGTGGGGACCAAACTTAAACTTGCCATCGAAAGCGGAAAACTCGATACGGTGGGCATCGACCTGGTGGCGATGTGCGTCAATGACCTCATCTGCAATTTCGGCACGCCGATGTTTTTCCTCGACTACTATGCCACGGGCAAGTTGGTTCCCGCCGAGGCCAAAGCGGTCGTCGCGGGGATCGCCGAGGGATGCCGACGCAGCGAATGCGCCCTCATCGGCGGGGAGACGGCAGAGATGCCGGGGATGTATCGTGAAAAAGATTTCGACCTGGCAGGCTTTGCCGTGGGGATTGCCGAGCGTGGTGAGATGGACCGCCTCAGTCGCGTCCGACCGGGGCAGGTTCTTTTGGCTCTGCCCAGTAGCGGCATCCACTCCAACGGATACTCCCTGGTACGCAAACTTTTCTTCGATAAATTGGGGATGAGTCTGGAAGATGAGTTTGAAGGCGCACCGCTGGTGGAGACGCTATTGGAGCCGACACGGATCTATGTCCGGGAATTCAAAGCTCTCAAAGAGCATATCGTCGCCTTAGCTCATATTACGGGCGGGGGAATCGTAGAAAACCTCCCCCGCGTTCTGCCGGAAGGGGTGCGGGCGATGGTCGACCGTTCCAAGATTCGCACCCTGCCGATTTTTGATTTCATGGCGCGCTATGTGGAAGAGGAGGAGATGTTCCGTACCTTCAATATGGGGGTAGGAATGGTCTGGGTCGTCGAACCCGATGAAGTAGAAGCCGTTTTGGAAAAGAGCGATGCCTATGTGATCGGGGAACTGGTCAGCGGCGAGCGGGGCGTGACACTGAGCTAAATTTTCTACTGGATTCTTTCGTAGCGAAAGCTGCATACTGTGCCCTCTTCCGCCTCTGCTACGAAGAGGATGGGCCGGCAGCAGACTTCATAATCTTCGATCCACTCCATTGCTCCCTCCAGCAGATCTACCAGGACGGACACCTGCTGCCAGTAGTAAGGGCAGGTAAAAAACGTTTCGTGCATTTTATTATTCTACTGGAAGGTGAGTATTGGCGATTCTAAGCTTTCCGATGGGTTTGCTATAATTTCTTCCATCGAGATAAATTATGAACAAATAACGACTCAAATCGAGCAAAAAGGTAGTTGTGTGAGCGAAAATATCATCGGATACATCAATAAAAACGGCGAAATTATCGATACCCAAAGCGCCGGGGAATCTTGCGAGGGTTGCCGAGAGATTCCTCTGGACAACTCTCCCGAAGCCCTGGAGATCCTCCGCCACTCTACGGCCCACCTGATGGCCCAGGCGATCCGGGAGCTTTATCCTGATGCCCAGTTTTTTGTCGGGCCTGTCGTGGACGAAGGATTCTATTATGATTTCCGGACTTCCGAGAAGATCGGCGAAGAGGATCTCAAAAAGATCGAAAAAAAGATGAAGGAGCTGGTCAAAAAGAAGATCCCCATCGAAAAATATACGATCAGCAAGAGCGAAGCGGAAGCGAAGTTTCAAAGTGACGACCTCAAGCAGGC
>JALSTG010000116.1 GCA_026983875.1 Campylobacteraceae bacterium
GTCGTAGTTTTCGTTGATCGCCAAGGAGGCGGAGCTGTGCTGCAAAAAGAGGTGGGCGATGCCGGTGCGGATCCCGCTTATCTCCGCGGCGATCGGACGCGTGATCAGATGCACGCCCCGAGGCATGGACGGCAGGGTGATGAAGCGCTGTAGGATCATCGCAGTTGGATTTGCGGAGACTCTTCACAGCCTCCGCCGTTTTCGATGGAGGGGCTGAGGGTGCAGCCGCCGGCTTCGGGTTGGGCGTAGAGATCTTCGGCGCTACCGGGCATGGGAGCCGACGCAGGCTTGCTCACTGCGCCTTTTTTTTCAAAAGCGTCGATGATCGTCTGATCGCCCACGAGGATTTCGCTATGAAGGCCTTCTCTACGGATGAGGATCGGTATCTCTTCGATACCCAGGGCTTTGGCCAGGTGCCGGACACTGGGATCGGAGACGGGGAGTGGATGATAGTCGATCTTGTGCTCGGCGAAGTAGGCTTTGACCTTTTTGCAGTGGGGACAGTGCTCCGAGG
The DNA here is from genome assembly GCA_026983875.1 of Campylobacteraceae bacterium. Classification (GTDB taxonomy): domain Bacteria; phylum Campylobacterota; class Campylobacteria; order Campylobacterales; family Sulfurovaceae; genus Nitratifractor. The sequence goes on from JALSTG010000116.1 coordinate 515, forward strand.
CTATCAGATAGAGGCCGTCTCCTTGGATGAGCGCCGCGTTGCGGGGGATGGCCAGATCCGAGAGGGCAAAAAAGATCGCGGCGATCGCCGGCAGGGCGTAGAGAAACCATCGGGGACGGCTGGTCAGGGCGATGAGCAGCAGTCCGCCGTAGACTCCCAGGCAGAAGAGGCAGGGTTCGGGATTGGCGAAGATCTGGTAGCCGATCATGATCGATTCAAACGCGACGGCGGTATAGAGGGCGATGAAATAGAGCTGCTCGAAGGCTGCCTTTTTAAGCGAGAGAATCCCCAGAATCAAAATCGCCCCGACGGCTGCCATTCCCATATAGTTGAGATAGAGCGACGGGAAGCGTAGAAGCTCGCCGGCGAGTTTGCATCCCTCGGCGCCGCAGAGACTTTGGTGGTGAAGTTTGAGCCAAGTTTCGTAACCGATATAGAGCAACAAAAGCAGAGGAAGAAGAATTCGAGAGAAAATTTTCATCCGTGCACTCCTTCGTGAATCGATTGCATCAATGGTCATCCATCCGATCGACGATCTTTTGGGCGTGTTTTTTGGCCTCTTCGACCTCTTCGGCGATGGCCAAAGCTACCGCAAGACGCCGACCCGGGTGGCTCTCGGGTTTGCCGAAGATCCGCACGAAGCTGCGGGCCGTGAAGGCGTCGTCGGGAACCTCGATCATGGGGGCTTTGCTGTGGCCCTTGGCCTTGTAGGCGGCACTGGCGCCGGGGCTGAAGAAGGTAAAATCCAGCGGCAGGCCCAAGACGGCGCGCACATGCAGGGCAAATTCACTCTGGCTCTGGGTAATGAGCGTCACCATGCCCGTATCGTGGGGGCGGGGGGAGAGCTCGGAGAAATAGACCTCTTCGCCCTTGACGAAGAACTCCACGCCGAAGATCCCGCGGCCTCCCAGGCCGTCGGTGACCGCTTTGGCGATGCTTTTGGCCTTTTGCAGCGCCGCGTCGCTCATGGCCATAGGCTGCCACGAGAGGACATAGTCGCCGTCTTGCTGGACGTGGCCGACGGGAGGGCAAAAGACCGTGCCGGTCTCGTTGCGCACCGTCAGCAGGGTGATCTCGTAATCGAACTCGATGAACTCTTCGACGATCAGCTCGCTGGCGTCGCCCCGGGCTTCTTGGGCAATCTCCCAACTTCGATCGACCTCAGTGGAGCTGCGCAGGATGCTTTGGCCGTGACCCGAGCTGGACATGACGGGTTTGACCACGCAGGGGTAGCCCAGCTCCTCGGCGGCGGCCGCCAACTCTTCGCGGCTGGTGACGAAGCGGTAGGCGCTGGTTTTGAGCCCCAGCTCTTCGGCGGCGAAGCGGCGGATGTTCTTTCGGTTCATAGTCTTGTTGACCGCTTCGGCGTTGGGGATGACGTGAAAGCCCCGCTTTTCGGCTTCGAAAAGAGCTTCGATGCTGATGGCTTCGACTTCAGGGAGGATGTAGTCGGGTCGCTCCTCTTCGATGAGGGCGAGCACCGCTTCTTTGTCCTGCATATCGACGGCGTAGGCGCGGTGGGCCACCTGGTGGGCCGGAGCGTGCTCGTATCTGTCCACGGCGATCACTTCGAGGCCCAGGCGTTGGGCTTCGATAGCGACCTCTTTTCCCAGCTCTCCCGAACCGAGCAGCATGATTTTGACGGCATTATCTTTCAGCGGTGTGGTAAAGGTCATGATGCGATCCTCAATAGGGTTGTCGGAGGGATTTTATCGAAAAAAGGAAAACGAATGGAGGGAAATAATACGAGCCGCAGCCACTTAGAGGCGGGCTTCGTAGCGGCGAAGCATGTAGAGCTTCTTGAGGATCTTCTTGCGGGTGGCGATCTTCTCTTTTTTGCGGCGCTCGGTCGGCTTTTCGTAATGCTGACGGGAGCGGGCTTCGGTGACGATCAGGTTCCGGTCGCACTGACGCTTGAATTTGCGGTAGGCTTCTTCAAACGTGTCGCGCGGAGATACAACGATACCAGGCATGCAATCACCCCCTTTCAT
>JALSTG010000117.1 GCA_026983875.1 Campylobacteraceae bacterium
GGTTACAAGCCCCTGGCAACTACTACGATTGGTAGCTTCCCCCAGACGCCGGAGCTTCGCCACGTACGCCGACAATATAAGCGAGGGGAGTTGAGCAGCTCGGAGTACGAAGCCTTTATCGAGGCGCAGATCCGCGACTGTGTGGCTTTGCAGGAGCGTATCGGGCTGGAGGTGCTGGTGCATGGAGAGTTTGAGCGCAACGATATGGTGGAGTATTTCGGCGAGCAGCTCTCGGGGGTGGCGTTCAGCGAGAACGGCTGGGTCCAGAGCTACGGGAGCCGCTGCGTCAAGCCACCACTGATCTACGGAGACGTCAGCCGCCCCGAGCCGATGACGGTACGCTGGAGCACCTTCGCCCAGAGCCTGACGGATCGTCCGATGAAAGGGATGCTCACCGGCCCGGTGACGATCCTCAACTGGTCCTTCGTCCGGGACGACCAGCCCCGTAGCGAGACCTGCACCCAGATCGCCCTGGCGATCCGTGACGAAGTGGATGATCTGCAAAAGGCGGGGATTGGAATGATCCAGGTGGACGAGGCAGCCTTCAAAGAGGGCTACCCGCTGCGCGCTGCCAAACGGCCCGATTATGAGCGCTTCGCATTGGAGAGCTTCTGGATTACCACCAACGTCGCCGAGCCCGAGACCCAGATCCACACCCACATGTGCTATAGTGAGTTCAACGATATTATCGATACTATCGAGGCGATGGACGCCGACGTCATCAGCATCGAGACGGCCCGCAGCGGCAACGTCCTGCTACGGATCTTTAAGGAGCGAGGTTACGAGATGGAGATCGGTCCCGGAGTTTACGATATTCACTCCCCTCGCATCCCCTCGGTGGAGGAGATCGTCCATCAGATTCGGGCGCTGCTGGAGGTCCTGCCCGCGAGGCAGCTCTGGATCAACCCCGACTGCGGACTCAAGACGAGGGGATGGCCAGAGGTCGAAGCAAGCCTGGAACATATGGTCCGGGCCGTAGAAGCGGTCCGCAAAGAGATTGGGATCGTCTGAGGACGTTCCCGCCTAGGCGTTGACAATCTCCTTGAGGTGTTGCTCCTCGTCAAAGCGTTTGCCCAGGAAGTCGCAGAGCTGACGGGCATCTTTTTCGGCGATGGCCAGAGAGGTACTGGCACCGGGGGAGGGGGTCATGTTGAAGATCGCGCCTCCGACGGCAAGTTTGGCTTCTCCCATCATCAGTCGATGGGTCTCTTTGTCGATGATCTGGGGACGCATTCCGCCGAATCCGTCGGCGAAGATGAGATCCTCCGAGCTCATCGCAGGGATGATTTTCCTGGCATCATTGACGAAGATGTGTTTGCCGATATAGGGAAGCTCGTCGAGAAAGTTGTGGAGGATGTAGTTGCGGATCGTGGAGTCTTTGAGAAGATTGTAGTAGACCTCCAGGGTGTCTTTGCCGATGTCCATCGCCTCGAGGAGGTCTCGGATGTGGGCCTGACGGTAGCGCTCCAGTTTGGGCAGGGCGAAGGCGGTGGGGCCGAAGCGGGTGTTCCAATCGGCCGTCAGGTCGGGATCGGCGTGAACGGCGGCAAAGGGCAGCTTGGGGTTCTGCATCGTGTAGACCTTGGAGTCAAGGAGCTTGCGGGTGGTGAAGAAGAAACTCCCGCCGATGGGCAGGATCGCAAGATTGTTTCCGTATCCCAGGTGTTGGGCAAAGAGGAGCGAGTAGGCGCCGGCATTGGCGACGACGGTTCTTGCCTTGTAGGTACTGTTTCCGGTCGTCAGTTCGAACACTCCGTCGACCTCCCGGATCTCAAGCACCTCTTCGTTGTAGTGGATCTGGATATTTTTATCGGTATCCAGAGCCATCTGCACGAAGCTTTCGCTGAGCTTTTTGAAGTCTACGGTGGTGATTTCGCCTTCGACCCCCAGGGCCAGGACCGGCTCTTCCCGTCCCTCCATGATCATGGGCTCTTTCTCCCTTAGTGCGTCGGCTTCCATATAGCGGTAGTAGGGAAAAAGTTCGGAGAAAACTTTGTAGCGTTCCTTGAGGCTTGCCACTTCATCCTCCCCGACGGCCAGGATCATTTTGTCCCGGCGAAAACCGATCTCCCCTTCGTAGCCGAAGTGGCTGATATAGTTGGCGACCATGGCGGCATTGCGCTTGACGCTACGGGCCTTCTCCAGGGAGTAGTTGGTCTCGATGTCTCCGATATGGAGGGTTTGGGAGTTGGCTTTGGGGCTGGAGTTGAGCTGGGCAGGTTCGTCGTATTTTTCAAATAGAACGATATCACGGATATCGGTATAGCGGGCCAGGGTAAAGAGTAGGCCGCTGCCGACGACGCCTGAACCGATGATGGCGGTCTCGAAAGTTTTGTTGACGATCATGGTGTCTCTCTTTTTCGGGCAAATCGTTTCGGTCCCGTATCGAGGGACGCCACGGGGGCGGCTCGTCCGAAGAGGCCGCTTTTCCCACTCTGCTGACAGGGAGATTCTCACGCAGCCTCTCTTGCATACGGCTGAAATTTCTTCGTCAGAGAAGTTTTTCCCCGATTTTTTACAAAGTTTACGTTTGAGTATATTTTCAGCCTCAAGGCGTTATGATGAATTTACGAAACTTGGTTGAAGGAGAGTCCTATGACCCGCCGCAGCGGCAAGATGCAGTTTCTCTTTTGGGATTTTTTCTTCTCGGTACTTCTGTATTTATGGATTCTCTGGATCGGGGGGCGGACCTTTCTTCTGCATGAGGGACCGATGATGGCCTTGCCTCAGCAGGAGGTGACGCTGCTATTCCTCCTCTACGGTCTTTTGGTTCTGACAACGCTGTCGGGGACCATCGTCTCCATCATGATCGGCAATCAGCGCTACATCCGTCGCTTTGGGGCGATGGTGATCCTCGTCTTTGCGACCATTGTCGCCGCCAAAGGGATCTTCGGCTGATTTTCAGCCTGACGGGGTACAATATCGCCGACGGAGAGTTGGCAGAGTGGTCGAATGCGGCGGCTTCGAAAGCCGTTGTCCGGGCTTCCCGGACCGGGGGTTCGAATCCCCCACTCTCCGCCACCCCCATGCCTGTCGAAATCCGATACAATTCCTTTTGAATTTGCATCCCCACGCTGGAGAGTCTATGCGCTATGAATGTACCATCCCTCTGATGAAAGCCCAGGATCCGCGCTTGACGGAGCGCTTCGGTCCTCTCGGGAAGGTTCTGCCCAACGTGTCCGAGAGTCTGGAAGAGCTAAGGGATTTTTTTGAACACCGCATTTTGGACGTCTTTCCCCAACTCCTCCCGGAGGAGGATCCCAAGATCGCTCTTCTGGACTGCGAATATTTCCGCCTTTCGGCGGAGAAACACTATCTGGAATTTGCCCGAAGAGTTTTTCGGGAGAACGGCGGGGCCTGCTACTGGCATACCCAGGAGTTCAAACAGGGGGATATGCAGAACTACCTCTACAAGATCAAGCTCATGGACCGGATCGACGAGATGATCTATTCACGGCAGTTCGAAATCCGGGAGGGCAATACGCTTTTTCGTATCGAAGATCCGGAGATCCTGGAGTTTGTGATCAAGTATTTTCTGCGGGAGCTTATCGGGGGGGCGCTATTTTTCGATAAGCGGCCTCTGATGATCGTCTACAGCTACGATCTCTCTCTTCCCGTGCTCTGCGAAAGTGCGGCAGATCTGACCCACTACCGGGAGTTGGCCCGCTCCTGTGGGCTCTATTTTCGCTGACGGAGGATGGCGATGACGGTCTCGATGCTTCTGGCCGCCGCCTTGATCCTCTTTGTCTCCAGTACGCTCCAATCGATTATCGGTTTTGCCTTCAATCTTCTGGCGGTGCCGCTGCTGCTCTGGAACGACTTTTCTTTGGCTCAGGCCGTAGCCCTGACCTCCATCCCGATTCTGGTACAGGTCTCCGTGGCGACCTGGAAGTTGCGGAGTGACGTCCCTTGGAGAGAGGTCTTTCCCGCGGCGACAATTCGCTATCTGAGTCTTCCCGTCGGTGTCTCGCTCCTCTACTGGGTCAACAGCTTCGAGCCCACGCGGGTTAAACAGATCGTCGGACTGCTTTTATTGATCATTCTGGGAATGCAGAGTTTTGCGAAGATTCGACCCAGAGAACGCCTGGCGTGGGGCTGGGATCTGCTGGCTTTCGGACTCAGCGGCGTGATGCTGGGCATGATCGCCATGGGCGGTCCGCCGGTGGTGCTCTGGCTCATGGCCCACGACTGGAGCGCCGTAAAAACCCGGGCGTTTATGGCTGCACTCTTTCTCCTGGCGGCGCCGGTGCAGGTCGGGCTGCTCTGGTGGAAGCTGGGGGAAGAGGTGGCGTCGGCCTTTGCCTGGGGGCTGGGGATGATTCCTCTGGTCGTGGCAGGCTCTCTCCTGGGCATCCGCCTGGGCAACCGTCTGGACCGGATTCGCCTGCGCCGGGCGATTATGGTTTTTCTCTTTCTGACGGCTTTGGTTTCGCTGCTTTCCCCCTATCTGAGCCGTTGAACGATTTTCCTCGTTTTTTAAACCTAATTTTTCCATAGCAGCGGGATCAAAGTTTACGGGAGTATAATCCCGCGTCATCAAATCAACTACCTACGAAAGCGACATGCAATGAAAAAAATCTTTTTGATCCTCTCTCTGATTCTGCTTCTGGCTGCCGGAGCCCTCTACTTCCTCAAAGGAAAGAGTGTTTACGACCCTGCCAAGTACTCTCTGGAAATCCGTCCGGCGGATAAGCCATTCGGCATCGGATCGGAGATCTCTTTTAGCTTGCCGGATCAGTTCGGCAAGAGCCATAGCCTCTCTCCCGAGACCCGGACGATGATCTTCGCCTTTACCAAAGAGACGGGCCATCTGATCAAGACGGCAATGGCTCAACAGCCCAAAGGTTTTCTCGAAGAGCACAAAGCGGTGATCGTCGCCGATATCAGCGCCATGCCGACGGTGATTCAGAATCTCTTCGCCCTGCCGGATCTGCGTAAGAGCGACTATACGATGCTGCTGATCTACGACAAGAAGATGGCCCGACGCCTCAAAGAGGGACAAAAGACCGATCAGGTGATCGTCGTCCGCCTCAAGGAGGGCAAAGTCACTGCCATCGAACACGCTAAATCTCCCGAAGAGCTGATCAAGCTGATCTCCCAGGCTTGACGGTGACCTCGGGATTTCATAAAATTCCCAATTCTTATTTGAGATCTCTGAACAATCCCGTTCTTTGGGTCAAGTACTCTGGCAGTCGCGGACGCAAGCGCCCGTTTCACGGGTTGAGCGCTCCTTTGTCGCACTTGACCCAAAGAACGACTTGGCAATTTTTCAGAGGATTCAATTTCTAATTCCTACAGCACTGCTTCCGTCATCCACCAAATCGCCGGCACCGTCACAAAACTGGCCAAAATCCCGTAGCCCAGGACCGAAGCGACGAACTCTGCCTCGAGACCTGCGAGGATCGCCAGGGTTGAAGAGGAGACCATGGGGGCCATGGCCGCTTCGAAGACGCTTACCCGCGCCGCGAGATCTTGAAAGCCGAGCAGGTAGAAGAGCCCCGACAATAGGAAGGGAGCAAGCAGTAGCTTGACTGCCAGTGCGAAAAGAAAGGGGCCCCGTTCACGGCGAGGGAAGGCCAGTCGGAGTTGCAGCCCTACGGCGAACATCGCGGCGGGGGAGAGGGAAGCTGCCAGCCAGGAGAGGGGAGTCTGGAGGAGTGCGGGAAGCTGGCCTTTGTCGAGAAAGAGGGCAAGGATCAGGGCGATAAAGGCAGGAAAGCGCAGCATCCGCCACAGAGCCGCACGGGGATCGAAGCGGCTGCCGCTATAGGCGGCCAGGAGAAAGATACCGATGGTCGAGAGGATCAGGAAGGAGCCGATCTGGTCGTAGATCAGGGTGAAGGGTAGGCCGGAGCTGCCGTAAAAAGCGAGAGTGAAGGGGACGCCGAGGAAGGAGGTGTTGCCCAAAGGGACGGTAAAGAGCAGTGCCCCCGTGAGGGAACGGCTCCATCGGGCCAGGCGGGCGACAAGGAGGACCAGCAGCACCGAGAGGAGGAAAATCCCCCAGGCGCTCAGCACCGGCAGGAGGAGAGAGCGTTTTATTTCAAGTCCGGGGAGATAGACCAGTACCAGGCTGGGAAGCGCCACATAGACTACATAGCGGTTGAGTCGGAGCGCCATATCAAGGCGCAGGCGTTCACCCATAGAGCGTCGTAGATAAAAACCCAATGCGAAAAAGCTCAGTAGCAGAAGTATCGATCCCATCGGGGCTCCGATTTTTGCCGCAATCATAGCACATTGACGGTCGATGTTTTATATCGTAACGAGAAGCGGATCTTTATGTGGAGGATAATAATAGAGAAAGTTCATCGAAGTTTTTGTTTTTGATGGAGCGGGAGACGGGATTCGAACCCGCGACCCCGACCTTGGCAAGGTCGTGCTCTACCCCTGAGCTACTCCCGCAAGGAAGGATTCAAAACTGCCTGGTACCTCGGGCCGGACTCGAACCGGCACACCCGAAGGCGGCAGATTTTGAATCTGCTGCGTCTACCAATTCCGCCACCGAGGCTTTTGGGTGACGGAATTGTAGGGCAAGGAAACTTAAAATCCGATTACTCTATCGCCTCTTTGAGGAGCTTTCCGGGCTTGAAACGCACGCTGTATTTGGCGGGGACTTTCACTTTCCGGGTCGTTCCGGGAATGGTGATCTCCCGTGCATTTTTCTTGACGGCCTGGAAGGCGCCAAATCCGAGAAAGGAGACATTTTCCCGAGCCTTGAGCGCTTCGGTAATGGTTTCGAGTGCGGCTTCGATCACCGCTTCGGTATCTTTTTTGGAAAGACCGCTCTTCTGAGCCACCCGGGTGATAAATTCAGCTTTTTTCATCGAGATTCCTCCTTTGCTTTGCTCTATTCTAACATATAAAATTGACATAGAGTCGCTTTGGGCCCCGCATTTATGGAATAATCGGCTGTAAAAGCCCCCCGAGTGTCTCTTCCGGTGACACTTTGCGGGCTCTTCTCAAGTTGATATGTTATAATATAGCCATTTGAATCAAGGAGCCAATTTGCGGATCATCGCGGTGATTATCGGAGCTGTTATCCTGATATACGGAGCCTTTTCGACCTTTTTTCACGATACTTCTCTGGTAGGGAATCTGGGGCGGAGATTGGGAGAGTGGAATCTTCGGCTCTTCGGTTACCTGGCCTATGTCGATTTCCTCCTGCTCTTTTACCCGCTGATCCGTTTCTATCGCCGACCTGCCCTGATGGGCCGTATAGAAGGGTATGTGGGGTGGATACTTCTTTTTCTCTCCTTCATCGTTTTGCAGCCGCTGGTCGTCGGGATGGAGCAGAGCGGCTTGCTGGGCAGGGAGCTCTATCTGGCGATGATCCCTTATATCGGGCTGGCGGGGCTTTGGCTCTTCTGGTTGATGATTTTTGCCCTCTCCCTCGTCTTGGTGATTGAAGATACGACGCCGATCGTTGAATGGGTGGAAAGACGCCGGGAAGCGCTTCGTCAGCGAAAAGCCTCGGCCAGAGAGCACAGAGCGGCTCGTGTGAGCAAAAGCGCGGAACCGATGGGAAGATCCTTTCGCCTACCCCGGATACCGAGGATCTCTTTCGCCTGGGTCCGAGAGTTTCTTCGCAATCCCTTCAATCATGAGAAAGAGCAAGAGGTCGATCGGATTCTTGCGATGGATCTGCCTCCGATCGAGGTAGGTTCAGATATAACGATGGGGGAGGCTCCCCGCAAAGCCTTGGCTCCGACGCGAAAAACCCGTAGGAAAAAGGCCGCGAGCCCTCTGGACGATATCCTGCGTCAACAAAAGAGTGGCAATGCTGATGAAGCGGAACCGTCATCGCATCATGAAGAGCATGCAGAAGCTCCCTTTGAGATGCCGGCAGCGGATCCCGTATATGAGCGCGAGGCAACGGTACCGGTGGAGGAGCTGCCGGCGGATGGGAGCGGGGAGCCAAAAGAGAGCATTACGACGCCGCGTACCCAGACCCGTTCCGTCAAAAGGCGTGGAGAGAGTAGCGGCCGGCTTGCTCAAGCCACCGGGAGTGATCAGGCAAAGAGCGGTGTGACGATCGTCAAAGAGCTGGAAGAGAATGCAAAAATCCTGGAAAAGAATATCGAGAAGGGAAAAGTAAACAAGCCCAAAAACTTCAAGCTCCCCAAGCTCGACTTCCTCCAAAAGGCTCCCAAGACCAAGCGTCGGGTCAACGAGGCGGAGATCGACCGAAAAATTCAGGATCTGCTCAGCAAGCTCCAGCAGTTCCGGATCGACGGGGACGTAATCCGTACCTATTCGGGACCCCTGGTGACGACCTTTGAGTTCAAACCGGCTCCCAACGTCAAAGTCTCCAAAATCCTGGGTCTTCAGGACGATCTGGCGATGGCCCTGAGCGCCAAGACGATCCGTATCCAGGCGCCGATCCCCGGACGCGACGTGGTAGGGATCGAAATCCCCAACGAAGAGGTGGAGACGATCTACCTCCGGGAGATCCTGGAGAGCCCGCTTTTCAAGGAGTCCAAATCCCCCCTGACCGTCGCCCTGGGCAAGGATATCGTGGGCAATCCTTTCGTCACAGACATTCGCAAACTCCCCCATCTTCTGGTGGCGGGAACGACGGGATCGGGAAAATCGGTAGGGATCAACGCCATGATTCTCTCGCTGCTCTATCGTAACGATCCCGACCGTCTCAAATTGATGCTCATCGATCCCAAGATGTTGGAATTTTCTATGTACAACGACATTCCCCATCTGATTACGCCGGTGATCATCGAACCCTCCAAGGCGATCGCGGCTTTGGCGAATATGGTGGGAGAGATGGAGCGTCGCTACCGGCTCATGGCGGAAAACCGGGTCAAGACTATCGATAATTACAATGAAAAAATGGAGAGAGAAGGGGGTGAACCCTTCCCCTATATCGTAGTGGTCATCGACGAGTTGGCGGACCTGATGATGAACGGGGGCAAGGAGGTCGAGCTCTCCATCGCCCGCCTGGCTCAGAAGTCCCGGGCTTGCGGTATCCATCTCATTGTCGCGACCCAGCGACCCAGCGTCGACGTAGTCACCGGCCTCATCAAGGCCAACCTCCCGTCACGACTCAGCTATCGGGTCGGACAGAAGATCGACTCCAAGGTCATCCTGGATCAAATGGGTGCCGAGAGTCTTCTGGGGCGGGGGGACGCGCTATTTACCCCACCGGGATCGACGGGGTTGGTGCGGATCCATGCTCCCTGGAGTAGTGAGGAAGAGATCGATACCATCGTGGAGTTTCTCAAAGCTCAGCGTCTCCCCGAATATGACGAGAGCTATCTCGTCTCCGGAGGAGATATTGCTTCCGGTGAGAGCGGAGAGGAGACGGTGGATCTCGATCCTCTCTACGAACAGGCCAAGGAGATCATCCTCACCGACAAGAAAACCTCGATCTCCTATCTCCAGCGCCGCCTTCAGATCGGTTACAACCGTTCCGCCAATCTCATCGATCAGCTGGAACGTACCGGCGTCCTTAGTGCTCCCAACGCCAAAGGTGCGAGGGAGATCCTGCTCTAAGAGGAGGGTAAATTTCTTACAACTGAGATGGATTTACTTTTTTTCTAGGCGTAGCCGGAGTTAATGTAAACGAACCCGGTTGATTTTGTTCCCCAGGCGGTTCATTAACTGCTCGGCGTGTTTCATCAGCAATTCCCGTTCATGGTAGAGCCTGGCCTTTTCCTCTTCGAGTTTCATCTCTTTTTCCAGGAGTTTCTCCTCTTTTGCGACGATTTGCTCATAGCGCTCTTTGAGTCGGTTGTACTCTTTGTCCAGCTTGTCCAAGTCTTTGTTGAGTTTGCGCAGGTCTCGGTCGTAGGTCTCGATCTGTCGATCAGTCTGGGCTTCCATCAACAGTTTGTTGGTTCGTTTGATCTTGTTGAGTTTTTTATGGATCTTTCTCTCGATCTCCCGCATCTTCGAAGAGATCTCCAGGACCTCTACTTCCAGTTTTTCCAATTCCGCTCTTACCTCTTTGAGCTTCCCTTCATATTTGGCGATCTTCTTCTCGCTCTTTTCTAACGCTTTAATAAAAGATCCTACGGATTGCTCCGTCTGTTTTAGGCTTTCGGTCATTTGTTGCTCCTTTGTCTGTTTTTTAGAACTATATGATAGTTTTCAAAGGGTGAGTGCAACATGGGTTGCACTTTTACACATTTGGGATTCGACGCTATGTTATACTCCGGCAAAAAAAGGAATGCAAATGAAGATAAAAGCAATACTCTTGGCGTTACTCCTGTTTGTGTCGGGAGAGACTCTCGCAGCCGCGGAGCCGCTGAAAGTCGGGATGGAGCTCCAGTATCCTCCCTTTGAGATGAGCGATGCCAACGGCACGCCGACGGGCATCAGCGTCGATCTGGCCAAAGCCCTGGGCAAGTATCTGGGGCGGGAAGTCGTGATCGAAAACATCGCCTGGGACGGATTGATTCCCTCCCTCAAGACCGGCAAGATCGATCTGATCATCTCCTCCATGACCATCACCCCCGAGCGGGCCAAGAGCGTCGCCTTCTCCATCCCCTACGCCCAGTCCAATCTGGCGATCCTCACCTGGAAGGGCAGTCATATCACGGGGATCGAGGATCTCAATGATCCCCATAAACGTGTCGCCGTCAAGAAGGGCACCACCGGACATCTCTATGCCAGAGACCATCTCAAAAAGGCCAAAATCCTGGTCTTCGACAAGGAAAATGCCGCCGTAATGGAGGTGATCAACAAGCGGGCCGACGGCTTCCTCTATGATCAGCTTTCGATCTATCGCGACTGGAAGCGTCATCCCGAGCGCACCGTGGCTCTGCTTCAGCCTTTCCAGAAAAAGCCCGAATACTGGGGGATCGCCATGAGAAAAGGCGATATGCAACTGAAGCAGAAAGTCGATGCATTCATCAAAAAAGCCAAAGCCGACGGGACCTTTGACGCCTTGGCGGACAAATATCTGGGCGAGGCCAAACGCACCTTCGAGAAACTGGGCATTCCCTTTTTCTTCTAATCGGAGCTTGTGAGGATCGTGAAGCTTTCGGAGTGGTTCGTGCAGGAGTGCCCGGAGGGCAAATGCGGCCACCTCTCCCGTAGCGTCTATCTCTTCAACGCCCTCTTGCTGACGGCGGGGATAGTCGCACTTTTTTATCTCATGTTCAGCGCCGTCGCCTACGACTTTCAGTGGGAGGCGGTCTATGCCTACCGGCAGAAGTTTATCGACGGCTTCCTGGTTACGGTGGCGATCTCTCTGGCGGCCCTGGTGCTGAGTCTGCTGATCGGGCTCTTTTTCGCCTTCGCTCAGCACTCCCGGATCATCCTACTGCGTCTTTTCTCCCGCTTCTATATCGAACTGATTCGCGGTACGCCGCTGCTGGTGCAGATTTTGATCTTCTTCTATGTCTTCGCCACCAATTTGGGGATCGAAAATCGCTATATCGCCGGGGTCGTGATCCTGGCACTTTTTTCGGGAGCCTATGTCACCGAGATCATCCGAGCCGCCATCGAGAGTATCGACGCCGGGCAGTTCGAGGCGGCCAAATCCCTGGGCTTTACCCCCTTCGGAGCCTATCGCTAC
>JALSTG010000118.1 GCA_026983875.1 Campylobacteraceae bacterium
TCTCCTCGCTCCCGGAGAGTTGAAAACACTCTTCGCAGAGGGCTTCGAAATCCTGCACTATGATGAGTTTTGGAACGAAAGCTACGAAATGCACCGTATGAGAAAGCAGGCTATCGTGGCGAAAAAACTGTCAGCCTAAGATCCCGGGATCTGTCTGTTATTTTTTCTTCTTTATCGCCCGGCGTTTGGCGGGGCTGATATAGCGGTCGTGACCCATCTCCAGCACTTCGACAAGGACTTCGGCGACGCCGTAGCGATCCAGACCGATACGCCGGGCCGCTTCGTCGCTCAGGTCGATAATGCGCCCTTTGACGAAAGGCCCTCGGTCATTAATCCGCACAACGACGCTCTTTTGGGTCGAGAGCAGCGTCACCCGGACTTTGGTGCCGAAGGGCAGGCTTTTATGGGCGGCGGTCAATTCGTTGTTGTGAAAGGTCTCTCCCGTAGACGTCCGGCGTCCGTCCCATTCCGGGCCGTAGTGCGACGCCAGACCGAAGTAACGCTTCCCCGGCTTGGGCGCTGCACCGCTTTGGGCACAACCGGCAAAAAGTAACAGCAAGGCTAAAAGAGCGAAGATTTGGTATAGCTTCATCGGCATCAAGACAAAGTGCCTACGAGCTACTTCGACTCCTCGTTGAGGATACCGGCATGTCGTCCGGGCTGCTGCTTACCTTCGATCACCAGACGCAGGGCGTTGAGGCGGATGAAGCCCTCGGCATCCTTCTGGTCATAGACTTCGTCCTCTTCGAAGGTACTGTGCTCGGGAGAGTAGAGGGATTGGGGGCTCTGACGGCCGACGACGGTGACGTTGCCTTTGTAGAGCTTGAGGCGCACTTCCCCCTCGACGAAGCGCTGGGTCCGGTCGATGGCGGCCTGGAGCATCTCCCGCTCGGGGGACCACCAGTAGCCGTTGTAGATCAGGCTGGCGTAGCGGGGCATCAACTCATCTTTCATATGGGCCTCTTCCCGATCCAGGGTGATCGACTCGATAGCCCGGTGGGCTTTGAGCATGATGGTTCCGCCGGGGGTCTCGTAGCAGCCTCGGGCCTTCATCCCCACATAGCGGTTTTCGACGATGTCGATCCGCCCGATGCCGTGCTTGTTGCCGTAGGCGTTGAGCGTCGCCAGCAGCGTCGCGGGGCTCATGGCTTCCCCGTTGATACTGACGGGATCCCCCTGCTTGTAGCCGATGGTGATGTATTCGGGCTCGTCGGGGGCTTTTTCGGGTGCGGTGGTCCAGAGCCACATATCCTCCTCTGGCTCCGAGGCGGGATCTTCGAGGATCTGCCCTTCGTAAGAGATGTGCAGCAGATTGGCATCCATGCTGTAGGGAGATTTCTTGCCTTTACGCTCGATCTCGATGCCGTGCTCTTCGGCGTAGGCCAGGAGCTTTTCGCGGCTATTAAGGTCCCACTCCCGCCAGGGGGCGATCACCGCGATCTCGGGATCGAGAGCCAGGTAGCCCAACTCGAATCTTACCTGGTCGTTACCCTTGCCCGTCGCGCCGTGGGCGACGGCGTCGGCACCGGTCTTGTGGGCGATTTCGATCTGCTTTTTTGCAATGAGAGGCCGGGCGATGGAGGTCCCTAGGAGATACTCCCCTTCGTAGATCGCATTGGCGCGAAACATGGGGAAGACGAAGTCTCTGACAAACTCCTCCCGCAGATCAAGAATATAGATGTTCTCGGGCTTGATGCCGAACTTGAGGGCCTTTTGCCGTGCAGGCTCGACCTCTTCGCCCTGCCCCAGGTCGGCGGTGAAGGTGACGACTTCGCAGCCGTACTCGTCCTGGAGCCACTTGAGGATGATACTGGTATCGAGGCCTCCCGAGTAGGCCAGGACCGCTTTTTTGATCGTGCGTGTTGCCATACGAATTCCCTTGATAATGGATTGATAAAGTCACCGAGATTTTATCATAGCCTCCCTTGCGGGGGCTTGGGAGGTTTAGGCGACGATGTTGTTTTGCAGGGCGTACTGGATCAGTTGGGCGGTGTTTTCGAGCTGGAGTTTCTCGAGCATCCTTGCCCGGTAGGTAGAGACTGTTTTGGGACTGATGGAGAGGGTTTCACCGATCTCACCGACACTTTTACCTGCAGCCAACAACGCTAGTACCTCAATCTCCCTTTGAGAGAGCGTCAAATGAGGGGCGACCCCTTCATCAAGTTCTGTTCCGTAGGGAATCTCATCTCTGACGGTATCGCTGATGTATTTTTTTCCGGAGAGAACCGCGTGAATGGCGTTGATCAACTCGCCGCTAATCGCCCTTTTGTTGAGATAACCCGAAGCACCGGCTTTGATGGCTTGCAGAGCATAAAGCTCCTCAGGATACATACTGAGCACCAGAATCTGTAAGGTCGGACAAAGGGATCGAATCTCTCTGATCGCCTCGAGGCCGTTGCGGTCGCCCAAATTGAGATCCAGGATCAGGATGTCGCTTCCCTCCTGTCGGCTCACAAGATCGACG
>JALSTG010000119.1 GCA_026983875.1 Campylobacteraceae bacterium
AATTTGGCGAATTTTACGTTAATGACGCCTTCGGCGCCTGCCACCGCAAGCACGCTTCGATCCACGCTATCACCCGTTACTACGACCGGGAACACAAAGCGGCGGGTTTCCTTCTGACTAAGGAGGTTAACTTCTTCCACAAGGTTCTGGAGAATCCTTCCCGCCCCTTCGTCGCCGTCGTGGGCGGCAGTAAGGTCTCGGGGAAGCTCGAGGCGCTCAATCGTTTGATAGGCAAAGTGGACAAGATCATCATCGGCGGAGGAATGGCTTTTACCTTTCTCAAGGCCCAGGGCTATGAGATCGGCAACTCTTTGGTAGAGGAGGATCTTATCGACGAAGCCCGGAGCATCATGTATAAGGCCAAAAAAAACAACGTGAAGTTCTACCTCCCGGTGGACGTGGTGGTCGCTCCCGAATTGAGTGAGACGGCGACGGTGAAATATCTGCCGACTCAGGAGATCCCGGAGGGATGGATGGGCCTCGATATCGGTCCGGCGTCCACTCGGCTCTTCCGAGAAGCCCTCAACGATGCCCATACCATCATGTGGAACGGTCCCATGGGGGTCTATGAAATGGAGAAATTCGCCAAAGGCTCTATCAAGATGTCCCACTACATCGCCGAAAGCCACGCTACGACCATCGTCGGGGGCGGGGACACCGCCGACGTGGCGGCCCGGGCCGGGGACGTGGACGAGATGACCTTTGTCAGCACGGGCGGAGGAGCGAGCCTCAAGCTTATCGAGGGAGAAGAACTTCCCGGTATTGTTGCGCTAACCAATGGAGGGGAGTCATGATCTTCGCCGCCAATTTCAAAATGCACCATACCCGGGCAAGTACCGCCGAATACCTGGACCGGCTTGAATCGATTCTCGAAGCCGCAGAGTACCCTTTTAAAGTGATGGTCTTTCCCCCGGCTACGGCGCTGCAGCCCTCTCGAGACTGGATTACCGTAGGGGCGCAAAACGCCTATCCTGCCGAGTCGGGAGCTTACACCGGGGAGATCGGACTGAGCCAACTGGCAGAGTTCGGGATCGATACGGTCCTCGTCGGCCACAGCGAGAGGCGAAATATTTTGGGTGAAAGTCAGGAGTTCATTGCCGAAAAATTCGGCTATTTTGCCGACAAGGGTCTGCAGATCATCTACTGCGTCGGAGAGCCGCTGGAGGTCCGCGAATCGGGATTCGAGGCGGTGGCGGAGTATCTCTGGGAGCAGTTTGACGGCATCGATCTCGACTATGAGCGGCTTATCGTCGCTTATGAGCCGGTCTGGGCCATCGGGACCGGTCGAGCGGCTTCGGTGGAGGAGATCGCCGCGACCCACGCCGAGCTCAGGCGACGGATCCGGCGACCCCTGCTCTACGGCGGAAGCGTCAAGCCTTCCAATATCGCCCAGATCGGTGCCATCGCCGACGTCGACGGCGTCTTGGTCGGATCGGCATCCCTGGATCCCGAAAGCTTCCACGCGATGATGATCGCCGTGGCCCCGCCTCAGGTATGAAACGCTCCCTCTTTTTCTATCTTGCAAAGAAACTTCTCTACCTCTGTATCATGCTCTGGCTGATCTCTTTGATCACTTTTGGAGCGATCCATATGGCGCCCAACAGCTTTTTCGCCGCCGGGGGCCTCAATCCCAACATGACTCCCGAAGCGATCAAGCATCTCAAAAGCGTCTATGGCCTTGACAAACCTCTTTGGTTGCAGTACTCCGACTGGTTGCGCTCCATGATTCGGCTCGATTTCGGCGTCTCCTTTGCCAGCGGCAATCCTGTGATCCAAGAGATCAAAGCCCGTATCGGAGTGACCCTGGGGATCAATATCGTTTCGATGGTACTGGTTTTTTTCCTCTCTTTTTACTTCGGTATTCGCAGCGCTCTGCGGGGCGGGCTCTATGAAGGAAGCGTCAAACAACTCTCTCTCCTGAGCTATGCAATGCCCTCTTTCTACCTTGCACTGCTACTAATCTGGATCCTTGGGCTGGAACTGGGCTGGTTCCCTATGGCGGGAATCGAGGGTTTGGAACCCAAAACGGGGCCGGCCAAGTGGTTGGATATCGCTTGGCACCTGACGCTGCCCGTAGCGGTGGTGGTCTTCACGGGCTTTGGTTCCCTGACGCTTTATATCCGCTCTTTGGTTCGGGAAATCCTCAAAAGCGACTATCTCTTTTTTGCCAGAGCCCGGGGGCTGGAGGAGAAGATTCTTATCCGTCGATACATCTATCCCAATCTTATGCCCTTTGTGGTGACGATTCTGGGACTCTCCCTGCCGGGCCTGTTGGGAGGCAGCGTCATCCTTGAGCAGATCTTCTCCATCGACGGAATGGGCCTGCTCTTCTATCAGAGTGCGCTGAGCCGGGACTATCCGGTGATCATGGGGATCCTGGTGGTAGGAGCTTTTTTGACCTTGCTGGGCAACATGATCGCCGATGCCGTG
>JALSTG010000120.1 GCA_026983875.1 Campylobacteraceae bacterium
ACGAGGGGTGGATGCAAAAGCGCCCCTCCATCAACGCCACGGATAGACCCATCAACATCTACGAGGTCCATCTGGGATCTTGGAGGAAAAAGGAGGACGGCTCCTATCTTAGCTACAAAGAGGCGGTCCGAGAGCTCGTGCAGTATCTAACGAAGATGCACTATACCCACATAGAGCTGATGCCTATCATGGAGCATCCTTTCAAAGGCTCCTGGGGCTATCAGATCACGGGCTACTTCGCTCCAACCGCACGATACGGCACTCCACAGGAGTTCATGGAGTTCGTCGATACCATGCACAGTGCCGGCATCGGCGTCATCCTCGACTGGGTCCCCAGTCACTTTGTCACCGACGGGCATGGGCTTGTGGCTTTCGACGGGACGGCCCTCTACGAATACGAAGATCCAAGAAAAGGCTACCATCCGGAGTGGAAGAGTGCCATCTTCGACTATGGCAAAGGAGAGGTGCGAAGCTTCCTACTCTCCAGCGCCCACTACTGGCTGGATCGCTACCACGTAGACGGGATCAGGGTGGATGCGGTGGCTTCCATGCTCTATCTCGACTATGCCAGAAAAGAGGGGGAATGGGTACCCAACATCCACGGCGGCAACGAAAACCTGGAGGCGATAGCCTTTTTGCAAGAGCTCAACAAGAGCTGCTACCGCGACTTCGAAGGGATCATGATGGTGGCCGAGGAGTCCACAGCCTTTCCTGGCGTCACGGCTCCCGTGGACAAAGGGGGACTTGGATTCGGATACAAATGGAACATGGGCTGGATGCACGACACCCTCAAATATTTCAAAACCGACCCCCTCTTTCGAAAATACCACCACAACCAGATCACCTTCAGCATGTGGTACAACTACGACGAAAACTTCATCCTTCCTCTCAGCCACGACGAGGTGGTCCATATGAAGGGAAGTCTCATCGGCAAGATGCCAGGGGACGTCAATCAAAAGTTCGCCAACCTCAGAACCCTACTATCCTACATGATCGCCCATCCGGACAAGAAGCTCCTCTTTATGGGAGGGGAGTTTGGCCAGTGGAAGGAGTGGGACTACAAAGATCAGCTGGAGTGGTATCTTCTAGACTATCCACTCCACAAAGGGCTTCAGAAAATGGTAGCCACATTGAACCGACTCTACAAAGAAGAGCCAGCACTGCATAAGCTGGAGATGGAGCGGGAGGGGTTCGAGTGGCTCAACGAAAAAGATTGGGAGCGGGAGGTGCTGGTCTTTGCAAGAGAAGGGAAAAAAGAGAGGATAGTGGTGGTCTGCAACTTCGCCGACACCATTTACCCAGACTACCGGATCCCTTTGGCGGAAGATGGGATCTACAAGGAGATCTTCAACTCCCAGGCAAAAGAGTTCGAGGGGTGGGACGAAAGTCAAAAGAGGATCTTAGAAGCCCAGGAGATTCCCTGTTGTGCCCATCCCTACTCCGCTTCCATCGATCTGCCGGCACTTGGCGTGCTCTTTTTTAAAAAACGATGAGAATTATTGGCTTGATCTAGCAATACGCTAGTATCTAGTATAAAGTTATTTTTGGATTATAATGGGAATTTTATAGTTAAAATGAAACAACTTAGATTTTATTAGGAATAATGGAGATTAGATGGTGCGGCAGAGAGGATTTGAACCTCCACGGGCTTGCGCCCACCAGCCCCTCAAGCTGGCGTGTCTACCGTTCCACCACTGCCGCGTGGAGAACGTTTTTCAACGTGGGCGGCATTATATCCGCCCCACGCTTAAAATCCGCTGATCTTAGCCGAGAAAAGGGTTGGCGTAGAGAGCGATCAGGGCGATAACCAGGGTATAGATGACCTGGGCTTCGATCATCGCCAGGGCGATGAACATGGTGGTCATGAGCTTGCCGCCCAGACCGGGGTTGCGTGCAGTACCGGCGATAGTAGCCGCTGCCGTGTGTCCCATACCGATGGCGCCGCCCAGAGCAGCCAGGCCGAGGCCGACACCGGCCGCGACGACGGAATAGGCCTGAATCATCGACTCGCCTTCACCGGCCAGAGCAAACGCACCCATTGCAAGAAACAATGCGAAAAACTTTTTCATTGAAGATCCTTCATCTATTTTTCGGTTTTGGGTCCCGTCGACCGTCTTTTCGGAATCCGTTCGGCTTGCGTAAACGTATCCCGGGGATACGCCAACGGCGACATAAATGCCGTCCGTTTCCCTACTTATCATTCCTATAAAGACGGAGGTATTATACTGCAAACTTGTTTAGGCCCTGCCAAAAACCATGAAAACATGACGGAGGATTCTGCTAAAATGGCGGCATGAAAAGAGATATTTCGTTCCTTATACTATTAACTACGGCAATAATTTTCCCCCTGTGGGGACGGGAGGTTATTCCCCTGAGTAAAACGCGTTTTGAGATTCTCTCCGATAATGGCATGAGCCGAATCGTCAACTTACGCGGGAAAGAGTTTATCGTCGTCTCGGTCCGGGAACCCGGCAGCGACGGTCGTTTTTACGCCGTGGGTCGTGACGGCGTAGTCTGGTGGACCGGTGCCATCACTTCAGGAGCCGATGATTTCAAAACTCCCTCGGGCATCTACCCCGTCCTCTACAAAAAACGCTTCCATATGTCCAAGGCATACCCGGATCCTAGCGGCATCAACAATATGGACTACAGCATCTTCTTTACCCATCAGGGTCACGCCCTTCACAAAGGAAGCGTCAACTGGATGAGCCACGGCTGCATCCATATCGATCCCCGGGACATCCCCACCCTCTTTCGCTGGGCCAAACCCGGCAGTACCAAAGTGGTCGTCACCCGCCACAGCTACATGCCCTTCGCTCGGCCCGATCTCTTAAAATATCATCTTAAGTAGCTTAGACCGTAAAAAAGCTGTTTTTCAGAAGCCCTAATAAAGTCCCCGTTAACGCTTAGCTCTGTGTATATTCGGGAAGGGCCAGTTCCACCTTGCGGCCTTTTTGATCCAGCACCTTGACTTCGATACGATCGCCAATCCGGAAATCTGAAACCTTTTTACCGGGCATCTTCGAGACGTGCAACAAAGCATCGAAACCTCCGGGCAGTTCTACAAAAAGGCCGAAGTCCACCATCCGTTTGACGACGCCTTCATAAACTTGTCCCACTTCATACTCGGGGACCTTCGGCTCTTCCCGGGAAGCAATCTCTTCAATATGTTTCCTGGCTGCTTGGACCTTCTCCCGCTCGTCTCCGGTCACCTTAACCCGACCCTTCTCCCGATCCATATCGATCTTGACCTCGAACTTCTCGATAATCTCCCGAATCGTGGAGCCAGCCTTGCCGATGACATGGACGATCTTGGAAGGATCAATATGAAAGTGCTCCGCAATGGGAAGCGCCCCGCTGGGGGCGATAGTCTTGCGGGCCTCTTCCATCAGATCCAGGATCTCCATGCGGGCACGCTTCGCCTGCATCAGCGCCTCTTCAAGAATCGCCAGATCCAGCCCTCCCAGCTTGATATCCATCTGCATCGCGGTGATGCCCTTAGCGGTACCGGCGACCTTGAAGTCCATATCGCCGTCCTGATCCTCCAGACCCATAATATCGGTCAGGATCGCATGGCGATCCTTCTCTTTGACCAGCCCCATCGCTACGCCGGCGACCAGGGAGGCGATCTCTATCTCCGCCGAGACCAGGGCCAAAGCCCCGCCGCAGACCGTCGCCATAGAGGAGGAGCCATTACTTTCCAGTATCTCCGAGACCAGACGGATCGTCTCTCCCAACTCCCGGTCGATCACCGGCTCAAGCGCCCGTTTGGCCAAATAGCCGTGTCCCAGTTCACGGCGGCTCGGCGCACCGATGGGACGGGCTTCAGCGACGCAAAAAGGAGGGAAGTTGTAGTGCACCATGAAGCGCTCGGTCCGGGGAGACCGTTCGGTCAGAAGCTCGTACATCTGCCCCTCTTTGGCCTCTCCCAGGGTCGCCGTGACCAGGGCTTGGGTCTCTCCCCGGGTGAAGAGACAGGAACCGTGAACTCCCGGCAAGAAATTGGTCTCGATGCTGATGGGGCGTACTTCATCCAGACGCCTTCCGTCGGCCCGAAGTCCCTGATCGAGGATCATGCTTCGGACCCGCTCTTTCTTGACGGTCTCGATCGCTTTGAATAGCTCCAGCTTCTCCACGGTGTAGCCAGCCTTGTGCAGAAACGCCTCCGCCTCCTTCACCAGGCGGTCCATCAGATCGCCCCGCTCGCTCTTGGAGAGGCCGTCCAAGGCTTCGGCGATCTGCGGTCCAAACTCCTTTCTGATTATCTCGACCAGCTCGTCACTCTGCTCGGAAGCCTCGGGAAGGGACAATGCCGGTTTTTTCAGTGAGAGAAACTCTATCTCATAGTGCCGACAGGCTTCGGTAATCGGCTTCAATCCTTTGCCGATGATCTCCACCAGCTCCTTCTCATCTATCTCGTTGCTCTGTTGATGAGGCAGCAGAATGGGGGCAGGTCCCATCAGGGCATCGAGCTCCGGCAGGTCTTCAAAACGCTCCGTCGCCCGGGCAGCCATTTCGATCATTAGAAGCTCTTCGCCGCTGCCCACGAGTAAAAGGTCCAGCTCGCTCTCCTCCATTTCGGAACGCATGGGATTGATCAGGATCTCTCCCTCCCGTTTTCCAAGGCGCACGGCGGCGATACTTCGGGTCACCGGCACGCTCGAAACGAGCAATGCCGCATTGGCCGCATGAAGTGCAGCAACTTGCAGATCAACCTCGGGGTCGGCACTGAGGACCATCACCGTCACCACTGTCGGATAGGCAAAGCCTTCAGGAAAAAGAGGCCGCAAAGAGCGATCCACGATTCGAGAGGTCAGAATCTCGAAATCACTGGGTTTGCTCTCCCGTTTGACGAAACCGCCGGGAATCTTAGCCGCTGCATAAGCCCGCTCCAGATATTGGACCGTCAGAGGCAGAAAATACTCCTCCACCCGTTTCTCTTCGACGGCGACCGTCGCCAGCAACACCGCTTTTCCCTGGCGATAAAGTACCGAACCGTCGGCCTGTCTAGCCACTTTGTCAAAGGTATAGCTCTCTTCGAGATTATTGAGTCTGATTTGTGTCGTTTTTTCCTGCATAGTCTGCTTATCCTTTAAAATTTGAACTGTTTTTTGTACTGGGATTCGGGATAGTGACGCCGGATCTCCTCATCGTCGAAACGAAAGCGGAAATTTTCCACGTACTCCATCACTGTCTCATAAGCCCGGTTGATCGCTTCCATTTTCTCTGCATCTCCTCGATCTCGATCAGGATGATGCTCTCTCGCAAGACGGCGGTAACGCTTTTTGATCTCTTCCCGGGTCACCATTGGTGGCAGCCCCAGAACTTTTAGCGCCTGAAAAAGGTCGTTTCTCTCCTCCATCGTCAGATCGAAGCTTTCTTTCCGCTTCCCACTCCACCGAAGGGTACAAGGTTGAACTGGAAATAGACTTTATTGTTCCGGATCGAGCTGCTGCCGTCGTTGGTCAGTACCGGAGTGATCTTCTGTTCAAAGACCACCTTGAAATTCCAGCATTTTCGATCGATCAAGACGCCGGCATGCCACTTCTTGCTACGGTTTTCTTTCAGATCATAGGTATAACCGCCGTACCAGGTAAGGGATTCGCTGGAGCGGTAGCGAGCCGAAAGCGTCAATTCATGCTGATCCAGCATATTGTTCCACGAATCGTCCAGCGTCTCGTATTGGCTGGTCTCTTTTCGGGTGTGTTCCAACTTCACACCGAATCCCTGATCCGAATAGCTGATAGTATTGCTCAGTTGAGCCCAAGAGTGATGATAGACCGAATAATCGACCCGGGAACTGAAAGCATAGTGACCGTAACGGAGGTGCAACTCCTGCCTCAGAAGATTCCATCGTGAATCGTTTCCGGGATAGTAGTCCGCTTCGGCAAGATAATCCAGGGATAAATCATCGTCAAAACTTTCCCAAAAATGGCGCATTTTGAATGTGATTTTCGAGTCATAGACCATATCCAGGTTGTAATCGGAAATCAATGTCTCGTCAAGGTCTTTAAAGCGAAGATCACCTTCTGCCAAAAGCGTACTCTTGCTGAACAAGGCCGAAAGGACCATGGTATGCAAGCCGCTATCATATCCTCGGATCAGATCACTGGAAAGTTCGATCCCGTGATGCAGAACGACGGCGGCATAATGATTTTGGTCAATATGAAGCGAATTCTCTTGGAAAAACTTCGTATCGGATGCACTCAGCTCCTCCCGAATCTTCAGGCTGAGATAATCACCGAACAAAGAGGTATGAAACTCCAGGGGAAGCGAGGCGACCCCTCGCAGTGCCCGTGTGCCGTCTTCCCTCCAAAAGTTATAGAGCTGGGCATCGACACCATAATCCACGATACCGTCGATCAGTGCGGTACTGAACTTGTGATACTGAAGGGAGGGCAACTCCTGGATCGTTTCGTTGTTTTCCTTGGAGGTGGTATCGATGAAATAGCGGGTACGAAAGCCGAAGTATTGAGCGTCATTATAGAGAAAAGCATTGAGTCTTGACTCTTTGTAACGGCTGGTCTCTTCAAGATGTTGCAGGGGAGAGTACTGGAGGCTGTGATAGTCGATATCGTTAAAGAGATTGAGATTCGCATAGAATCCGTCCCGGTATCCCTCCGGCTTCCAGGAGCCCAAAAAGTTGCTGCTCTCATAGAGCAATTCAAATCCGTAGTGGCGGTTATATGCCAAGTCGTGCTTCTGTGTATAGGAGGCTTTATCCTTGAAATACCCCAAGCGGATTTTTCCCGAAGACCAGGGAGAATCTACGAAACGAAACGTGCCGTAGAGCCCGTATCCCCGGCTCGTACGGATCGAAGGGTTGATCTCAAGATCCATACTGGGGGATATGGCCCAGAAATAGGGCTGTTCATAGTAGAAACCCTCGTCCCCGCTATATCCCAGGCGGGGCATCAACAATCCCGAGTGGCGCTGACGCTCGAGGGAGAAGCCCAGGTAGGGGGTATAGAGGACCGGGACTTTCTTGGCATAGAGCTTGACATCCCTGAGGCGCATATACTTGGTCGTGGAGTCGTAGACCGCTTCCTTGAATTTTACCGACCAGTCGGGATCCTCCATAGAACAGCTGGAGAGCACGCTGTTTCGAAGGGTGTAATTGCCGTCTTCCTTCTGGGCTTCGTCGGCATAGACCCAGATATCGTCTCGATCGCTCTGGTAAAAGTCCTTGAAGGTGACGCGGTTTTTGCCTACTTCAAAGACGACGCGATCCGCCAGGACTTTGTTGCCACGATTGCTGAGGATCTCTACGTTCCCTTCGACGACGATGATCTCCGCCTTGCGGTCGTAGGTTGCATGATCTCCGAGGAAAAGCGTGCCGTCATAGGTGAGGACTACATGCCCCGATGCGGTGACGACATCTCCTTGGCTTTCGAACTGATCGGCGTAGAGCTCCGCTAGCTTCCCCTGACTCTCCTCCGCTACGGCGGAGAAACCCAGGATGAGAGCAAGCAGAACAATCACCTTACGCATAGCTCACCATGACTTTCTTGGAATAAGAAAAAAAGATGCCGCCGCTTCATCGGCTTTGAAACAGACGGCCGCTTTCATGGCATCACTTTTTCTGTAGATCAACACTACGCCTCCAGGGCCTGCCAGGCGATATCGGTACGGCACTGTTTGCCGACGAAGTGGACTTGACCTACCAGCATATAGGCCCGGTCCCGCGCTTCTCGGATCGATTCGCCGAGACCCACACAGATCAGAACCCGACCGCCGGTGGCGTAGAGCCTGCCCTCCTCGTCCCGACTGACTCCGGCGTAGGAGATGTGGCTGTTGGCTGCCAATTCCTCGTGGTGAATCTCGTCGACGATGATCTCGGCGGGTTCGCTGGAGCCGTAGGGGTAGTTCTTGCTTGCCATCACTACGCCGACGGCATAACGGTCGTGAAACTCGATCTTGGCTTCCGCCAGCCGTCCCGTCGCCGCCTTGTAGAAGAGTTCGCTCGCCGGTGATTTGAGCAGAGGCATCAGTACTTCGCACTCGGGATCGCCGAAACGCACGTTGTACTCCAGAATATAGGGCTCACCTTTCACGACCATCACCCCCATGAAAAGCACGCCGGTAAAGGGCATCCCTTCGGCCTCCATGCCTTTGAGAGTCGGGCGAATGACCCGTTCGTCCAATTTACGATAGATCTCTTCATTGACCAGCGGCGTAGGTGCATAGGCACCCATACCTCCGGTATTGGGTCCTTTATCATTGTTGAGGAGGCGTTTGTGATCCTGTGCCGCGGGCAAGACGACGTAATCCTTCCCGTCACAAACGGCAAAAACCGAAAGCTCGTACCCGTCGAGGAACTCCTCCACGACGATCTTGCTGCCGGCCTCGCCGAAGGATTCGCCGCTGAGCATCCCCTGAGCCGCCTGTACAGCCTCCTCCCGCGTCGGAGCGATGATCACCCCTTTGCCGGCGCACAGTCCGTCGGCTTTGACCACGATGGGAGCCTCTAGGGTTTCGATAAACTGTGTAGCCTCCTGCAAAGAGCCGGTCTCAATGTAGCGGGCAGTGGGAATACCGTGTCGGGCAAGGAAGTTTTTCATGAAGATCTTCGATCCCTCCAGTTGGGCCGCCTGGGCACTCGGGCCGAAAATCGTCAGTCCCTTTTCTTTAAAAAGGTCAACAATTCCGTCAACCAAAGGAGCCTCGGGTCCGACGATCGTCAAATCCACTCCCTCCCTTTGGGCAAAATCCGCCAGATCCCGATAATCCGTGATCGAAAGATTCTCTCCCAGTTGATCTGTCGCTCCGTTTCCGGGAGAAAACCAGATCTTCTCCACCGCTTCGTCTCTCTTCAATGCCAAACCGATGGAATACTCTCTTCCTCCGCTTCCGACGATCAATACTTTCATCCCTGCTCCTGTGAATAGTGAGCACTAAGTAATATTTCATTCCCCATTACTTACTGCTCATTCTTCATTGCTCATTCGTTGATCCCCCGGGTGGCCGTAATTGCTATGTGTCGGCCCTAATAAGCCAACGGTGGAGGAGCGAAGCGGTCTTCAGGGGGCAGCGTCTCGCCCGTTGCCGGGCTCAAGCGACGTCGTCCACACACCGACCGCTTACCGGATCCTCCAAAACTTTAATGTTGGACCCCATTTGCAAGTTGACGAACCACCCAGGTTCATTTTGATTATAGCCAAAGGGGAGTTAGCGAAAAATAAAAAAAGAGGGAAGCAAAGGTGATATCTTTTAGTATCACTCTTCTTTCGCCCAGGCATGTGCCCGAACGATACAGGCAGCGACACTCGGTGCTTCGGCGACGGCGACTCTCGTCCCGGCAGGCAGATGCTTCAACGTCGCTCGACCGATAACGACGGCACGGTAACTTTCACGCCAGGAAAAATTCTTCAAAAAACAGTGAATGGTCGAAGGAGACGTAAAGACGATGATCGCACCGTCAGGAGGGGCCTCTTCCGGTCGGTATTGCCGACAGCCGGTGCGGTAGATCACCTGCTCTTTAAGTTCGATACCCGCTTTCTTCAAAAAAGCCTTGCTATCAAAAGATACCTTTTCGGGCCGCAGGTAGAGAAGCTTCTTTTCTCGAAAAAGTTCCGCCAAATCAGCGGCAAGAATTTCTCCGTAAAATTCCCGGGGTTGATAAAGGACCCGGCCCCCGAGTTCCCGTATCCGTTGGGCCGTAGCCGGCCCGATAGCAACGGCAGGATAGCTTTTCCACCCCGGATCGATCGCTTCGGCGCTGCGCACCGCCTCTTTGGAAGTGAAGATCAGGGTATCGCATCCCTGATAGTCGATCCGGTCCGCGATGATTTCAAAGCGTATCATCGGCAGAGGGATCGTCCCCTCCTTCCTTTGAGGCGATGTGAGGTAAATAGGCCGTTTCATTCCTTGGATTCTGAGGAGTTCCCTTCGCAGACATATTTGACCCTGCCCTCATAGTAGATCTCATTGATGTGCTCATCATCATAGGGATCGAAATGGGGCGTAATGACCCAACCCTTGTTGGGATCGAGGGAGGCGATCTTGCACTCGATCTCTTCGGCGATATTGTGCGCCTCCTCCAGGGTCATCTCTGGGCTCAATACGAGATGAAACTCCACGAAGTTGTGGGTGCCATCCGTTCGGGTTTTCAGCCAATGATAGCCGTTGACCTTGGGATGGTTGCCGATAATCTCCCCGATCTTGGCGACCTTGTCGCTGTCAAGAGAGCGGTCGAGGAGGATCATGATCCCCTCGTGGATGATTTCATAGGCCGAATAGATGATATAAAGCCCGATCCCCAGACCGAAAAGCGCATCCACCCAGTCCCAGCCGGTGAGATAGACGATCACCAAAGCGACGACGACGGCGGCATTACTGAGCAGATCGGTCTTGTAGTGCAGAGCGTCGGCCTTGATGACGATGTTGTCCGTCGCTTTGGCCACCCGTAAAAGATAGCGGACCAACAGCCAGGTCACCAGGATAGAAAAGAGCATGACCAGCACGGAGACCCCAAGATACCCGGTCCCCTTCCCGTGGATGATCTTACTGATTGCTTCGTAGATAATGTAGAGACCCGAAAGGGTAATAATGGTCCCCTCGATCACCCCGGCAATTGCCTGGATCTTCCCTTTACCGTAATTAAACGTCTCATCGGGATGCTCTTCGGCTTTTTTAATGGCGAAGAAGTTGAAAACCGAAATCGCCATATCGAGGATCGAATCGATGGCCGAAGCGATGACGGCAACCGAACCGCTAAGGATCCCGATAACCAGTTTGACGAGGGTAAGGAGTGCTGCCGAGGAGGTCGCGATAAGCGTCGCCCGCCGCTGGGCAGACATCTCCCCTATCTTGTAGGACAATGTAGCCATTCGTTAGCGGTAATCAGTCAACGGATGCGACGGGAGCGTGGGGGCGTGCCGTATTTTTCCCTTTGTAACCGCCGCAGTATCCCGCAGGCTCTTCACCCGGGAAAAAATGAGCGATGGCCATACAGTTGTGGGGACCGCGGACATAGCGCTCCGACTCCACGACCGAATAGGCATCCTTGGCGCAGGGATCTTTCATGAAGTCTTGATTGCAGTCGACAGCGGCATGGAGCGTTCCGAAGGCCAGGAGCATCGCTCCTGCTCCCATGATCTTTTTGAAACTT
>JALSTG010000121.1 GCA_026983875.1 Campylobacteraceae bacterium
CCCGCACCAGGATCCCGGCAACCCCCATCTACCTCCGCCCTGATCGAATCGGCCGTCACCGGCAATCCTCTCCGTCTCGATCCCTCCCGCATGGCCCGCAACGCGCTCTCGGCGGGTCTGGGCGTCGCGGCGGGGCTCAAGCTCAAATCCTTCGCCTCCCTTCAGGAGAATGAACTCCTCGACATCGCACTCTTGCATGAGAACAGATGAAGGAACCGACGCCGGCGGAGACACGAGCCGGGTCGTAGGATACATGTGTGCGCTGATCCTGCCCTAAAGGGGGATTAAGCAACTTTTCTGTAGAATCGCAAAACTTTTTCTAGGGTGGGGTCAGTGCCCCGTCGTAAAACGGGTTCCGTTTTTGGCCCTGAAAACAAAAAATTCAAAAAGGCTTCACAATGGCAAGAAGATGTCAAGTCACCGGCAAAGGCCCTCTGGTCGGATACAATGTATCCCACGCCCACAACAAAACCAAGAAGCGCCAGCTTCCCAACCTGCGCACCGTGCGCATCACCCTCGAAGACGGCACCCGCAAGAAGATCAAAGTCGCCGCTTCCACCCTGCGCACCATGCGCAAAAAAGCCGCCGAAGCGGAAATCGCCTAAGCGCCCTCTTTCCCGAAGCTCGGGAAATCCCCTTCCTTTTAGAATCAACTCACAATCTCGAATTTCTAACTTCTAATTCCTAATTTCCAACTCCTCTTTCCTCGGCTAAAAAGTTATAATGTCCTACCAAAAAACCTCCACGGAGTCCGATATGTTCACCCTCTACTCTCTCAAAAACGGCCTGACCAACGTCCGGGGCATCTACTGCGACGGCGTCAACTGCGGCCTGCGCCCCGACCCCGAGCAGGGCGATCTGGCCTTCATCCGCAGCGAGTTCCCCGCCCGCATCGCCGCGCGCTACACCAGCAACCGCTTCCAAGCCGCCCCCCTGCGCCACGCCCTGCGCTACGGCAAAAGCTTCGAGGGCAACTTCATCCTCGCCAACGCCAAAAACGCCAACGCCATGACCGGCGAAGCGGGGATCCGCGATATTGAGACGATCCTCTCCCATCTGCCCGCCAACCTGGAGATCCGCAACCCCGTCATGAGCTCCACCGGCGTCATAGGCTACCGCCTGCCGGTGGAGAAGATCCTTCGGGGACTCAATAAGCTCGACTGGCACGCCCGCGACTCCGACGCCGCCGCACGGGCCATCATGACCACCGATAGCTTCAAAAAGGAGCTCTGCTTCGAGGTCGAGCTGGCTGACGGCTCCACCTTCCGCATCGCCGCCGTCGCCAAGGGCGCGGGGATGATCAACCCCGCCATGGCCACGATGCTCTGCTTCATCGTCACCGATGCCGCCGTGCCCGCCGAAGAGATGGAGGGCCTGCTTGAGGAGGCTGTCAACGGCTCTTTCAACCGCATCAGCGTCGACGGCGACACCTCCACCAACGACACCGTCTATCTCATGGCCAACGGAGCCAGCGGCGCCTACGACGCCGCCGCCTTCGCCGAAGCGCTCAACAAGATCACCTTCGAGCTGGCGATGATGATCCTCAAAGACGGCGAAGGGGCCAACAAAGTCGTCGCCTTCGAAGTCACCGGCGCCGCCAGCGACAAAGAGGCGCAGATCGCCGCCACGGCGCTAAGCAACTCCCTGCTGGTCAAGACCGCACTCTTCGGCGAAGATCCCAACTGGGGCCGCATCGCCTCCACCATCGGCGCCAGCGGCGTGGAGTGCGACGAAGAGCGCCTCGTCATCCACTACGACGACCTCCTCATCTACGACGCCCAGCACCGGGAGCTCGATCCTGAGCGCGAAGAGCAGGCCTACCGCATCATGAAGCAAGACTCCTTCCGCATCCGCTGCGACCTGGGCATAGCAGAGGGCTCCTTCACCGCCTACGGCTGCGACCTGAGCTACGAATATGTCAAGATCAACGCGGAGTATAGGACTTGAGTTCGTGTTATGTGCTAAGTGCTAGGTGTTAGGTGTTAAGAATTCGGGGTTTGGGCGGAAGCTGCGATTTTTGAGTTTTTTATTTGGGCTTTGGTATGATATTGGAAGATACGGATGATCGGCAGAAAGGGTTGTAAAGTGGCTGAAACTGGATGCTCATCACAAAAAGCGGGTGAAATCGGTAGCTTTTCTATCCTTTTGCTAGGATGCTGTAATAATAGTATGACTATATCAAGTCAATAAGTTGTTATGCATCAAAATTATTATCGTAGGGAAGTGTCGAATTGGAATTTGTATTAGAAGTCGCTAAAGCAGAACAAATAGACAATATATGTGATCTGGTTAATCTGGCCTATCGCGGGGAGAACGGATGGACTAAAGAAACTAGTCTTGTTGGCGGAGATCGCACAAATGCCAATGAACTACAAGGCTACCTCTCAAATCCAAATGCACATTTATTAGTGGCAGTTCTTGATGCTGAGATTGTATCTTGTGTTTGTATAGAGAAAGATGGTGAAAAAGCTTACATCGGTTTGTTCGCAGTACATCCGAAGCTACAAGGGGATGGAGTAGGAAAAGAAATATTGCATCAAGCTGAAAGCTACGCATCTGCGAAGCTGAATGCCAAAAAGTATATAATGGCAGTTGTATCCCAGCGCACAGAGCTTATCGCGTATTATGAAAGGAGAGGTTACATCAGAACAGGAGATATACAGGAATATCCTACTTATCTTGATGTAGGTGTTCCCTTGGAAGGCGGCTTAACAATTGAATATTTGGAGAAAAACGCATAATAAATCGCTCAACTTGACTGAAAAAAGCAGAGCGATGAAAGGAACGGCACTTCTTGCGTCAAGTTGGCTCAACCGTTATCCGCTGGTTATGCCTCCCATTACAAAAAAAATAGAGGATATTAATGAACTTTTTCACCGAAGCGCATATCAAAGCAAGAGAAACTTACAATACCATCGAACAAGCAAATCATTGGCTTGCTACAATTGATACTACTTGTTTAAACAAAGAACTGTCCTTGTATTTACAAGAAGATCCAGTCGCGTTTATTGAAAGAATGCCTTATTTCTTCTTTTCAACATCCAGTTCCAATGGAAATACAAATGTGAATTTTAAAGGTTCCGAAAGCGGTAAGTTAATTAAGGTTCTAAATAGCAAAAAGCTTATATTTCCGGACTATCGCGGCAATGGTATTTTGCATTCGGTTGGAGATATTCATTCAAATCCTAATGTCGGTATGCTTATTATTGATTTCAATAAAAATATCAGATTGAAAATAAGTGGAAAAGCCACTGTTGTAGATGAAGCAAGTCAAATAGAGAAATATCTTGATTATTTTCAAACATACGATATTGCCAGGTTGATTGAAGTAGATATTGAATATGTGATACCAAATTGTTCAAAGAATATAAATATAGTCAAAAAACATTTACTTGGATGAAAGCATAAAAAAACTTGGAAAGAAATAGTTTGCCTCATCGGGAAGATTATTTCTCAACTCAGTCGTTAAGCTTTAAGAAGGTTTTTGTTGGGGAGGGACCCCCAGCCGGTCAGTCGAGCCCCATTTTTGCAGGGTTGAGGATGTTGTTGGGGTCGAAGGCGCGTTTGATCGCTTTGAAAAGGTTCATCTCTTCGGGGGTGAAGGCCATGCCCATGTAGGGCGCTTTGGCCAGGCCGATGCCGTGTTCGCCGCTGAGCGTGCCGCCGAGTTCGATGGTGGCGGCGAACACCTCTTCGATCGCCTTGTAGCCGATTTTCACCTGCTCGGGATCGCTGCCGTCGACCATCACGTTGGTGTGCACGTTGCCGTCGCCCGTATGCCCGAAACAGGGGATATTGATGCCGTATTTGTCGGCGATGGCGTAGAACTTTTCGAGCAGTTCCGGCAGCGCCGAGCGCGGAACGGTGACGTCTTCGTTGATTTTTTTACTGCCGTAGACGGCGAGCGACTGGCTGGCGTTGCGCCGTGCGAACCAGATATCGGCGGCCTCTTTGGCGTCTTGGGCGATACGAAAAGCGTCGCAGCCGTTTTCGCGAAAGACTTTTTCGATCTGCGCAAGCTGAAAATCGAGGTCGTCTTCAAGATTGCCGTCGACGTCGGTGACGAGAATGGCCCCGGCTTCCGTCGGCAGGCCTTTGTGAAAGGTCTGCTCGACCGCACGGATCGTAAGGTTGTCGAGAAACTCCATCGCCACGGGCGTAACGCCGCTGGCCATCGTTTTGTAGACGGCTTCCATCGCCTGCGTCACCGTCGGAAAGACACCCATCGCGGTTTTGGTCATCTTGGGTTTGGCGATCAGCTTGAGCGTGATTTCGGTGATGACGGCGAGGGTACCTTCGCTGGCGATCAGAATACCGGCAATGTTGTAGCCCGCAACGTCTTTGATCGTGCGTTTGCCGGCCTTGATGACGTCGCCGTTTGGCAGCACGGCACGGATCGCCATGACGTAATCTTTGGTAATGCCGTACTTGGCCGCCCGCATTCCGCCGGCGTTTTCGCTGACGTTGCCGCCGATCGTGGAGTAGTCCTGGCTCGCGGGGTCGGGCGGGTAGAACAGCCCGACCTCTTCGACGGCGCGCTGCAAATCCATGTTGATGACGCCCGGCTGTACGACGGCGACCATGTTCTGCATGTCGATTTCGAGAATCTTGTTCATGTGTTTTTCGAACGCAAGCACGACGCCGCCGGCGCTCGGCAGTGCGCCGCCGGTAAAACCGCTGCCCGCGCCGCGCGGTACGATGACGATGCCGTGTTCGTAGCAGTAGCGCAAAATGGCGCTGACGTCGCCTTCGTGGCGGGGAAAGAGCACCGCGTCGGGCTCGAAATGCTCGCGGGTGGCATCGTAGGAATACGCCAGAAGATGCGCCTTGTCGCTGTAGATGTTCTCGTCGCCGAGTATGTTTCGAAAGTGTTCGATGTGCCTGGGGTCGATCATGGGGTCTCCTCGATATCGAAGTCTTGAAGCAAGGCTTTGCCGAAGGTCGGATGCGCCTTCAAATAATTATAGAGTGCCTGAGAGTGCGGGTTGTGCTGCGCCATCAGTTCGAAATAGTGCGGCTCGTAAGCGTCGAGCTCACTGCTGCCTTTACCGAACCAGTTGGCGTCGATCTCTTCGACGCGCGAATAAAAAGGCAGCTGTGCCCGGCTGTATTTCAGGTCGGCTCGGCTGGGGATATAGGGGTCATGGGGATATAGGGGTCAGGTGACAATGACAATTTAATTTCTTTTGCGACATACTCTGATGAAGGAGTAGAATATGTCACGCAAACCAAGAATAGAACTACCCGGCATATACCACATCATCAACAGAGGTGTTGAGCAAAGGGTTGTGTTTAAAGAGCCTGCTGATTATGAGCATTTTGAAGAACTCTTGTGTTTTTATGCCAAAAGCTACAATATCACCATACATAACTATTGCCTGATGAGCAACCATTATCATCTACTCATTGAGATAAAAGAAGAAAACCTTTCAAAGTTTATGCGACAACTCAATATGAACTATGCTATCTACTTCAATAAAAAATACAAAAGAGTAGGGCACCTATGGCAAGGACGCTTTAAATCGTGGCATGTCACGGATGAAGCTTACTTTTATACGCTTATGCGCTACATCGAACAAAACCCGCTCAAAGCCAATGTGGTAAAAAACTTAGAAGCGTACCCCTATAGCTCTTATCATTACTTCCTCAACGACAAAGAAATACCCAAGTGCCTAAAAGACTCTTGGATAGCGGCAAACTATAAAGATGACAAAGAAGCCATCGAGGCATTTATAACAACTCCTGTGGACAACACTCAACTTCAAGAACTCAAAATAGCATCATCGCTTATAGCAGCGCCCAATATAGATAAAAGACCTAAAATCGAGGATTGTCAAAAACTCTTTCAAAATATCAATGACATGAAAGAGAGAAACAAACAGATACTTAAAGCCATAGAGCAAGGGTTTTCTCAGCATATGATCGCTAAAGTGTTGGGTATATCGCAGCAAGCGGTGTATGGAGTAGTGAAGAGGAACAGGAAGTGAGTTGTCATTGTCACCTGACACCTCTATCTTTGACACCTCTATCTGACACCTCTATCCTCCTCTATCTGACACCTCTATCCTCCTCTATCCCTATCCCCTCTATCCGTGACACCTCTATCCGACCTTATCGCGCTAGGACTGCAACCGTCCCCGTGTTTTAAAGAACTGCTCGATGCGGTCTATGAAGCGCAACTTGACGGGAAGGTGGCAAGCAAAGACGACGCGTTGGCGTATGTCAAGAAGCTTATCGGGGGGGGGTAGATGTCAAGTGGATTTAGTTTTTTGGGGGTATAATATGAGAGTGAATAAATAGTTGGGTCGGTCGCTATGCAATCGACCTAACGACCTACGGGCTTAAACCTCCCGCTTGTTTGGCGCTGCTTCGCGCCACCTAACAAGCGGAAGCACCCGACATCCAACCAAAAAATAAATTTTTTCGGCAGTCGCGGGTGTCCCGAAGGCCGTTAGCGAGGAAAAGATGGAACAAATATTATTTAGGATAGAGCAACTTAATTCATTATACGAAACCTATGCTTTTTTGTGCAGGCAACAAAAAACACCAAAAGAATTTAAATCAAATGAATCGTTTCAATTTGCTAAAGAAAACTTTTTTGTTCATATCCTTTCCCAGCTTTATTCTCTTTTTGACAAAAGCGGATTGGATTTACAAAAAATAGAAACGAAAGATGAATATCTAAAAGAAATAATTAAAGATTGGGAGAAAATAAAAAAGCCAATTACGCGGATAAGACACAACCTCGGTTCTCATGGTGCTAAAAGAATTAATGGAACAAAAAATGCGACTAGTGCATTTTCGGAATTAGATGAAAACGGAATTAAAATCGCAATGGAGCTTTTTGGTAAATTAAAAAAATGGCAATTATTTCAAATCTCAAAATTAAACAAAAATCGCTAACAAATTGCTCCACCTGACCGCTATTCCGCCGGCGCTCTATAGCGGCAGGTGAGCTTAGGCGTTAAAATACAAAAGGAACATAAATGAGCAACACAAACAAATGGAATGCAGACAAATATAAAAAACATGCTGATTTTGTATCAAAATTGGCATTACCGGTTATAGAATTATTAGATCCAAAAGAAAATGAAAAAATATTAGACTTAGGATGTGGAGACGGTACATTAGCTGTAGAGATTGAAAAATGTAATGCACAAGTGGTAGCCGTAGATTTAAGTGAAAGTATGGTTGCTAAAGCTCAAGAAAAAGGAATTCAAGCTTTTGTGATGAGTGCCACTGAATTACCTTTCAAAAACGAGTTTGATGCAGTATTTTCAAATGCTGTTTTGCATTGGATTAAAGATGCCGACACAGCAATCAAAAAAATATACAGATCCTTGAAACCCAAAGGACGATTTATCGCAGAATTCGGAGGCTATGGTAATATAAAATCTCTAACTGATGCTATGCAGCAGGTATTTAACGAGCATAAAGAGTTTGGTGTATTTCATAATCCTTGGTTCTTTCCAAAAGATACCGAATATAAGCAACTTTTAGAAGATAACGGATTTAGTGTTGAATATATTGAACTCATTCCCCGACCTACAAAGATTGATGATATTTCAAACTGGTTAGATATTTTCGCAAATGGAATCATTTCTCATTTAACACAAGAACAACAAAGTCTATTTAAACAAGAAGTAAGGGAGATATTAAAACCAAAAATCTATTCTGATAAAGATGGATGGGTGGCTGATTATGTAA
Organism: Campylobacteraceae bacterium; assembly: GCA_026983875.1. Taxonomy (GTDB): domain Bacteria; phylum Campylobacterota; class Campylobacteria; order Campylobacterales; family Sulfurovaceae; genus Nitratifractor. Next base: position 7,708 of record JALSTG010000121.1, read on the forward strand.
GATTGAGATTAAAAGCTTATAAAACAGTTTAATAAAACGTTGGAGAGAAATATTTGACTTCGCATTGTCTACTACTATTATGACGGTGGGAAGGAACTCTATCTCCTAACGATTTTTTCTAAAAGAGATATGGAGAATATCTCCGATGAAAAGATCATAGAACTTGTCGAGTGCTATGGTCTAAGCAGATAATGGATACCGAACTAAGCGTGGGAACAGAGTATAAAACTTACCACGTCTCGCTAAAGCCGTAGTACCCGTCCGTGTTAGCAATGCGCGTCGCTTCAAAAGCGCGTTTGCGTACTTTAAGGCTCGCTTTGGCTTGGATGGGAAAGTCTACAAGAGGGATAAGGCTAAAAAGTAAGGGGATAAGTGTCAGGTGATGCTAATGCTACACGACAAAGACCATGAACTCTTTTTCTAACGAAAAGTGTGCTAAATCTTTAAAAAATCACTCTATACTGGTAAAAAATTTACCTCTATAGAGTGAAAATGACAAAAAGAGGATCGGAAATGATCCCCGGACTCATTACATATAGGAGAAATGATGGCCAGCGGATTTTTCGCACTCTTTGACGACATCGCTTCGCTGATGGACGACGTGGCTACGATGGGCAAGATCGCGGGCAAACAGACCGCGGGAGTCCTGGGCGACGATCTGGCGGTCAATGCCGACAAGGCGGCGGGCTTTGCGCCCTCGAGGGAGCTGCCCGTGCTCTGGGCGATCACCAAGGGCTCGCTGCTCAATAAACTGCTCATCCTACCCGTGGCCTTCGTGCTCGGCGCCTTCGCTCCCTGGGCGATCACGCCGATCTTGATGGCGGGCGGGCTCTACCTGGCTTTCGAAGGGGCCGAGAAGGTGCTGGAGTGGATGGGATGGCACGAGGAGCACGGGGAAGCGAGCGAGCAAGAGATGGACGAATCGGCCAAGATCCGCTCGGCGATTCGCACCGATTTCATCCTCTCCATCGAGATCGTCATCATCGCCCTGGGAGCCGTCGAGGGGCAGCCTCTGGCCGTGCAGATCCCCGTGGTGACGCTGGTGGCCCTGGCGGCGACGGTGGGGGTCTACGGGATCGTAGCGCTTATCGTGCGGCTGGACGACATGGGCTACGGGCTGATCCGCCGGGATCTGCGAGACGGCCGGGAGGAGTGGCTCAGCCGCCTCGGGCGGATGATGGTCGGCGCCTTGCCCTGGATCGTGCGCTCTCTGGGCTACATCGGTACCCTGGCGATGCTGCTGGTCGCCGGGGGGATCTGGATGCACCATCTGCCCCCTCTGCACGAAATGATGCACCCTCTGCCCTCGCTGATCGCGGAGCTGCTGGTCGGCTTCACTCTGGGGGCAGGCGTGGCAGCGATCGTCACTCTCGCGGCAAAGCTGCTTCCCAAGCGGGGATAAAATCCCCCTCTAACCGCAAAAAAGTTAAAATAGACCTATCACAAGCGAAAAAAGGAGATAGAAAGATGCTCTCGGAATACCGCAAGGAAATCAGCGAACTCAAGCAGAAAAACGCCCACTTCGCCAAGGTCTTCGAACGCCACAACGAGCTGGACCAGAAAGCCAAGGATGCCGACGAAGGCCGGCTGCACCTCAGCGACACGGAGCTGGAGCAGATCAAAAAGGAAAAACTCCGCCTCAAAGACGAAGCCCTGATGATGATCCTCAAGTACAAGAAAGAGCAGGAGGCCTGATCACCCCTCCAAAGGGAGGATCTTCCATCCCTGCTCCTTCAAATAGTCGACCGCCTTGGAGCAGATCGGCGCACCCAGCAGTAGATAGCGCCGCTTGACCTTCGCTCCCATCTTCTCTTCGAGCCGTCGGTGCAACTCCATATACTCGGAAGCCTCTTTCCTCAAAATCCGACTCTTTTTTCGCACGACAATCACCATGCAGTAGTAATCATCCGTCTCCACCCCCCGATAGATCTCTACCCGTTTCCTGCTCCCCAGCTCCTTGGGAGCCAGGGGTTCCAGACGCTTACAGACGATCCCCTGTTTCGCCAAAGTCTCGACGATCGTTTTCATAGTACTCCTTTCATCGTCCCAGAGGATGGCATCGTTCTACCGTCTCGGCCAGATGGGCCTGCTCGATGTGGGTATAGATCTGAGTCGTGATCAGCGAGCTGTGGCCCAGGAGTTCCTGGACCACCCGGAGATCCGCCCCTCCCAGGATCAGGGCCGAGGCGAAGGAGTGGCGCAGGACGTGGGGGGAGACCCCCAGATACTTTTTGACGATCTTCCAGGCGCTGACCCGGCTGAGAGGTTCGCCCCGGTTGTTGAGCCAAAGCCTTGCGCTGCCCATCTCTCGCCGTGAGAGATAATCCTCCAGAGCCTCCAACGCCTCCGGTGCCAGGGGGACCATCCGCTCCTTGGCCCCCTTGGCGTAGCGGATCCTCAGCCAGCCGTCGTGCAGATCGCTGCGCTGTGCGGAGAGGGCTTCGCTGATCCGGCATCCGCTGGCGTAGAGAAAGAGGATCAACGCATAGTCTCTCAAGCCCGAGAGTTTGCTGCGGTCGATGAGAGCGAGTCCGGAGCGGATCTCTTCGTAGCTGAGATATTTGGGCAGGGATTTGGGAAGCTTGGCCATGGGGATCTTGTGGCTCTTCTCTCCAAGGTTCCGGCGATGACAAAAGTCGAAAAAGGCGTTGACGGAGGCGAGTTTGCGGTTAAGAGTGCGTTTGTTGGAAAAATTTGAGAGAAAAGCCAGAAGATCCTCCGTCTCCAGCCGGAGAGGATCGCCCGTCACGGCGATCAGCTGGCGAAGATCGGCCAGATAAGCCTCGACGCTTCTCTCGCTGAGGCCCTTGACGATACGCAGATGCTCTTCGAAGGCTTCGAGCAGCGCTTCGGTATCCACGGAGAGGGTCAGTAGCTCAGTTTGTTCAGGTCGATCACCTCGTCATCCTTGTAGAGGCGATGACCGGCGACGAAGGCATAGTCCTCTACCTCCCCCACATCGTAGATCCGGCTCTTTTTGAGGGAGCGATCCATGACGATGAGTGCCCCGCTTCGATCCAGGGCATAGACCTTGCCCCCCACGACGGCGACGGCGGTAAACTGGGCATAGGGGAACTTCTTCTGGGCCAGGACCTTGAGGGAGGGGGAGAGCTTGACCACCCGGCCGTCGCCCGTGAGGGCGTAGATGGTGCCGCCGGAGATCGTCACGTCGGCGATGGAGGCTTCAAACTTGTGCATCGCCCCGGGGGCGGCACTGACGAGTTTCTTGGGCGTGGCGGCCACGATCCGCCCGCCGAGACGACTCAGGAAGATCACGTTGTTGAGGTTGGCGGAGTCGCCGATGGCGAAGCCCCGGGCGGCACGAGGATTGGCGGGATTGATGATAAGCAGCTTG
>JALSTG010000122.1 GCA_026983875.1 Campylobacteraceae bacterium
TTCGTTCTTGGCCACGAAATCGGTCTGGGAGTTGATCTCGACCATAATGCCTTTGTGATCTTCGATCTTGATGGAGATGGAGCCTTCGGCGGCGACTTTGTCGGCTTTTTTGGCAGCGGCTCCCAGACCTTTCTTCCGAAGCCACTCTACGGCGGCTTCCATATCGCCGTCGGTAGCGGTGAGGGCCTGCTTGCAGTCCATCATCCCCGCATCGGTCATCTCCCGGAGTTTCTTGATATCCTTGGGTCCGAAATTCGCCATCTTACGCCTCCTCTTTTTCCGCTTCGGCTTTCGCCTCTTCGACGATCTCTTTGACTTCCTCTTCGCTCACGTTGGCAGCGGCGGCAGCCTCCTCGTTGACGGGAGCTTCTTCCCCTTCATTCTCTACGCCGTGCTCTTCATCGTAGATCGCCTTTCCTTCAAGAATTGCATCGGCGATCTCCCGGCAAAAGAGGTTGATGGAACGAATTGCATCGTCGTTTCCGGGGATGGGATAGTCGATCAGATCGGGATCACAGTTGGTATCCAGGGGGGCGATGACGGGCATACCCATCCGGCGCGCCTCTTTGACGGCGATGTGCTCTTTGACCGCATCGATGACGAACATCATATCGGGAAGTTTTTTCATATGGCGGTATCCCTCGAGATAGTTCAGAAGCTTCTCTTTCTTGCGGCGGAGCATGAGGGCCTCTTTTTTGGTCAGGAGGTTGATCTGGCCGCTCTCTTCCATCTGCTCGATGATTTCGAGCTTACGGATGGACTTTTTGATGGTGGGGTAGTTGGTGAGCATACCGCCCAGCCAGCGGGTGGCGACATAGGGCATACCGCAACGCTCGGCATGCTCTTTGACGGCGCTTCGTGCCTGCTTCTTGGTTCCGACGAAGAGGACGGTCTTGCCCTCGGCAGCCGCATCGCGGACGACGTTGTAGGTGTACTTGAAGTAACGCAGAGTCTTTTGCAAGTCGATGATGTAGATATTTTTCCGCTCGCCAAAGATGAATTTTTTCATTTTGGGGTTCCAGCGGCGGGTTTGGTGTCCGAAGTGTACGCCGCACTCCAGCAGATCTTTCATAGTTACCATAATTTGTGCTCCTTGAATATAGCCTATAATGGATCGTCTTTTCGATCACCTCAGGTTTGAACCTCTGCAGCCCTCAATGCCTCGCGGCACAACCTGTGCAAGGAATAACTGCATGAGAATTTTTCCCTACCCCACAGAGATAGGAGCCGCGATTATACCCAAGAAGCGCTGAAAAAATCCAAACGCATTCGACCTCTGCCTTTTCCCCATCCTTCAAAGAATACGGATCAATAACATATAGAATGCGGTCCCTCCAAAAATCGAGAGAAGATAGTTCCCCCTCCAGGCATGAAGCAATCCCGTTGCCAGAATCGCCAGAAGCTCCCTCGTCCCGTAGGGAGCTTCGGTAAAGTCCACTCCGCCAAGGGTATAAAAGATCAAAATCGTCAAAATCAACGGCGGAAAATTCCGTTCCACGAATCCGATGACGGACGGCGGCTTGCGTCGCGAGAAAAAGAGAAAAGGAGCCGCTCGGGTCAATAGATTGCCCAGCGCCAGGACGGCTACGGCCTCGGCCAGATAGAGAGAATCGTATTCAATCACTCTCTATCCTTTTTTTGAAGAGAAACATCCCCGCCAAAGCCAGTGCGATGGCGGTCAACAACATCCGATCCATACTGACAAGCAGCATAGCCGCAATCGATGCACCCGCCCCAAGAAGGAACGGAGTCCAGCTCCTGCGGATTTTGTACTGCTCCATTGCTAAGACGACAAAAAGAGCCGTCAAGGCAAAATCGATCCCACGGGTATCAAAGTCCGTCATCGTACCAAACAGAGCACCTGCCGCCGTTCCAAGTACCCAATAAGTCTGATTCAGAAGCGCCAGATAGAAATCGTATCGCCGTCGCTTGATCCGTGGGTCGGGCCTCGTCGAAGTCATCAGCGCATAGGTTTCGTCGGTCAGGGCAAAGATCAGATAGGGTTTTCGCCTCCCGCTTTTTTTGAACCGTTTCAGGAGCGAAAGCCCGTAAAATACCTGCCGGATATTGACAAAGACGGCAGCGGCGAAAAGCTCCAGCATTCCCGCTTTGGCCTGAAGCATTCCGACCGCAAGAAACTGGAGTGCTCCGGCATAGATCACCAAGGACATAAGAACGGCCCAGTACCAGGCCAACCCCTGGCTCACCGCCAGAAGACCAAATGAGAACCCCAGAACTCCGTACCCCATCAGCACCGGTACGGAATCACGAAAGGCGGCAAAAAGCTCTCGGGATCTTGCCTGACTTTTCACGATATCCTCCGGCTTGTCATCGATCTTTCCAGTAAGTATCCATCCGGTTGAACCACCCTTTTTTGAAGCGCCAGAGTCTGCGTTGGGGCGGGGCGATACGGGTCAGGCGTTCCAGGACTTTTTTGCCAGCCACCGCGAAAGCGTGATAGGGATTGGAATCTTTCGGGTTCATCCGGGTCAGGACCTGGTAGAGCCCCCAGCCCTTGCCCTGATAGCGCTCGCCGTCGTTGATTCCGTCGCCCTTGAAGTTGATGTAATCAATCAGGATATAGGCCCCCCGAGGATCGACGGAGCCGTCTCTGCGGTAGAGCAGTCGCCGATAGTTTCCCTCGACGATCTCTCCCTGGCCGTGGGCTTTGGCGTAGGCAAGTATTTTGGGCCAGGAGGCATTGAGTCGATGAAGCATGAAGCGCGCCTGCAAACCTTTGGTGCGATCGAGAAACGCGGTGAGTTGACGCATCTTGGGGCTTTGGGTTCGTTTGGCCTGCCTCCACTCCTCGTAGCTGTTCCAGAGACAGGGAGCCTCGGGGGTTAGCCACTTGGGAGGCTTGGCGCCGTGGGCGATGAGAAAGCGCAGCATTGGAGGAAAAGCCTCCCAAAACCACATCCGCTTCTGGGCTGTGTACCAGATAAAATGCCCAATCCCAAGTGAAGCAAACTCTTCGCCTTTGTTCCACCAGACCAGTTTTGAACGCTTCCCCGATCCTTCGTTGAGCCAGATACGCCGGGCAATCTCATCCGCCTGACTTGGACTCAGACGCAGATCCTGCGCTGCACCCAAAGAAAAAAACGTCACCAAAAGAACCAGCAGAGCAAAGCATCCTTTGGCAGCGACCCTTTTCACCCGGCTTCCTGAGCGCCCGTGAGTTCTCTAAGCTTTTCAAGGACCGCTTCCACATGCCCTTTGACCCGGACCTTCTCCCACTTGGCGCGAATGATTCCGTCGGGGTCAATGAGGAAGGTAGAACGTACCACACCCATATATTCCCTGCCGTAGTTTTTCTTCAGCTGCCAAACGCCGTAGGCCTGGCAAACCTTCTTCTCTTCATCGGCCAGGAGCGTGACTCTCAGTTCTTTTTTTGCGATGAAGTTCTGATGCTTCTTGACGCTATCGGGGCTAACGCCGAGTACCGTAGCCCCCAAGGCCTCAAACTCATCTAAATGCGCCGTGAAATCGAGCGCTTCTGTGGTGCATCCAGGCGTATTGTCCTTGGGGTAGAAGTATAGCACGACCCAACTGCCTGCCAAATCCCGCAGGCAGACCTCTTCATTGTCCTGATTGGGCAGGCAGAATTGGGGGGCTTTTTCTCCGATCTCTGGCATAATGACTCCTTGAATTTTTGTGAAAAGTATAGCAAAAGAGGAGTCGTCATGAGTAAGATAGAAAAAGAGCAACTGCTGGCTGAGATCGAAAGGATGATCTCCTACGGCAAAGAGGAACCGACAATCAATCCGGAACTTCTAAAATACCTTGATATTGAATCCCTAAAAAACATGCATGCTAAATTGAAGAAGAAAACAGCGACGCTGAAGGAAGAAGATAAGCTATGGCTTCAGCAATTCAAAAAAGACGAAGGCTTACGAAAGCTAAAGAAAAAATAAAATAAGAAGAGAAGGAGTTGATCCGGACTCCCAATCTGCTTCTATACCCTAAAAGGTTAGGGCTAATTAAAATTTGGTTCCCATCGTGAATTCAAAGACGGCCGTATCGTCACCCTTCTTTTTATTGATGGGAGTTGCGAAGACCAGGTTGATCGGACCGAAAGGTGAGCGCCATTCGATCTGCGCGCCTGCAGATGCCCGATTGATCCACCCCTTATCGGAGACTTTGGAGTAGATCGTATTTCGAATCATACCGTAGTCGACAAAGCCGGTCAGGCGCATCCCTTTGGTGATATAGCTCATGGGGATACTCGCTTCGATAGAGTTGACGACAATCTGATCGCCTCCGGCGATATAATCCCTACCGTTGCTGTCATAATATCTTGGAGAGATTGATCCCGCCGCAAAGCCGCGAACGCCGTCTCGAGCCCCACCCAGGGTATACATTTCGGCTACGGGTGTAAAACCGTTGTCCTTCATATATCCACCGTGGAACTTATAGCGCAAGATGAGATCGTAGTCGATCATATCTTCCAGCCCGTAATAGGTGGCGAACTTCAAATCTGTCTTCCAATACTTCGCATCGCCCCCGGCTCCGGCGTACTCCAGACTCAGTTTCGTATAGATCCCCTCTCTAGGGACATAGAAGTCATCGGTATTGTCGAACGTAAATGAACCAAGGATAGAACCCTTCTTATAGGATTCATACCAGCGAGGATCTACATCGGCAGGCGGAGTATAGTCATGATAGTTGATATCGCTATAACTGTATCCCAGAGATGCATGCATATGTCGGCCGATTTTCCTACCGACAGAGAACCATCCTCCTCGTCTGCTAACGGTATAGTCTTCGGTGTCCGTATTGTCATATTCATACTCTTGACGGGAGTCATATACACCCACCGAAAGACTAAAGAGAGAATCAAATACTCTCGGATCCGTAAAGGAGAGCCCATAGTTGTGGGACTTTTGGCCATATTCAAGATTGAGAGAACCGGCGATCCCGGATCCGAAAAGATTTCGATCGGAAAGAGCGGCGTTGACCATGAAGCCATCGTAGCTTCCATATCCGACACCTCCGGAGATACTTCCCGTTTTCCCTTCGGTCACTTCGACCACTATATTCATCTCATGGTCATTGATCCTCTGGGGTTTGACGACGACTTTGTCGAAGAAACCGGTCCGCTGAAGCTCTTTTTTTGTCTCCATCAGATCGGTGTAGTTGAAGTAGTCGCCGGGAGCCAGATAGATATAACGCCGAATGACATGATCGAGGGTTTTGGTGTTTCCGCTGATGATGACGTCGTGGATTTTTACCTTTTTCCCGGGATTAATCTGATATTTTACAGAGACGGTATGTTTTTTGGCATCCTTTTTGAAAAGCGGCTTGATCTGGGCAAATGCATAGCCCTTGTCTCCCACGATCTCCTGCAGTTTCGCCATGTCATGGCGAAGCTTTCTTACGTCAAAGACTTTACCGGGTTTGAGTTTCAGCTCCTCCATCACCTGAGACACGTCAAGTCCGGGAACCTTCCCGAGAATTTTGACGTCAGAAACTTTGTACTGCTCTCCCTCCGTTACCACATAGGTAACTTCCGCCTCATGTTTGGCAAAATCCATCTTCATCAAGGGTTCGGCGACCTTGGCGTCGAGATAGCCGCGCTCCAGATAGGCTTCACGAATTCTCATCTGGTCATAAGGAAGCTGCTCCGGCATTGCTTTGCCCCCACCCCCGCCGATGATGGGGATCCAGCTGAACCACGTTCCCTCTTTGTTGACCAGGTTGTCTTCCAGTTCAGAGGAGGGAACCTTTTTGTTACCGACGAAAGTGACCTTCTTGATCTTGATCTCTTCGCCTTTGTTGACGTCGAAAGTGATTGCCACGCTGTCGTTGACCGGCTCGACCTTCGCCTGGACCGTCGTACCGTAATATCCTTGAGCCTGAAGGGCTTTGACAATGGCGGCCTTGGCTCTCTCTACTTTGGAGGGCGTATAGATATCGCCCTTCTTGATACCGATAATCTCCAAGAGCTTCTCGGCATTGTTCACCCCGTCGATTTCGATATTGGTAATCGGTGCTTTTTTCACCGGAAGGGCCTGTATACTGGACGTACCGATCATCAAACTGACAAGCAGCAACACTTTTTTCAACATCGATTTCCCTTTGAATCTCGAAATGGCGTTGATACAACGCATTTCCGAGTGAATGTTTTATAGGGGTATACTACCCATTTTTGCCTGAATTAAAATTGATGCCTTTGGTCAAAAAATTAACTTATTGTTTAATATTTTTAAATAGAATCCGGAACAGAAACAATACTACAGGGGGAAAAATGAAGGTTGGTATCATAGGATTGGGCCTGATGGGCGGCTCCTTCGCCCTGGCACTCAAAGATCAATACACCGACTTGGAGATCGTCGGCTACGATCGCAACGACCAGCACTGCATCGAAGCGCTGCAGCTCCAACTGGTGGACAAGATTACCGACGACCTGGAGACCTTCTACGACCGGGACCTCATCATCCTGGCGATTCCCGTCGACGGGATTATTCAGATCCTTCAGGAGTTCGATTCCCTGCCCGAGACGTCGACCCTCATCGACTTCGGCAGTACCAAAAAGAAGATTGTCGACTCCGTTCCTCCCTCCATCCGAAAAAACTTTGTCGCCGCCCACCCCATGACGGGGACGGAAAAGTTCGGTCCCTCCGCCGCTATCCCCGATCTCTATCGGGGGCAGGTCGTCGTCCTATGCGATATCGAAGAGAGCGGGGAACATCAGCAAAAGTTCGCTAAAAAGATCTTTACCGATCTTGGAATGAAGATCTTCTATATGGAGGCACAAGAGCATGATCGGCACGCCGCTTTTATCTCCCATATGCCCCATGCCCTGAGTTACGCTCTAGCCAATACCGTTATGAAACAGGAGAATCCCAAGGCAATCATCGCCCTGGCGGGAGGAGGATTTCGGGATATGAGCCGTATCGCCAAATCTTCCCCCAATATGTGGACCGATATTTTCCGACAAAATCGTGATAACCTTCTCAAGGCCATCCAATGTTTCAGGGGAGAACTCGATCGTTGTCAGCGTCTGGTGGAAGAGGAGCGCTGGGAGGAGCTGCACCGATGGATGGAGGAGGCGAACAGACTCCATGATATACTTTGAGAACACAAAAGTTGGAAATAGGAGGTATATAAGGTTATGAAAAGGCTCAGACTACTTCTCTTTACTTGCTTATTGATAGTCGGAAACCTCGTTCACGCTCTTGAAGTTGAGCCTTTCCCAAAAAACGGCAGCTTGACCGATATTTTCAATACCAACTGCCTTCAGATGACCCAGTCACAACAGATGCTCAAAGCCTACATAATGAAGGGCCTTGGAAGTAATTTTGATGATCCCTCCGGAAGTCTCGAACGGGCGATTCCTGCCTATGACCTCCGCTTCACACTGATTCGTAAGTTTTTTCAAGAGCGGCTCAAAGATCATCCCGAAGCAATCGCAGCATTCGATAAGGCCCAAAACATCTGGGACGAATCCAAAATAATCCTGCAAGATACGCCGAGCAAAGAAGGGGCACTGAAGCTAAAAGCCAACTTTTCCCAAATGATTCCGCTTCTGCTGCAAGGATCCAAGCCTGCGGCAGAGGGAGGGTTGGAGCTTCTTTCCCTAACGGGAAAACTCTGCCGCGGACCTATGAAGATCTCCATCGATTACCTCTTAAAACTCTGGGGTGCCAAAATGCCGGACTATGAAGCAGATGTACAAACCATTATCGACGACTTTCATGCAAATCTCAAGGAGCTCCAAGCCAACAAACTCAACACCCCCAGAACTCAAGATCTACTCGGACAAGCGCGGAAGGGCTTTCTTTTTTTCGAAATGATGTATAATTCCAAAACCCGTTTTATTCCCAATTTGCTCTCAAGAAAAGCCGACGATAACTTCAAAATCATTCGGTCGATCAAAGCGGAGTATAAAAAACAGCTCCAGTAGTTCCCTTTAAGCAGCACTTTTCTATCCCCCTCCATAGCTGGTTCATGCTATACTAGCAAATCAACGAAATCATTCGAAAAAAAGGGGAAGTGATGCTGGCACGTTTTGCCCTAAAGCGCAAAGGAACCAATCTCCGCATCGAATTCATGGCCGGGCTGACGACCTTTCTGACGATGATGTACATCGTCCCCGTCAACGGCTTCATCATGGCCGATGCAGGCCTGCCGATGCCTGCGGTGATCACCGCCACGGCTCTAATTACCATCCTCGCCACCGCCTTCAACGGTTTTTGGAGCAACACACCCGTCGCCATGAGCGTAGGCATGGGACTCAATGCCTACTTCACCTACGGCCTGGTCCTGGGGATGAAGATTCCCTGGCAGACGGCACTGGGTATCGTCTTCATCTCCGGGGTAATCTTCGTTCTCCTCTCTTTCACACGCTTTCGGGTCTGGATCATGCACTCGATCCCCATGGACCTCCGTCGGGCGATCAGTGCGGGAATCGGTGCCTTTATCGCCTTTATCGGGCTTAAACAGCTCGGCATTATCGTCCCTAGCAAAGCGACGCTCGTCACTCTCGGGGCTCTCGACAAGCCGGAGATTCTTTTGGGTCTTTTCGGCCTTTTTCTGACACTGATTCTGACCCTTTACCGGGTCAAGGGCGCTTTTATCCTCGGTGTACTCCTAACCTCCGCCGTCGCTTGGGTCCTGGGCCTGGGCAAACTGCCCGAAGGGCTCTTGAGCATGCCGGCTTCCATCGAGCCCATCGCCCTGAAACTCGATATCCCTTCGGCCCTCAGCCTCTCGCTGCTTCCGGTGATCATCACTTTCCTCGTAACGGATATGTTCGATACACTGGGAACTCTGACCGCCGTCGGAGCCCGAGCCAAACTTTTCCAGGAAGGCGACGACGAAGATAAATCCCTGGAAAAGACCCTCGAAGCCGATGCCGTCGCTACCGTTGCCGGTTCCCTTCTGGGCGTCTCCACTACCACCAGCTTCATCGAATCCGCCAGCGGCGTCGAAGCGGGAGGCCGTACAGGATTGACCGCTATCTTTACTGCCGCATTCTTCGTTCTGACCCTCTTCATGCTGCCCCTCTTCCAGGCAATTCCCGGTGCCGCCATCTATCCCGTCCTCGTCATCGTCGGTATCCTGATGTTCACCGAATTGGGCAAGATGAATTTCGAAGGGATGGATCTGGCTACGGCTACCGCAGCCTTTTTTACCGTACTGCTTATGCCCCTGACCTACTCCATTACCAACGGCCTCGCCGCCGGTTTCGTGGCCTTTACCCTCCTCAAGCTCTTTCAGGGAAAGTTTTCGGAACTCAACGTCGGGATCTATCTCATCACTCTGATCAGCCTGATTGTCTTCATTCTCCACTGATCGGAGCGGCGAAGAGATGGAAAAATACTATTACGGTTACGATGAATTTATCGGTGATGTCGCCAAGCTCAATCGCGCAATCGAAGCGTTCGATCCGGACACACTTCTGGCAATAGCGCGGGGGGGTCTGACTCTGGGGCATTTTCTTGCCAATGCCCGGGATACCCGCCGCCTCTTTGCCCTGAATTCCATTCATTATGAAGGTTCCCGTAAGCTGGATACCCTACAGATCTTCAATATTCCCGACCTCTCCGACGCCCGCAAGGTTCTGATCCTCGACGATATCGCCGACAGCGGAGAGACCCTCGTAGAGGTCCTGAATCGTCTGCGGGAACTCTACCCGGACATCGAGTTCAAAGTCGCAACGCTTTTCTACAAGCCCGGTTCTCTGATCCAACCCGACTTTACCGTCAAAGAAGCACCGTCGTGGATCGATTTTTTCTGGGAAATCGATCCGCTCTAAGCCGAGTCATTACGCTTGGCAAGAGCTCTGATCCGCTACTAATCAAGAATCATTACTCATTCTAATCTTCTCTTAATCCTTTTCATTCTAAACTATGGGCGTTTCGATATCAATCAAAAGGAGAAACTATGATGAAGAAACTGCTCAAGCTTTCGGCGATTGCCGTACTGGCTACCGCCACCCTGGCCACGGCCGGAACCCTCGACGACGTCAAAAAGGCCGGCGTCCTCAAATGCGGGGTCAACACCGGGCTCCCCGGCTTCAGCGAAGCCGACTCCAAAGGCCAGTGGAGAGGCCTCGACGTCGACTACTGCCGGGCACTGGCCGCAGTCGTCCTGGGCGACGCTTCCAAGGTCAAGTATGTTCCCCTCAACGCCAAAGAACGCTTTACCGCACTCCAGAGTGGGGAGATCGACGTACTCTCTCGCAATACGACCGATACCGAAACTCGGGACACTTCTCTAGGGATCAACTTCACCGGCGTCATGTACTACGACGGCCAGGGCTTCATGGTTCCCAAAGCTCTGGGTGTCAAAAGCGCCAAAGAACTCGACGGAGCAACCGTCTGTATCCAGGCCGGTACTACGACGGAACTCAATCTCGCCGATTACTTTCGCGCCAACGGTATGAAATTCAAGGCAATCACTTTCGACACCAACGACCAGGTGACTAAAGCCTTCGTCTCCGGCCGCTGTGACGTTCTGACGACCGATGCATCCGGGCTCTACGCCACCAGAACCAAGTTGGCCAATCCCGACAAATATGTCGTCTTGCCCGAAATCATCTCCAAGGAGCCTCTGGCACCCGCCGTACGCCACGGAGATGACCAGTGGTTCGATATTGCTAAGTGGACCCGCAACGCTCTGTTGACTGCAGAAGAGAAGGGCATCACTATGGCCAACGTCGATGAAGCCAAGGCTAAGAGCACCGATCCCGAAACCCGTCGTCTTCTGGGTGTCGAAGGGGATATGTGCAAAAATGTCGGTCTCGACAAAGAGTGTTTCTACCGCGCAATTAAGCAGGTTGGAAATTACGGTGAGATCTTCGAGCGTAACGTCGGCGTCAATACCCCTCTAAAAATCGAGCGGGGCCTCAATGCACTCTGGACCAAAGGCGGTCTGCAGTACTCCCCCCCGTTCCGCTGATTTTTCGGAGCCGAGGCTCCGGAAGATAGTGAATAATGAATAGTGAATAGTGAGATAGCGTAGGATGCTTTTGTTTACAAAAGTTACTATC
>JALSTG010000123.1 GCA_026983875.1 Campylobacteraceae bacterium
CGCGTCTCTTTCGCAGGGAACTCTTCGGCAATTTTATATTTGCCGGGGCTTACCTCTTCGATAACGACGAAGGCGTTTTGCTGTTGAGGCCGGACAGACTCTTGATCCGTCTGCCTCTGCTGACATCCAGTGATGCCGCTTACCAGCAAAACCCCCAAACCTATACCTGAACCGTATTGAGAAAGTCTTTTCAAATATTTCATCAAAATTCCTTGTCGTTCTTTTTCCGATATTGAACTCAGACACTGAGAGGCGTGTCGTGATACGTGATATTACCAAAAAGGGGAAATGTTCGAAAACGCGCCTGGGGGAGAGGCGCGAAGAATTAATCCATCTGCTTACGGAGGAAGGTAGGAACGTCAAGGATATCTTCGTCTGCAGAATACTCTCCACCGACGACCCGGCGCCCTCCGGACAAAGTATTATAGGGATTGGAAGAGGTAGTATTGGCTCCCTGGCTCCCCAGAAGACTCTCGGCCTGCTTGACTTTTTCCGCCTGGGTATTTCCGGACGTGGCCTCTGCCTCTTCGAAGCCGGTCGCGACGATGGTAATTTGCACTTGGTCGAGTTCCAGTTGGGGATTGGTCGTCGTACCGAAAATGACGCTCGCATCTTCATCGGCATGCTCTTCGATAATCTCCATCGCTTCGGAGATCTGAAGGATCGGATAGTCGGGATGGATATGGAAATGTACCAGGACACCTTTGGCGCCGTTGATAGAGACGTTATCCAATAGCGGCGAGTCGATGGCAGCCTTGGCCGCATCGTAAGCCGCATTGGCCCCCTGGCTGCTGCCGCTGCCCATGAGGGCCAGTCCCCGGTGGCTCATGACGGTTTTGACGTCAGCGAAGTCGAGGTTGATATCATTGGGACCGTGGGAGAGAATCACGTTGGAAATCCCGGAGACTGCCTGACAAAGCACGTCGTCCACCAGGCGGAAACTCTCCTTGATACCGAGATTCTTTTCTACGATCGAGAGGAGACGTTCATTGGGGACAACGATGATAGAGTCGCTTTCGCGTTTCAGCTCTTCTAATCCGCTTTTGGCAAGCTTCTGACGCTTGCGCCCCTCGAATCGAAAAGGTGTCGTCACAACGGAAACCGTCAATGCACCTACCTCTTTGGCCGCCTGGGCGATGATCGGTGCGGCACCGGTCCCGGTGCCTCCGCCCAGCCCGGCAGAGATAAAAACGATATCCGCACCGGCAAGGGTATCCTTGATCTCGCTGAAGCTTTCCAGAGCCGCTTCCCGGCCGATTTCGGGCTTCATGCCCGCTCCAAGCCCACGGGTGGCGTTTGCCCCCAATTGTAATTTGATCGGAGAGAGCGAAGACTCCAAGGCCTGCGCGTCAGTATTGGCGACGATAAGATCGATCCCCTTGACATTTTCGGAAATCATGTGGTTGATCATGTTCCCGCCGCCGCCGCCGACACCGATGGCTTTGATCTTCGCCCCCTCTAGATTGGCGCTGCTGGCAGCTGACTCTATCTCGATTTCAAAATGCTCCATATTTGGCTCCCCCTTTTGATGGATTAGAATAGTTGTTTCGCCCAATTGACGATCTTTTTAAACGGATTCCCGTCGCTCTTTTTAAAAGTGGACGGGAGGAGACTCTCCTCTTCTCCCTCCAAAAACTTCGAGCTTTTCTTGCGGCTCTTTTGTTTGCCGGAAGGTTCCGGTAAGCCCAAGTCAAACTCCGGACTCTCCTCTTTCTTTTTTGATGAAGAAAGGTGAACGGTCTGTCCCGACCTCCGCTCACTCTCGGCGTGAAGATCTCCGATATCCGTTACATCATGACGATACTCTTCTTTATGGTGCAAAAGCCGTTTACTGTAGTCAACCTCGTAGGGCGTGTGCTCTCCGGCCTGGTAGAGCAGGAGGCCGACCACCGTCGAAAAAGCCGGGTCTTTCAGCTCATCATACATCCCGCCAAGCTCCCGAGGAAGACCAATTCGCACCGGCATTCCATGGAAGATCGCCTGAGCCAGCTCACGAATACCTTTGAGTTTTGTCAATCCCCCTGTCAAAACGACACCTGCGCCTACCTGTTCCCGCAAAGCGCTCTTGTCCAAAGATTTCGACAGAATGATCAAGGCCTCTTCCACCCGAGCCAGGATCACATTATGCACAATCTCCAAAGAGATAGTGTTGCGCTTCTCCTCGTCTCCTATAATCGGAAGCTCGACCGATTCACTGGAACTCTCCAAAAGATTCCCGTGTCGGATCTTGACGCTCTCGGCAATACTAAGAGGCGTATGCAGCGCCATGGATAGATCGTTGGTGATATGATTGGATCCCACGGCAAGAAAATCGTTGTAGCGTATGGAGTTGCCCACGTGAACGATC
>JALSTG010000124.1 GCA_026983875.1 Campylobacteraceae bacterium
TCCCCGGGAACGGTGGCTGGAGATTCGCAACGTCACCATCAACAATATCGAAAATCTCTCGGCCCGGATTCCTCTGGGCAACTTCGTCTGCGTCACCGGGGTCAGCGGCAGCGGCAAGAGCTCCCTGATTCTCCAGACGCTCCTGCCCGTGGCGCGGGAGATTCTCAACCGAGCCAAGAAAGTCAACCGCGTCGAAGGGGTCGAGATTGACGGTTTGGAACATCTGGATAAGGTGATCTACCTGGATCAGAGTCCCATCGGCCGCACTCCTCGATCCAATCCGGCGACCTACACGGGGATCATGGACGAGATTCGCAAACTCTTCGCCCAGACCAAGGAGGCCCAGCTGCGAGGCTACAAAGTAGGGCGCTTCAGTTTCAACGTCAAAGGAGGGCGCTGCGAAAGCTGCCAGGGAGAGGGACAGATCAAGATCGAGATGCATTTCCTCCCCGACGTGATGGTGACTTGCGACGCCTGCGGAGGCACCCGTTACAATCCCCAGACCCTCGAAGTACTCTATCGGGGCAAGAATATCGCGGAGGTACTGGATATGAGCGTGGCCGAGGCGATGGAGTTTTTCAAGGCCGTCCCGGCCATCGCCGTTAAATTGCAGACCCTTATGGCCGTAGGCCTGGACTACATCAAGCTGGGGCAGAACGCTACGACGCTTTCGGGAGGAGAAGCCCAGCGGATCAAACTGGCCAAGGAGCTCAGCCGCAAGGATACCGGCCGGACCCTCTACATCCTCGACGAACCTACCACCGGGCTGCATTTCGCCGACGTAGATCGCCTCACGGGGGTTTTGCACCACCTGGTGGAGCTGGGCAACAGCGTCGTGGTCATCGAGCACAATCTCGACATGGTCAAAAATGCCGATTACATTCTTGATATGGGCCCCGAAGGGGGCAACAAAGGCGGAGAGATCGTCGCGACGGGTACGCCGGAAGAGTTGGCGGCGGAATATAAAAAAACGGGTAGCTATACCGGGGAATATCTTGCCAAAGAATTTGAAGAAGGGTGTATAAACAGTTAATCAAATTTTGATTTATGAAAATTAAAGAACTTTTAATCTAGGATAGCATCACAATAAATACGAAGGTGGAGGATTAATTATGCGGAAGACATATTTTGCGTGTATTTTGGTTTTAGGTATCACTTTCCCCGCGTTGGCTGGAGGAGATATTGAGTCCGTCCCTGGACAGCCTATTGATAACTGGGGTGGTTTCTACATCGGTGTACAAGCTGGTTATATTTGGAATGATGTTGATTTATATGAAAAAGATTTTAATCCCGATGGTAGTTTTAATTCGAGTTATTACGCGCATGGAATTACACCCAGTGGAATCATAGGGGGTGTTTTTGCAGGATATAATTGGAGGGTGGAAAATAATTGGATATTGGGTCTTGAAGCAGGTTTTAACAGAATGTCCAATGAAGATAAGAAGGCGGAATATTGGATTCAGGGAGGTACCTTATCAGGTTTTGATTACTATGTCCGGCAAAATTGGGAGGCTTCTGTTGTCGGCAAGGTTGGCAAGGTAGTAAATGAGGATTTTTTGCCTTATGTTTTGATGGGAATTACATGGACAGAATTGAAAGGAAAATATGGTTCAGATATCTATCCATTGGGAGGAAATATTGGAGATTGGCATAGTGACACGACGTGTGGCTTGACTGTAGGGGCCGGTCTGGAATATATGCTCAGTTCTAACTTCCATCTGAGAGTAGAGTATCGTTATAATCGTTATAAAGATGCAGAGATAGAGCATAGATATACTGGAAATATCCAAGTTGTGGAATCAAATAGCTTTGATACTCATACAGTAACATTTGGATTCATCTATAGATTTTAGAGTAGTCAAAATAAGGATATGAATAATCATCGAAATGGTCGGGGTGACAGGATTTGAACCTGCGGCCTCCTCGTCCCGAACGAGGCGCGCTACCAGGCTGCGCCACACCCCGAAAGCAGAGCGATATTTTATCGAACTATGCTTAGAGGATGGCGTCACCGGCCTCAGAACTCCTCTTCGCTTTCGTCGAGGAAGAGCTGCGGCGGGACGGGGAGGTGCTCGAGGCTCTTGAGACCGTTTTCGGGATCCTCTACGACGCGAAAGAGCGCGCCGGAGATCTGCGACGGTTCAAAGTCGAAGCGATCGAGGCTCAGAGGAGTACCGGCGACTTTGAGTCTCTCCGGAACCATCGTATCGCAAACGAAGTCGTAGTAGCTCTCTCTAAGGGCATCATAAACGTCCAGATCTTCGGTACAGTCATAGTATCCGATTTCGATCGGGCTCTCTTCCGCTTTCGCTCCTTCGCCAACCAGATCCCAGATTCCCCGGCCGCTTTCGCTCCGAAGGTAGAAGAGCCCCCCGACTTCGGCACGCTGCACCATCTCAAAAGGGGTATTGGGGGAGAGATTGTTGAGGACGAAACTCTCGGGATCCAGGGGCTCGCCCGTTTCCTGCGGGGTGCCCCGGTGCAAGGTAAGCTCCTCGATACCTTCGGGATCGAGGGCCAGGACCACCCGCACATCCTCCAGGGCATCGAGCTCTCCCTCTTCGGCGAGAGCATTGACCTCCTCGACAAAACGCAGCAGATCGCTATGATCATTGAAGTCGTACTCATCTGTTGTAAATGCTTCTGCGTCAAGGCTGTTGAGATTGTAAAGGACAACGCGTCGGGTCTGCCCCTCTATATGGATCGTTATGTCGTTCATTGTTTTACTCCTCTTTTGATATGGCATACTATATCATTGATCGGTACAAAAGAAGAGATACTCAGGTAGCAAAGGAGCATCGATGCAAAAAAGTGCCGGGATCCTCCCCTTCCGCTTCGGTCCGTCCGGGATTGAGGTCTACCTGGTGCATATGGGAGGGCCCTACTGGCGAAAGAAAAAACGGGCCTGGAGTATCCCTAAGGGAATCGTGGAGGAGGGCGAATCCGAGGAGGAGGCGGCGTGCCGGGAGTTTGTCGAGGAAACGGGTCAGAGGATCGAAGGGAAGCTCAACTTTTTGGGGGAGGGGCGAAGCGGTTCGAAACGATTGTTTATTTATAGCGTCTATGCGCCGGATCTCTCAGAGAAGGTACACTCCAACAGCTTTCGGATTGAGTGGCCTCCGGGTAGCGGAACGCTTCGGGAGTATCCCGAGGTGGACCGGGGGGGCTGGTTCCCCATTGGAGAGGCCCGGGAGGTGTTGGTCAAAAGTCAGCTTCCCTTCCTAGATCGACTCCAAGAGCAACTGCCAGGAGAAGAGCCTTAGCCTTTGCCGTCCAGGACGTAGTCGAGCTCGTAGTAGTTGTTGACGATATACTCGAAGTCCGTTTTGCTCTCCTCGGTGGCGGCGATGAGGAGCTGGACACCCGGTTCGATGAGGAGGTCGTCGCCGGGGAGGAGTTCGCGGCGCTGCTCGTCCCATTTACACAGCAGAAACATCAGCGGCAGGGTTTTGGAGCGGTCGGCCCGGGAGCGACGCAGGGAGCCCAGGGTGATCTCTCTTCCCTTTTTCAACTCTCTTGCCAAGGCGTAGGCGTGCTCTTCATCAACGGTGATTTCAAAGTGCAGAGGATTCTCTCCCAGGGTTTCGTGCATCGATTCGACAAGGGCTCGTCCCCAGGCTTCATCTCGCGTATGCAGTAGGCGGACGAAGCGATAGGCCAGAGGCCGGGCGATAAAGAGATAGGTGAACTCGGCGAGAATCCGCTCCAGGATATAGACCCGGTCGATCCGGGCGGAGCGAAAGATGCTCAAGTCGTCAAGGGTATTTTCCCGGCCGATGGTGTAGATCTCTTTGTTGAGCTTTTTGGCGGTGGCGAGGATCGTCAGATTGATCAGATCGTCTTTGGTCGCGGCGATGATGGCGACCGCCTCTTTGACCCCTGCTTCGAGGAGGATTTTGTAATCCTCTGCATCGCCGAAGACGGCACTGCCTTTCTCTTCCTTGTATTCGGCGGATTTTAAGTCGATGTAGTTGTAGGGCATACCCGCCTTTTTCAGGGCGCGCTCCAGGGCATGGCCCATTCGGCCGTATCCGCAGATGATATATTTGCCGTGGGGCAGCTCTTCGCGGTGACGAACTTTGAGGATATGGCCGAAGATCCACATCTCCAGTAGCCAAAGATTGGGGGCGACCAGTGCCAGGTAGATGCGGTTGGAGATGAAGAGAAAAGGGTCTTCGATATAGCGGACCCCCAGGTTTTTGAGGTGTTCGCTCTGGGTTTTGGTCGTTGATTTTATGACCAGCTTGACCCGTTTGTTCAAGAGTTTGCACAGTAGAGCAATCTTGGTGTTTTTCATATCGTCTTCAAACAGAGCGACGACGGCTTGGCAGTTTTTTTTATGGATACCGGCCATCTTGAGGGTGTTTGGATGGGTGACATCCGCCGCGAGGGCCGGAACCTCGGGGATAAAACTCTCCAGATCCAGAGCATCGATCTTCTCGGCGTCCCGATCGACGACCACGACCCTTATCCCCTCCCGGTTGAGCCAGTCGATGATCTGATGGGTAATGTTGTTGTAGCCTAGAATGATGGTGAAGGGTTCGCTAAGCTCATGGATCTTCTTGCGAAAGCGGGCGATGTCGATCTCTCGGGCGAGACGTTTGTCCTGAACCAGGGCGACGATGCTTCCGATCCCGTAGAACCAGCCGATGACCGTCAGGTAGATGCAGAAGCTCACCCAGAGCCGTTGAGGATAGGTGAAGGTGTAGGGGGCTTCGCCGAAGCCGATGGTCGAGGCCATGTAACTGACGAAATAGAAGGCGTCGAAGAAGCTCATCCGGTAGGGATGGCCCTGATCGTCCATCCCCGGGATCAGGGTCAGACCCAGGATCGAGACGGAGAAGGTGACGATGATGACGAGAAAGGGGATCCTCATCCGGCGGATGATGATCCAGATGGTGTTGTTGGATTCCATAGGGCCCTAGCGCTTGGACTTGAGGGTGTCCCCGATGAAGAGCGTGACCGAGACGATGTTGGCCAGAAGGGCGCCGCCGGCCAGGGAGATGACGGCGACGGTGCTCTCGAGATTCATCCCTCCCAGGACATAGACCGCTAGAGCCCAGACCGAGGCCGAGGCGATGAGCTGGATGTCTGCGACGAGGCTGGTGGCCAATAGTACCGAACCGAGCTGGGTTTTGTCGCCCAGCTTGAGAATGGTGGCGATGAGGTTGATGACGATGGCGGCGAAGAGCTCGTAGGCACTGTGGTACTGGATATTGGCCGGATCGCCGTAGACGAAACCAAAGTTGATGGTCATGGCGAGGATGAAGAAAAAGCCGGAGATGACTTTCTGGGTATTCATGAGAACTCCTGATTGAGGTAATGATAGTTTAGAGCGCGGAGGCTTAGAGGGGGATTACAGATCAAGGATTTTGCGTTTGGATGGATAGAATGCAGGGGGCTTAGCGAAATCCCGCTTTTTTGAAGAAATCTCTAACATACTCGTAGCCGCTGTAGAGCGTCAGCGCTACGGCGATCCAGAGGAGGAGGGTGCCGCCGGGCCACTCCATGAGGAGAAAGCCGATAGCGAACATCTGGGCGACGGTCTTGACCTTGCCCATCCAGCTGGCGCTGACGTCGATGCCCTGGCTCATGGCCGAGACCCGTAAGCCGGTGATGAAGAGCTCCCGGGTCAAGATCAGGTAGATCGCCCAGGCGTCGGCGCGCCCAAGCATCATCAGTCCCAGAAATCCCGCCAGGGTGAGCATCTTGTCTGCCAGGGGGTCGAGGATGGCTCCCAAGACGGTGATCTGATCGAAGGTGCGGGCGATGTAGCCGTCAAAAAAGTCCGTCGCGCTGGCTAGGACGAAAAGAAAGGCCGCTGCATAGTCGAGCCAGGAGTAGTGGATACCCGCGAAGATCGGCAGATCCCGATCGACCAGGAGGAAAAACATCAGCGGAGCGATCAGCAGACGGATGAAGGCGAGGAGGTTGGGGATATTAAGCATTTCTTCTCCTGTCGGAGAAGAAATGCTTAGTGAAGAGTGAAGAGTGAAGAGTGAAGAGTGGCGGTATGCGTTGTGGGGCAACGCTTTGATCGATCAGAATCTTTCCATCTTCCATTTTCACATCTTCCATCCGTTTCGCATTAGCGAAACGTTGTTCCTCCGTCGACGACGAGGGTCTGGCCTGTGATCCAGCTCGCATCGTCGCTACAGAGGAAGCAGATGGCTCCGGCGAGGTCCTCGGGGGTGCCCATACGGTTGAGGGCCGAGCGTTTGACGGTTTCGGCTTTGACCTCTTCGTAGTTGGTAAAAGCGCGAAGGGCGTCGGTCTCGATGGGGCCGCCGCTGACGGCGTTGACCCGGATCCCCATCTCACCCAGCTCCACGGCGGCGTAGCGGGCCATCGCCTCTACGGCGGCTTTGTTGGTGCCGTGGCCGGCGTAGTTTTCTATGTAGATCAGGTTGCCCGTGGAGCTCAGGGTCACGATGGAGCCGCCTCCGACTTTCTGCATCCGTTTGGCCGCTTCCTGGCTGCCGGCGACGAAAGCGCCCACGGTGGCGGTATAGATGTTGAGTAGGCCCTTCTTGGGACGCAGCTTCATGAATTTGCCGTATCCCCCGACGACGGGACGGCCGTAGATCATGGCGTTGGAGACAAAATAGTCGACCCGGTCGAAATCCTCGTCGATGGCCTCAAAGAGCGGCTTGAACCGATCGGGATCGAGGATATCCAGGGGGTAGGCCCGGGCTTTGACGCCGTAGTCGCTCTCCAGCTCGCGGCAGAAGGTCTCGGCGGCTTCCTGGTTGGAGTTGTAGGTCAGGGCGATGTTGACGCCGTTTTGGGCGAATTTTTCGGCGGTGGCTTTGCCGATGCCTTTGGTGGCGCCGGTGATGACGAGGGTTTTGCCTTTCATTTCCGGATACATGCTATTTGACTCCCGCGATGGTGTAGTTGGCGATGGCCGCTTCGATCTTTTTCATATTCTCCGCGCTGGGAGCCACCAGAGGCAGGCGATACTCCAGGGTCTCCAGCAGTCCCGCCAGATACATGGCGGCCTTGACGGGGATAGGGTTGGATTCGACGAACATCGCCTTGTTGATGGGGTAGAGGCTGTCGTTGATCTTTTTGGATCCCGCCAGGTCGCCTGCGAGGGCTTTGTGGACCAGTTGGGCCTTGAGATCGGGCAGGAGGTTGGCGGTGACGGAGATGACGCCCTTGGCCCCGTTGGCCAGGAGGGGGTAGTCGATGGCGTCGTCGCCGCTGACGAGGCAGAGCCGGGGACGAGCAGCCAGGAGATCGACGGCGCGCTCCATACTGCCGGTGGCCTCTTTGATGGCATAAATGTTGGGCACCTCGTCGAAGAGGCGAAAGACCGTCGCCGGCTGCAGGTCTACCGAGGTGCGTCCCGGGACGTTGTAGAGCATGACGGGGATCTCCACCGCTTCGGCGATTGCCTTGTAGTGGCGGTAGAGCCCTTCCTGGGAGGGTTTGTTGTAGTAGGGCGTCACCGAGAGCAGGGCATCAGCACCGCACTCCTGAGCGTGGCGGGCGATGTCGATCGCTTCGTGAGTGGCGTTGGAGCCGGCGCCGGCGATGACTTTGGCGTCGGTGCCTTTGCAGACCTCCACGGCGATTTCGATGCAGCGCTTGTGCTCGTCGTGGCTCAGCGTCGCGCTCTCGCCGGTGGTGCCCACGGGGACGACGGCATCGATACCGTGGCGGATCTGGCGGCGGATCAGATCGGCGTAGGTTGCCTCGTCCAGGGCGCCGTTTTTGAAAGGAGTGATCAGGGCGGTCATCGCCCCGCAAATTATCTGGCTCATTGCTCGTTGCTCCTGAGGATGATGGTGGTGGAACGGTTGTGATCGAAGTATCGTTTCGCCACTTCCTTGACCATTTCGGGGGTAATTTTATCCAAATTCTCCTCATACTCCAGCAGGGGCTTCAGATCGCCTCGGGCCAGGTAAGAGCCGAAAAGTGTAGCGGTGGAGGAGGAGCTTTCCAGCTCGTGGATGAAGTCTACCTTGGTATTGAGACGTATCTTCTCCAGCTCCTCGGGGCTGACCCCTTCGCTCTTGATCCGCTCGATCTGTTCGAGGATCGCCTGCTCCAGATCTTCGGCCTTGATCCCCGGGTTGGCGACGCCCAGGAAGAGGAAGATGCCCGGATCTTTGAGCTCCATGTTGTAGCCGTAGATCTGGTTGGCCAGTTGGCGCTTCTGGACCAATTCGCTCTGGAGTCGGCTGCTTTTGCCGCTGGAGAGGATCTCGGCGATCATCGAGAGGACCACCTGGTCCTTGTGGCGGAAGTTGGGAATGGAGTAGGCGATGGCGACGGTCTCGGCGTGGTTGTTCTCTTTATGGAGGACCACCCGTTTGGCCCCGTCGGCTTCGGGCTCATAGGGGGTATTGGTGGTGATCAGGGAGCAGTCGCATTTTCGAGCGGGGGCGGGGACCTTGCCGAAGGTCTCTTTGGCGGTGCGGAAGACCTCCTGGGGATCCACGTCGCCGGCGACGATGAGGATGGCGTTGTCGGGGCGGTAGAAGCGAGCGTGGAACTCTCGGATATCCTCGATGTTCCAGTGCTGGATGTCGTGCATGAAGCCGATGGGAGTCCAATGGTAGCTATGCTCGACGAAGTGGGTGTTGAAGAGGCGGAAGTAGAGGTAGCCCACGGGATTGTTGTCGGTGCGCCAGCGTCGCTCTTCGGCAACGACTTTACGCTCTTTCTGGAACTCTTCGTCGCTGAGCTTGAGGTGGCCCATCAGTTCGGCGTAGAGCTCCATCGCCATCTTCATGTTGGAGCTGGAGGATTTGATGAAGTAGTGGGTGTAGTCGAAGCCGGTGGAGGCATTGTTGATGCCGCCGTGGCTCTTGACGATCTTGTCGAACTCCCCCTCTTTGAGGTGTTCGGTGGATTTGAAGTTCATATGCTCCAGCATATGGGCGATACCGGTCTTGCCCAGGATCTCGTCCCGGGAGCCGACTTTGTAGAAGATGTCGGTGGTGATGACCCCGGTGCCGTTTTCCAGAGGAATAGCGTAGACCTCCAGGCCGTTGGCGAGAGTTTTGTGGAAATATTTTGGCAGGGAATTGGCCATGAGTACTCCTGTGGCGAGCAGTGCCGTCAGCACTGCTGCGGTGAATGGTGAATGGTGAACGGTGAAGGATTTGGGTGAGAAAATTCTATGAATTTTCCGGGTAATCTTTTGCATTGTTGCCTCGTCGGTACAATCTTTTGAATCGATAGGATAGCAAAAGAGGATAAACGACGCTTAATGATAAAGCGTCGCGATGATGGCATAGCCGACGAAGAACATTAGGTGGCTGATCCCTTCGAAATAGTTGGTCTCTCCATCGTCGGTAGTCTTCCAGGCCAAGATGATCGTCAGAATCAGTGCACCGACTTGAAAGGCGTTGAAATCGAGGGTCAGTTCGATGCCGTTGACATAAGCCAGAGCCATGAGGATAGGGACGGTCAGCATGATCGAGACCGTCGAAGCTCCCATGGCGATGTTGATGACCCGTTGGATCTCGTCATCACGGGCAGCTTTGATGGCGGTCATGATCTCGGGAGCTACGGCGATGATAGCGATGATCAGACCCGCCAAGCCTGTGGAGATGCCCATCTCCTTGGCAATGGGCATTCCGTCGGTGGCAAAGAGTTCGGCCAAAAGCCCGATGACGAAAATAAAGAGAAAAATGGCGATGAAGTTGGCGACATTGCCCAGGCGGTCGAAAAGATAATCCTCTTCCTCTTCCTCATCTTCTTCACTGAGTCTCTTTTTGATACGAAAGAGGCGGCTTTTGGCGGTCGCTTTAAAGAAGTGAGAGTGAGTGCGGGTCTGAAAGATAAAAATCGCAATATAAAAGATTAAAAGGACCGAAGCAATCATGACCGAAGCCTGGAAAAGAGTCCGGGTATTTTCGGTGTAGTTGAGAATGCTGGGTACCAGCAGAGCCGAGGAGGCCACCAGGAGGATCGTGGTATAGGTGCTGGAGGTGTCTTCGTTGTGCTCCTGCTCCTTGTAGCTGAGGCCTCCGATAAAGACTGCCAGCCCCAGGAGCACGTTCATATCGACGATTACCGCGGAGATGATCCCCCCTTTGACCGTCTCAAGGGCGGCAGGGTTGTGGACCCCTTCTCGGACGATCATAAAGAGCAGGATGATCTCCACTGCCACGGCGGAGAAGGTTAGGACGAAACTGGCATAGGGCTCCTCGAGCCGTTCGGCAAGGATCTCGGCGATCTCTGCGACGGTGATGGAGAAGGAGCCGATGGAGATGGCGGCGCCAAGAACGGCAAGATAGGGCGAATGGTTCAGGTGAAAGTAGAAAGCCAGTGCTCCGAAGATCGTCCCCAGAATGATGTCGGAATATTCGGAAAAGAAGTGCAGAAGGTTATTGTGGGTTACGGGCTGAGCGCCCGACGGTGGGTGTGAATCCAAAATAGTGTACTCCGTCTGTGAGGAATGTGGGGCGAATAATAGCATATTTTTTTCTGCAGTTTTTGAAATGATTTAAAAAGTATTGATCTGTTGGAGTGTATTGATGAGTTTGCTCCGCTCCCGGATGTTTCGCAGCTCTCTGCCCGGCTCGGTGGTGGTGATGATGGTGCGGCAGAGGGGGTATTTGCTCCAATCCTTGAGGCGAATGCCCCAATAGGTGTGCATGACCACCGGCTCACCTCTGTAGCGGCCCAGATAGAGGGTGATATGTCCCGGGACATAAAGCAGGGAGCGAAAGGGTTTGGCGTATTTAAGTATGGCCGCCTTTTTCTTTGCCTTGGGCAGGCCCTTGATCCGGATTTTTCGTCCCTCCTGGGCCTGTTTGGCGGAGTTGCGCTTGAGGAAGATCCCAAAAGGAGCGAAGAAGTCCCGGGTCGTCGAGGAACAATCTCTTGTCATCATCTTGCCGCCCCAGCCGTAGGGTTCGCCGTAGAGCTCTCTGGCGATTCGTGCGACATTTTTTGGCGTGAAGGGGAGGGGCTTGGGGGCGGCAAGT